>JAQSDW010000212.1 GCA_029946105.1 Reyranella sp. | reverse complement strand
TGGCGGAGGGGGTGGGATTCGAACCCACGGTACCCTTGCGAGCACAACAGTTTTCGAGACTGTCCCAATCGACCACTCTGGCACCCCTCCGGGGCACGCTTATAGAGAGGCGATTCTGTCCGGGCAACCCGGGCGGTTCGGCGGCCGATTTCCCCTGATTTGGGCCCAAAATGACGGGTTTACGGCGTTGACTTGGGGGGCGTCCTGCGTATATTCCGCCCTCCTCCGGCGGGTCACTCAGGCCCGCCGTGCTCTTTCGTGCTTTCCCGCATTTGGGCCTGAATCCGGCCACTCCCCCTAGGGGTGGTGGAGAATTCACCCGGTCCGGGGGGCTTTAGTCAGGTGTCATCATGATCGCCGTTATCCGCACGGGTGGAAAACAATACACGGTCGCCGCCGAAGACACGCTCACGGTCGAAAAGATCGAGGGCGAGGCGGGCGCCAAAATCGAGTTCACCGACGTGCTGATGGTGGGCGAGAAGGTAGGCGCGCCGACGGTTGCAGGCGCCAAGGTGCTGGGCTCGATCGTCAAGCAGGCCCGCGGCCCGCACCTGATCGTCTTCAAGAAGCGCCGCCGCCAGAATTCGCGGCGCAAGAACGGCCATCGTCAGGACCTGACCGTGGTCAAGATCGAACAGATCGTCGCCTAGTAGAGCGGCTGGAGTAGAACGATGGCACATAAGAAAGCAGGCGGCTCCTCGCGCAACGGCCGCGACTCGGCCGGCAAGCGTCTGGGCGTAAAGCGCTTCGGTGGAGAGAAGGTCCTGTCGGGCAACATCCTGGTCCGCCAGCGCGGCACCAAGATGAATGCCGGCGAGAATGTCGGCGTGGGCCGCGACCACACGCTGTTCGCCACCGCCCACGGCATCGTGTCGTTCCGCAAGCGGACCGGCGGCAAGGTTGAAGTGAACGTGCTCCCGGCGCCGGCGCAGAACCCGGCCAAGATGGCTGCCGAATAGCCGTTCCCACCCAATCGGAATTCGAAGGGGGAGCGGTCAACCGTTCCCCCTTTTCATTTCTGGATACCTAACCGAGCCTTGGGCCCATGAAGTTCCTCGACCAGGCCAAGATCTTCGTCCGCTCCGGCAACGGTGGCGCGGGCTCGGCGAGCTTTCGCCGCGAGAAGTTCATCGAGTATGGCGGCCCGGACGGCGGCGACGGCGGGCGCGGCGGCGATGTCGTGCTCGAATGCGTCGACGGCCTCAACACGCTGATCGACTACCGCTATGCCCAGCACTTCAAGGGCGAGACCGGCCATCACGGCATGGGTGCCCAGCGCACCGGCGGCGCGGGCAAGGATGTCGTGCTGCGCCTGCCGCGCGGCACGCAGGTCTTCGCCGACGACAACGAGACCCTGCTGGTCGACCTCACCTCGATCGGCCAGCGCGTCGTGCTGTGCAAGGGCGGCGACGGCGGCTACGGCAACCTGCACTACAAGAGCTCGACCAATCGTGCGCCGCGCCGTGCCGACAAGGGCTGGCCCGGCGAGGAACGCGAAGTCTGGCTGAGACTGAAGCTGATCGCCGACGTCGGCCTGGTCGGCCTGCCCAACGCCGGCAAGTCGACCTTCCTGTCGACCAACTCGAACGCGCGTCCCAAGATCGCCGACTATCCGTTCACCACCCTGCATCCCGGCCTCGGCGTGGTGAAGGTAGGCGAACGCGAATTCGTCATGGCCGACATTCCCGGCCTCATCGAGGGCGCACACGAGGGCGCCGGTCTCGGCACGCGCTTCCTGGGCCACGTCGAACGCTGCCGCGCGCTGCTGCATCTGGTTGACGGCACCCAGGACGATGTCGCCGACGCCTACCGCACGGTGCGGGCCGAGCTCCGCGCCTACGGCGGCAACCTCGCGCGCAAGAAAGAGCTGGTGGCGCTCAACAAGACCGACGCCATGACGCCCGAGGACATCGAAGCCAAGCGCGCCAAGCTCGCCAAGGTAAGCCGCAAGACGGTGTATGTGATCTCCGCCGTCGCCGGCCATGGCGTGCAGCCCCTGCTCTTCGAGCTGATGAAGCTGGTCGAGAAACAGCGCGACACCCACAAGGAAGCTGCGTGACATCGCAGGCCAGCTCCCCGTTGGCCATATCCAGGTTGGCCACATCCAGGCGGCTGGTCGTCAAGATCGGCTCTTCGATCCTGGTGGACGAGGCGCGTGGCGAAATCCGGCGCGACTGGCTCGATGCCCTGACCGACGACGTCGCGCGCCTCCACAAAGGAATAGAAGGGCGTGGCGGATGCGAAGTGGTGCTGGTGTCCTCCGGCGCCATCCGGCTCGGTCGCACCCATCTGAAACTGGCCCCCGGCCCGCTCAAGCTCGAGGAAAGCCAGGCCGCTGCCGCCACCGGCCAGATCCAGCTCGCCCATGCCTATCAGGCAGCGCTGGCGCGCCACGGCGTCACCGTGGCGCAGGTCCTGCTCACCCTCGACGATTCCGAGGAGCGTCGCCGTTACCTCAACGCGCGCCAGACCATGGCCACGTTGCTCGGCCTCAAAGCCGTGCCGGTGATCAACGAGAACGACACGGTCGCGACCGACGAAATCCGCTTCGGCGACAACGACCGCCTGGGCGCTCGCGTGGCCGAGATGATTTCCGCCGACACGCTGGTACTGCTGTCCGACATCGACGGTCTCTACACCGGCGATCCCCGCAGCGACGCCTCGGCGAAGTTCATTCCCGAGATCCGCGAGATCACGCCCGAGATCGAGGCGATGGGCGGCAGCGCCGCCTCCGAAATGTCGAACGGTGGCATGGTGACCAAGCTGATGGCCGGCCGCATCGCCATGGCCGCGGGCTGCCGCATGGCGATCGCCGACGGACGCGCGGTCGGCGCACTGGGGGCGCTGATCGACGGCAAGGCGCGCTGCAGCTGGTTCCTGCCCGAGGCCTCGCCCCTGTCGGCGCGCAAGAAGTGGATCAAGGGCTCGCTCAAGACAGCCGGCGCGCTAACCGTCGACGACGGCGCCGTCCGCGCGCTCTCGGCAGGCAAGAGCCTGTTGCCGGCCGGCGTCACCACCATCGAAGGCGATTTCAAGCGCGGCGACGTGGTCGACGTGAAGGATCGCGCCGGCCGCGTCCTGGCCCGCGGCCTGGTGGCCTATGCCGCCGAAGACGCCCGCCGCATCGCCGGCCGCAAGAGCGCCGAGATCGAGCGCCTGCTGGGCTTTCGCGGCCGCGACGAGATCGTCCATCGCGACGATCTCGTGGTCGAGTGAGCCCCGGCAGGGCATACTGGAGCGGCCGATGAACGTTCAGACCAAGCCTGCTGAAGATGCCGTCGCCATCGTGGCCGAGCTCGGTCGCCGCGCGAAGGCCGCCGCTGTCGCGCTGCGCACTGCCGGCACCGAGGCCAAGAACCGCGCCCTCGCCGAGGCCGCTCGGCTGATCCGGCACGAGAAGGCAGCGATCCTCGCCGCCAACGCCAAGGATATAGCCGCAGCCCAGGCGGCCGGCGTGACTGCCGCCCTGCAGGACCGGTTGCTGCTGAACGATGTGCGCATCGAGGCCATGGCTCACGGGCTGGACGACATCGTGGCGCTGCCCGATCCGGTCGGGGCGAAGATCGAGGAATGGACGCGGCCCAACGGTCTGGTGATCAGCCGCGTGCGCGTGCCGATCGGCATCATTGGCGTGATCTACGAGGCCCGCCCCAACGTCACCGCCGACGCCGGCGCGCTCTGCATCAAGTCCGGCAACGTGGTGGTGCTACGCGGTGGCTCCGACAGTTTCCATTCATCGCGCGCCATCGTCGAGTTGTTGCGCCGCGCGCTGGCTCAAGCCGGCCTGCCTGAGGATTGCGTGCAGCTCGTGCCCACCACCGATCGCGCCGCCGTCGGCGAAATGCTGCGGGCCATGGACTGGCTCGATCTCATCGTGCCGCGCGGCGGGCGCTCGCTGATTGACCGCGTCACCGAGGAAAGCCGGGTGCCGGTGCTGCGCCACTACGATGGCATCTGCCACGTTTACGTCGATCGCGACGCCGATCTCGCCATGGCGCGCGATCTCGTGGCCAATGCCAAGATGCGCCGCGTCAGCGTCTGTGGTGCGGCCGAAACGCTGCTGATCGACCGCGCCGCGCTCGACACGCATCTGATGCCCGTGCTGGCCAAGCTGCACGAGCTGGGCTGCGAGGTCCGGGGCGACGCCGACGTCCGCAAGCGCGACCCCAAGGCACTGCCCGCCACCGAGAAGGACTGGCGTACGGAATATCTGGCGCCGGTGATCTCGGTCGCGACCGTCGACGGCGTCGAGGGCGCGATCCATCACATCGCGACCTACGGAAGCCAGCACACGGAAACGATCGTGACGGACAACGGCGCCACGGCCGAGCGCTTTCTGGGCGAGGTCGACAGCGCCATCGTCATGCACAACGCCAGCACCCAGTTCGCCGACGGCGCCGAGTTCGGCCTGGGGGCGGAAATCGGCATCTCGACCAACCGCATGCACGCCCGCGGGCCGGTCGGGCTGGTCGAGCTCACCACCTACAAGAACATCGTGCGCGGCAAAGGCACCTTGCGCCCATGAGTTCGGCGCCCATGAGATCGATCGCGTGACCACCGCGCTTCATCCGATGGCCGGCGTGCCGCGCGACACGACGCGCCGCATCGGGCTTCTGGGCGGGTCGTTCAATCCGGCCCATGACGGCCATCGCCATGTCAGCCTGGAGGCGATGCGGCGCCTCGGCCTCGACGAGGTCTGGTGGCTGGTCTCGCCGCAGAACCCGCTGAAGAGCGACGACGGCATGGAGCCGCTGCCGACTCGTGTCGCGCGCGCGCGGCAACTGGCCCGTCACCCCCGCATCCGCGTCGACGCGCCCGAGTTGCTGCTGGGCACGCGCTACACGCTCGATACCGTGCGGGCGCTGCGCCGGCTCTATCCGCGAGCCCAATTCGTCTGGCTGATGGGTGCCGATATCCTGCCCCAGCTCGAGCATTGGTTGGGATGGCGCGAGCTGTTCGCCCTGATCCCGATCGCAGCCTTCGCCCGGCCCGGCTGGAGCTACCCCGCCCTCGCCGCGGCAGCTCCGCGCACCTTCGCGCGTTACCGGCTGGCGGCAGGGCAGGAGCGCCGCCTAGCCTCTTGCGAACCGCCGGCCTGGTGCTTTATCCCGAGCCGGCTGGACACTCATTCAGCCACGGCCATTCGCGCCGTGCGGCCGCGAAAACCCCGAACAAGCGGGACCAAGACGAAAGGAACGACCATCTCCGATCAAAACCCCTCCACGGGGGCTCGCCAGCTCCCCGACCGGAGCAAGGCCTCCAACGCCCTGCTCGCCCTCGCCCGCCACTCGCTGGACGAAGACAAGGCCGAGAATGTCGTCGTCATCGACCTCAAGGGCAAATCCGCCTTCGCCGACTACATGGTGATCGCCTCGGGCCGCTCGAACCGCCAGGTCGTGGCCATTGCCGAACATCTGGCCGACCGGCTGAAGCAGGCCGGCCACGGCTATATCCCGGTCGAGGGCAAGCAGATCGGCGATTGGGTGCTGGTCGACGCCGGTGACGTCGTCGTCCATGTATTCCGTCCCGAGCCTCGTGCCTTCTATGCCCTGGAAAAGATGTGGGCGCTGGAGGAAGAGGCCGCCGAGCCCAAGCCGGTCAAGGCCAAGGCCGCCCGGCCCGCCCGCCCGCGGCGTGCCAAGAAGCCGGCGTGAAACTCCTGATCGCCGCCATCGGCCGCGCCGCGCGCGGTCCGGAGCGCGATCTCTACGAGCATTACGCCGGCCGCATCCGCTGGCCGCTGGCGCTGCGCGAGCTGGAGGAGAAGCGCAAGCTGCCGCCCGCCCAGATGATCCAGCGCGAAAGCGAGCTGCTTCTGGCGGCCGTACCGGCAAAAGCCGTCCTGGTGGCCCTCGATCGGCGCGGCAAGGTGCTGGACAGCAAGGCCTTCGCCGCCCGCTTCGCCCGTTGGCGTGACGACGCGGTCCCCGACGTCGCCTTCCTGATCGGAGGCGCCGATGGGCATCCCGAACCGCTCCTGAAACAGGCCGCCCTGGTGATCTCCTTCGGGGCGATGACCTGGCCACACCTGCTCGCCAGGGCCATGCTGGCCGAACAGATCTATCGCGCCCAGCAGCTCCTGGCCGGGCATCCTTATCACCGAGCCTGAAACGAGGCTGGAATAGCGTCGATTTTGCCTCTGTTCTGACGAAAAAGCGGGGCTACATTGCCACTCATGCGCACCCTGTTCCGGTGGCGGACCGCCGCCCTCGCCACCTTCGCCCTGGCCGCGGTTTCCGTCGCCGCCCTCGCCCAGACCGCGCCTGCTCCGAAGCCGGCGGCCAAGCCGGTGCGCAGCATTCCCTATGTCTCGATTGCCGGCGACGACGGCAAGCAGCGCCACTACGAGACCAATGCCATTCCATTGCTGTACAACCGCGCCTGCTTCGGCTGGCGCATGTATCTCGGCGGCCCGAACCGGGTCGTGTCACTGAAGGAAGTCCTGACGACCTCGCAGCCCGCCGAGCAGGTCATCGCCGGACCGGAAACCGAGGTCAGCGCCGACAAGACGCGCGCCACGACGCGCATGTTCGAAACCGTCCAGGACGGCGTGCTGCAGCGCTCGTGGTGCATCATCCCGGGTGATCCGCCCGGCACCTATACCTACGACATCACCATCGACGGCGAGGGCCGGGGCGAGTTCGTGTTCTGTGCGATCGAAGTGCCGGACCAGAATCCCAATACCGATCCACGCGACCTCAACTGCCCCAACAAGTTCAACGCGGTCCAATACAGGCGCCCGCATGGCGGCAAGGCCTCGTAGTGCCCGCTTCGCCACCCCGCCCGGCTATCCTGTGCATTCTCGACGGCTGGGGTTTCCGCACCGATCCCAGGGACAATGCGATCCTCGATGCCCGCACGCCCAACTTCGACCGCATGGTCGCGACCTGCCCGCAAGGGCTGATCGATGCGTCGGAGACCTTCGTCGGTTTGCCGAAGGGGCAGATGGGTAATTCGGAGGTCGGCCACATGAACCTCGGCGCCGGCCGCGTCGCGGTGCCGGACCTGCCGCGGATCGACAATGCCATCGAGGACGGATCGCTGGCGAAGAATCCATTGCTTGTCGAGATGATCGCCACGCTCAAGAAGAGCGGCGGCACCTGTCACCTGATGGGGCTTGCCTCGCCGGGCGGCGTCCATGCGCACCAGGATCACCTTGTCGTGCTCGCCAACCTGATCGCGGGCGCCGGCGTGCCGGTCGCGATCCACGCTTTCCTCGACGGCCGTGACATGCCGCCGCGCAGCGCCCTCGAGTGCATCGCGCACATCGAGGGCGGCTTGCAGCGGGGCTTGCCGATCAGCTTCGCCACAGTGTCTGGCCGCTTCTATCCGATGGACCGCGATAAGCGCTGGGATCGGGTGACGCTCGCCTACGAGGCGATGGTCGACGGCCCGAATCGTCAAGGGGGCGGTGAGCCTGCCAAGGCGCCGAAGGAAGCTATCGACAAGGCATACGCAGCCGGGCTCGACGACGAATTCGTCAAGCCGACAGTGATCGGCGGCTACGCCGGCATGAAGGACGGCGACGGCGTGCTGATGTTCAACTACCGCTCGGACCGCGCGCGCGAGATCCTGACGGCGCTGCTTGATCCGATGTTCGACGGCTTCAAGCGCGCGAGGCTCGTACACTTCGCCACGGCCGTCGGCATGGTGGAGTACTCCGCCGCGCTCAATCCCTTCCTCAAGACGCTCTTCCCGCCCGAAGTGATCAAGATGGGCCTGGGCGAGACGATCTCGCGGGCTGGCCTCAAGCAGCTGCGCATCGCCGAGACGGAGAAGTACGCGCATGTGACGTTCTTCTTCAACGGTGGCGAGGAGCGTGTGTTCGATGGCGAGGAACGCATTCTCGTTCCCTCACCCAAGGTCCAGACCTACGACCTCAAGCCCGAGATGAGCGCGCCGGAAGTGACCGACAGGCTGGTCGAGGCGATCGGCTCGGGGAAATTCGACCTGATCATCGTGAACTACGCCAACAGCGACATGGTCGGCCACACGGGCAATCTCGGTGCCGCCATAAAGGCGGTGCAAGCGGTCGATACCTGCCTCGGCCGGCTCATGGAGGCGATCAAGAAGGCCGGCGGCGTCCTGTTCGTCACCGCCGACCACGGCAACGCCGAGCAGATGTTCGACGAGGTGAGCGGCCAGAAGCACACCCAGCACACGTTGAATCGGGTGCCGGCCCTGCTGTTCAACGCCCCCGTCGCCGTCCATTCGCTGGCCGACGGCAAATTGGCCGACGTCGCCCCCACACTGCTGGCCCTGATGGGCGTGCCGCAACCGGCCGAAATGACCGGAAAGTCGATGCTTTCCCAGGCCAACCGGCCGCCGATCCTGGTCACCGCCCGTCCCGCGACGGCGGTTTCGGCCTGATTTGTTAAGCACCGTGACCCGCCAACGCCTTGATCCTGCCAAATACCGCCCTGTATCTTCGCCCCAACATTTGCCCCCGAGTTCGCCTGTCCGTGCCGGCCAGCGACAATCCCTGAAAGCAATCCAATGACCCGTTTGCGCATCGCTTCCGCCGCCGCGATCCTGGCTTTCCTGGCTGTTCCAATCGCCCTGCCGGCCGGGGCGCAGGACAAGACCCCTCCCAAGGCCGCCACCGGCGACAAGAGCGAGCTCTACCAGCAGCTCAACCTGTTCGGTGACGTGCTGGAGCGTGTCCGGCGCGACTACGTCGAGCCGACCGAAGAGAAGACGCTGATCGAGAACGCCATCAACGGCATGCTGTCGGCGCTCGATCCCCACTCGAGCTACATGAACCCGAAGACCTACAAGGACATGCAGGTCCAGACCAAGGGCGAGTTCGGTGGCCTCGGCATCGAGGTCACGATGGAGAACGGCGTCATCAAGGTGGTGTCGCCGATCGACGACACGCCCGCCTCCAAGGCCGGCATCATGCCCGGCGACCTGATCTTCGCTCTCGACGGCGAGCCGGTTCAGGGGCTGACGCTGCAGGAAGCGGTCGAGAAGATGCGCGGCAAGGTCGGCACGCCGATCAAGATTTCGATCCGCCGCGCCGCCAAGGATCCGTTCGATGTCTCGCTGACCCGCGAGACCATCAAGGTGAAGTCGGTGCGCTTCCGCCTGGAAGGCGGCGACATCGGCTATATCCGCGTCACCTCCTTCACCGAGCAGAGCACGGCGGGGGTGCTCGACGCCGTGGAGAAGCTCAAGAAGGAAGCCGGCAACAAGCTCAAGGGCTACATCCTCGACCTGCGCAACAACCCGGGCGGCCTGCTCGACCAGGCGATCGCCATGTCCGACGCCTTCCTCGACAAGGGCGAGATCGTCTCGGTCAAGGCGCGCAAGAGCGAGGACGTCCAGCGTTGGAACGCCAAGCCCGGCGACGTCACGGGCGGCCTGCCCATCGTCGTCCTCGTGAACGGCGGCTCGGCTTCCGCGTCGGAGATCGTCGCGGGCGCGCTGCAGGACCACAAGCGCGCGATCATTCTCGGCACGCGGACCTTCGGCAAGGGCTCGGTGCAGACGATCATGCAGGTCACCGGTGGTGGCGCCATCCGCCTCACGACCGCCCTCTACTTCACGCCGTCGGGCCGGTCGATCCAGAAGGAAGGCATTAAGCCCGACATCGATGTCGAGCCCGCCAAGATCGAGTCGATCCAGCAGCGTCCTGGTTTCCGCGAAGAGAACCTGCGCCGTTCGATCACCAATCCGAATGACAAGCCGGCTGATACCAAGCCCGAAGCCGCCAAGCCGGCCGAGCCCAAGCCGGGCGACAAGCCCGCCGCCGGCGCCGCGCCGGCACCGTCGGGCGATCCCGACGAGCCGCCGAAGGAGGCCGTGGCGGACTATCAGCTCCTGCGGGCGGCCGATCTGATCCGCGGCATCTCGCTCTACAGCAAGCGCGGCGACTGAGCCGCCGACGGCGGGATGACGCTGTGGCATCCGCCGGCCAGAAGACCGGGAAGCAACGAGCGCGAAGTGGCCTGATCGCCGCTTACGCGCTCGTTCTCGCTCTGGTCGTCGTTTCTGCCCTGCTGGCTTTCGGTGCCGGCAGCGGCACACCCAAGGCGGCCGAACCGGCGGCGGCACCGGTCACCGAGTCGGAGCCCGAGGCCACGCCACCCCGCAAGTCAGGGACGCTGAAGCTACCGCCCAAACCACCATCGTCAGGTTTTCGAACCCTGCCACCGGCCGAAACGGCCGGAATGATCGAAGTGACCGCCGACGGGCAGCGCCTGCCGCGGATCTCGGCCAGCGGGTGGATGCCCTGGATCGCCAACTCACGGCGCTTCGATCCCGCCGGACCGCCCGCGCGCATGGGCTTGCTGATGATCGATGTCGGGGTCGACGAAGTGCTGATGCAACGCGCCATCGACGACCTGCCGGGCGAAGTGAGCCTGGCCTTCCTGCCCGGCACGCCCGACTTGCCGCGCTGGCTTCGGCGGGCGCACGAACGCGGCCATGAAGCCTATCTCATGCTGCCGGTCGAGGATCCGAACGGCCCCGCGGAACGCGGCATCAAGCCGATCACGATTTCGGCCGACCCTGCCGACAACCTGCGCCGGCTGCGTAGCGCGATGGCGCGCGGCGACGGCTATGTCGGCTTCGTCGTCCGCTCACCGGGGCCGGTCTCGCAATCGGAACCGACTGCGCGCCCCCTGATCAAGGAGATTGCCGAGCGCGGCCTGGCGCTGATCGAGATCAATCCCACTCCCGACATGGCCGTCCTCCGCGGTCTGACTGTCGAGCTGGGCGTGGGCTATGCGCGGAGCACGAATATCCTCGACTACAAGCTGGCGGGCGACAGCGTCGCCGGCGCGCTCGACCGGCTCGTCACATGGCTCGGTGAAAGCGGAGCGGACCGGACGCCACGGCACGTCTTCGGTGTTCTGCAGCCCGACAACCATACAATCGACGCCATCGTGGCCTGGCACGGGCGGCAGCCGGCACCGGCGACCTTTTCGTTGGTACCGATCATCGGTCATTTCGAATGTCGTCATAACTGCATGACGCGCCTCAGCGTGCAGCCGGCGCAGCTCCGCCCATGAAGACCGGACATCCCGAATTCTACCGTCCGCCCGAATTCTACCGCGCGAATGTCGGGTTGATGCTGATCGCAGCCGACCGCCGTGTGTTCGTCGGGCTCCGGACCGGGAAGGCCGCCGCCTGGCAGATGCCGCAAGGTGGCGTCGACCGCGGCGAGACGCCAGTCGAGGCCGCCTGCCGCGAACTCAAGGAAGAGGTCGGCACCTCCAAGGCTCTGCTGTTGCGCGAGAGTTCCCAGTGGATCGTCTACGACGTGCCGGAAGACCAGCGGCCGGCCTCCTGGAAGGGCCGGTGGCACGGGCAGGCGCAGAAATGGTTCGCGCTGGCCTTCACTGGCACCGACGCCGACATCGCCATCGATGCCCACGACAAGGAATTCGAAGCCTGGCGGTGGGTGCCGGCGCGCGAGCTGTCGGCCTTGATCGTGCCCTTCAAACGGCCGGTCTACGAAGCCGTCCTGGCGGAATTCGCCGACCTGGTCGCGTAGGCGCCTAGGCGCCCGAGGCCGCGAGACGCGCGGCGTTGTGCCGGAGAAACCGCAGACCGATGCCGGTCAGCAGCCGGTTCAACCAGCCCTGCGGCTGCAGCCCGACCGCCTTCAGGATCATGGCCATGGCGCGCTGCACGTGGCTCTGGCGGTAGAGCGGATAGGCGCGCCGGGCGTAGGCCCGCATGTAACGCTTGCGGTCATAGATCGCATCGGCCGGCTCGTTGGCCGCGAAGTAGGCATAGGCGAGTTCGTCGTCCTCGCTCTCCTTGAGGCGGCCCCAGCCGATGCGCAGCCTGCTCCAGCGACTGAGCCGATCACGCTGCAGGCAGCGGCGGAGATGCTCGTAGAACAACTTGTAGTGACGGAATTCGTCGGCGGCGATTTTGGCGCAGACCTGCTTCAGCACCGGCTCGTCGGTCGCATCCTTGAGCGCGCTGTAATAGGAGCTGGTGCCGGTCTCGACGATGCAGCGTGCCATCATCTCGCCGGCCTGGCTGCCGCGCACCGAGTTCAGGACATCAAGCGGCAATTTATAGCCATCCCGGAAACGCTGGAAGGCGGCGTCGAAGTCCCAGGCAGGATCTGCCAGCGCGGCCCAGCGCCCGAGCGCCATGCCGTGCTGGATTTCTTCGACGACCCAGTTGTCGACCGATGCCATGAACTGCGGATCGTCGGCGAAGACACGGCCGAGATAGGTGCCGTAATCGCCGCCGTTCCGCTCCACCAGTGCTGCGGCCTTGATGTTGCGCAGAATCTCCGGATCGACCCTCGACGCGTCGAACCGATCCCAATCGATCGTTTCGAGTGTCCAGTTACCCATGATCGAGCACCCTTCGCGGACTGTCGCGTAAGCGTAATAAAGCGGCCTCCGGCCCGGCCTTCAAGGGCCGGTCGGTGCACATCTTGATCGAAAATTGCGCGGAAGCCCCTCGGACAACCCGGGGATCAGCGGGTGGCGTAGTAGGCTTGGGCCCGACGCAAGTCCTTGGCAATGGCCAGGTTTTTCCGGGCCGTGGCCTTTTCGGCGTCGGTCGCGGCGTCCGTCAGGTCGCGCTCGGCCGCCCGCTCGCGGTCGGCGAGTTGTTCGGGTGTCACCGTTTCGAACGGCAGCGCCTCATCGGCCAGCACGGTGCAACGTTCCGGCGTCACTTCGGCAAAGCCGCCAACCACCAGGAACCGCTGCTCTGCCTTGCTGCCCTGGAAGACCTCGAGCACGCCCGGACGGACGGTCGAGATCAGGGGCGCATGGCCGTGAAGCACGCCGAAGTCGCCTTCGCTGCCCGGCACCACGACCATGTCGGCCTCGGTCGCGAGCAGTTCGCGCTCGGGCATGACCAGACGGAAGTTGACCTTGGCCATCGGCTTAGGCCGCCTCGGCCGCGAGCTTCTTGGCCTTGGCGACGGCCTCGTCGATGGTGCCGACCATGTAGAAGGCCGACTCCGGCAGGTCGTCGTACTCGCCGGCGACGATCGCCTTGAACGCCTTGATCGTGTCCTCGAGCTTCACGAACACGCCCGGCGTGCCGGTGAAGACTTCGGCGACGTGGAACGGCTGGCTGAGGAAACGCTGCATCTTGCGGGCGCGGGTCACGACCAGCTTGTCCTCTTCCGAGAGCTCGTCCATGCCCAGGATGGCGATGATGTCCTGCAGCGACTTGTACTGCTGCAGCACGCGCTGCACCGAGCGCGCGACGTTGTAGTGCTCCTCGCCGACGATGCGTGGATCGAGCATGCGCGACGTCGAGTCGAGCGGATCGACCGCCGGGAAGATCGCCTGCTCGGCGATCGAGCGGCTGAGCACTGTGGTTGCGTCCAAGTGGGCGAACGAGGTGGCGGGCGCCGGATCGGTCAAGTCGTCGGCGGGCACGTAGATCGCCTGCACCGAGGTGATCGAACCCTTCTTGGTCGAGGTGATGCGCTCCTGCAGCGCACCCATGTCGGTCGACAGGGTCGGCTGATAGCCCACCGCCGACGGGATGCGGCCGAGCAGCGCCGACACTTCCGAGCCGGCCTG
>JAQSDW010000211.1:50493-128056 GCA_029946105.1 Reyranella sp. | reverse complement strand
GAAAAACTGGCGGACCCGGCGAGATTCGAACTCACGACCTCTGCCTTCGGAGGGCAGCGCTCTATCCAGCTGAGCTACGGGTCCAGCGCGGCGGACCATAGCGGAGGGGCCTGGATGGTGCAACGCGGCGAAACCCCCGATTCCGGTGCCGATACAGCCCCTCTGCGGATCAGGATGCGTGCGCCGGCAGGGTCAGGCGGTCGACCGTGGCGATGCCGATCGCCGACAGGACGAACAGGCCGTGAATGATCACCTGCCACATGACCCCGGTCTCGGTGAGAGTGGCAGTGGGCGTGCCGAGCGCGCCCGCCTCGATGAAGGTCCGCAGCAGATGGATCGAGGAAATGCCGATGATCGCCATCGCCAGCTTGACCTTCAGGACACTGGCGTTGACGTGGCTCAGCCACTCCGGCTGGTCCGGGTGCTTTTCGAGTTCCATGCGCGACACGAAGGTCTCGTAGCCGCCGACGATGACCATGATCAGCAGGTTGGAGATCATGACGACATCGATCAGGCCGAGGACGATCAGCATGATCTGCTGCTCGGTAGCGGCGAAACTGTGGAGAACGAGCTGCCACAGCTCCTTGAGAAAAAGCACCACGTACACGGCCTGGGCGACGATCAGGCCGAGATAGAGCGGGACCTGCAGCCATCGCGAGGCGAAGATGAAGCGGGGCAGAAGTCGGATGGCGCTGGGAGACCGGGTATCCTTCGGGAATTCCGGCGTATTGGCGTTGGGCGTCATACGATCACTCATTCCCTGACAGTCTTCACAATGGCTTGGGCCGGACGGTGCCGGCCGCGTCTTTCAATGCCACGATTCTGCGGCCTTTCCATCCCCGTGCAAGGCGCCATTCTGCGCCCAGCCATCGGCATTTGTGGGCCTTGTGCCAGATCGCTATAAAAGCGCCAACAAAATGTGAGGAAACCGTCATGTCATCGTCCAATCGTCGCACCTTTGTCCGCCATTCCACCGCCGCCGCGGCGCTCGCGGCTTTCGGCATATCGGGGCGGGCCGGCGCCCAGGGAACCCAGCCGCTCGAGGTCGTGAAGCTCATCACCGGCTTCCCGCCCGGCGGGACCTCCGACACGCTCTGCCGCCGGGTCGCCGAAGGGCTGAAGGGCACGGCCTACACCAAGTCCGCCATCGTCGAGAACAAGCCGGGTGCGGGCGGGCAGATCGCGGTCCAGTCGATGAAGGGTGCTGCGACCGACGGCAGCGTGTTGCTGCAGACGCCGGCCTCGATGCTGATGATCTACCCGCACATCTACAAGAGCCTGGCCTACAACGCCTTCACCGATGTCACCCCGGTGACGCTCGCCTGCACGTTCGACTTCGGCTTCTGCGTCGGCCCCGCCGTGCCCGACAGCGTGAAGAACATTCCGGAGTTCCTCGCCTGGTGCAAAGCCAATCCCGACAAGGCCAACTACGGCTCGCCCGCGGCCGGCTCCGTGCCGCATTTCATCGGCGTGCTGCTGGGCCAGGCGGGCGGCATCGAGCTGAAGCATGTGCCCTATCGCGGCTCGGCGCCCGCCGTGGCTGACCTGGTCGCCGGCCAGATCCAGGCGGTCTCCGCGCCGGTCGGCGAGTTCACGCAACAGGCCGCCGCCGGCAAGATCCGCTTCCTCGGCGTCTCCGGCGCGACGCGCAGCCGCTTTGCGCCCAACGTGCCGACCTTCGCCGAGCAGGGCTACAAGGACCTGGTGTTCTCGGAGTGGTTCGGCTTCTTCGCGCCGGGCGGCACGCCGGCCCCGGTGGTGATGCGCGCCAACGGGGCGCTGCGGACCGCGCTCGCCCAGAAGGACGTGATCGACGGCCTTGCCGTTATGGGCCTCGAGGTCAAGTCGTCGACGCCGCAGGAACTGGCGACGCTCCTGAAGGAGAGCTACGACCGCTGGGGTCCGATCGTGAAGAAGATCGGCTTCACCGCCGACTCCTAGACCCGGCTAGACTCGGCGCGCGCCCTCGCGGGCATAGGCCGACACCGCGCGATCGACCAGCACCTTGCGGTCGATCTTGTTGGTGCCGGCCAGCGGCAATTCGTCGACGAGCCACACCGCGCGGGGATGGGCGTAGGCCGGCCCGTTGTCGAGGGCGAAGCGGCGCAGCACGTCCTCGGTCGGGCTGGTACCGGGGCGAGGCACCACGAAGGCCACCGGCAGCTGGTACTTGATCTCGTCCGGCACCGGCACGACGCAGGCCTGCGCCACGTCGGGATGCTGGCCCAGCAGTTTCTCGACCTCGCCGGGATAGACGTTCTCGCCGCCGCACTGGAACATGTCGTCGGCCCGGCCGACGAAGAAGACGAAGCCGTTCTCGTTGCGCCGCATCACGTCGCCGGTATCGTACCAGCCGTCGATCAGGCGCTTCTTCGTGTCGGTCTCGCGGTTGAGATAGCCGGCCATCAAGGCCGGCGTCCTGATGTGCAGCACGCCCTCGGTCGGACCGTTCTCGGCGCCGCCGACGAACTTCACCTCGACGCCCTTGCGCGGATAGCCGAGCGAGCCCATCGGCTTGGGCGTGCCGTCAGGATGCGGGCCGAAGCCCAGCGGGCCCGATTCGGTCGTGCCCCAGCTGTTGGCCGTCTCGGCGTTGGGAAACAGCCGGTGCATCTGCTCGAAGAACTCCGGTGTCGAGGGCGCCGAGCCCGTGACCGCGGTGGTCACGCAGCCGAGGTCGGCCTTGGCCAGCTCCTCGGTTTCGCGCATCACCAGCGCCAGCATGGTCGGCACCGACGTCACCATGTCGATCCGCTGGCGGTCGATGGCGCGGATGTAGCCGCGGGCGGTGAAACTGGTCATCAGGACGATGGTGCCGCCGTTGATCATCACCATCTTGGCGCTGAACAGGCCGTTCATGTGGAACAAGGGCGCGGCGATGATCACCTTCTTGCCCTCGATCCCGGGCCTCTGTTCGGGCGTGGCGCCGGTCGCCCAGAGATAGCCGCCGTGCGTCAGCGGCACGCCCTTGGGCAGGCCGGTGGACCCTGACGTGTAGAGCACCATCGCCACTTCTTCCGGCTTCATGGCGATCGACTCGAAGGAACCGGGGTCAAGTAGCGTGTCGATCTGCTCCATCGCCACGGTCGGCACCAGCGCGCTCACCAGGGGACTGCGTTCAGCGTCGGCGATGGCGAGCTTGATACTCGAGTCCTTCATGATATGGGCCACCGTCTCGCGCGGCAGCTTGTGGTTGACGCACACCGACACCAGCCCGGCCGCCATCGTGGCCATGTAGAGCACGAGATAGTCGGCGCTGTTGGCGGCGACGATGGCCACGGCCTCGCCGCGCTTCAGGCCACGCTTCAGCAGGCCGCGCGCCAGGACGGCAATGCGTTGGCGGCCCGCGCCGTATGATAGGCGCAACTGTTCGTCGCCTTCGGGCGAGAGCTGGATGATGAAGGGGCGGTCGTCCGGCGCGGCCGGATCGAGAATGGCGGCGAGATTGTTTAGAGTCATGACCTGTGCGGCGTGCAAGCGGTGTGCCTATTGGCGCCGGCGGTGGAATTGCGAGCCGCCGTAGGATTGATCGGTCGGCACGATCTCCATGTAGCTCACGTCCATGCGCTGGGGCGAGCCCAGCACGAACATGATGGCCTCGGCGATATCGGCGGCCAGCAGGCTGTCGTAGCCTTCGTAGAAACGGCGGTGGCCCTCCTCGCGGTCGTCGAGCAGGGCGAGGTGCGCGCCGGTTTCGACGCGGCCGGGCGAGATTTCGCTCACGCGCACGCCCGAGCCGTGAAGATCGAGCCGCAGCGTCTGGCTGAGGTTGTGCAAGGCGGCCTTGGTCATGGCGTAGACCGGCATGCCGGGCAGCGCCCAGGTGCCGGAGGTCGAGCTGAGGTTGACGATGTGGCCCAGCCCGCGTGCCTTCATGCCGGGCACGGTGGCGGCCAGGCAATTGAGCGTGCCGCGCATGTTGACGTCCATCAGCGCGTCGATGTCGTCGGGCGCGGCCTCCCACGAAGGGGTCGACCGGGCGAAGGCCGAGGCATTGTTGACCAGGATATCGGCATCGAGCGAGCCCAGCGCCGACAGCACGGCATCGCGGTGGGAGATGTCCAGCGCCAGCGGCCGGCAGCCGGTCTCCTGCGCGAGCACGGTGAGGTCGTCGGCCGAGCGCGCCACGGCATAGACCTCGATCCCGCTGATCCGAAGCTGCCGAACCGTCGCGGCGCCGATACCGCGGCTCGCCCCGGTCACGACGGCGGTGCGATAGCGATCGAGGGACATGGCTTCTCCTTTGCGCAATAGCGGTCGCCCTTTACATTGCCGACCATAGCGCATCACAAAGCGGAGCGAGCGATGGCCAAGAAGCTTTTCCCCGACGGAACCGAAGTCGCGGGGTTCTACGTCCGCACCATCCGGAGCGGGCCGTTCGTTTTCGTCTCGGGCACGACCTCGCTCAACGCCAAGGGGCAGGTCCAGGGCAGGAATGCCGCCGAGCAGACCGCAATCACGGTCGCCAAGATCGAGGCTGGCCTGAAGTCGGCCGGCGCGGGCCTGGCCGATCTCGTGCGGACAACGATCTACGTCACGGATATCCGCGACATGGCGGCGGTGAGTACGGCCCTGGGCAAGGCGCTTAAGGGCTCGGTGGTTACGTCCACCCTGGTGGCGGTCAGCGCGCTTGCTGTCCCCGGCCTGCTGGTTGAAATTGAAGCGACGGCGGTCGTCGAGCGCTGAGCGACAGGAGAGTTTTGATGGTTGGAGTAAAGCAGCCGGTGTTCGGCCGGCGGCAGGCCCTGGTGGGTGTCGCCGGGGCAGGAGTGGCCAGCGTGGGAGCAGCCAGTGTCGTGTTGGGCGGCAGCGCGGCGTTGGCCCAGCAGCACGTCCTTTCGGGGACCGTCTACATCGAGCAGGTTCAGGTCGCCTTCATCGGCAGCGGCAATGTCGGCAGCGGCACGCTGCACTACCGCGGCAAGACCTACCGCTTTTCGGTGGGCGGCCTCGGCATCGGCGGGTTCGGCTTTTCCAAGATGGAAGCCACTGGCAATGTCTACAATCTCAAGGAGCTGCGCCAGTTTCCCGGCGTCTACGGTCAGGCCCGCTATGGCGCGGTGGCCGGCAACGACGGCGGAGGTGAGATGTGGCTGGAGAATCCCGACGGCGTGATGCTAAGCCTGAAGACGCGTCGGCAGGGTCTCGCCGTGTCGGCCGGCGCCGACGCCGTCGTCATCGACTTCAAGTGAGGGCAGAGATGCTGACCATGATTCGTCGAGCCCTTGCGCTCGTGCCCTGCCTTGCCGTCTTTGCCGGTGGCATGCCTGCGTTCGCCCAGAACGAGGTCCCGACTTTCAACGCCTTCGCCACCGTCGTCGCCAAAGGCACGATCGTCCGCGCGGCTGAAAAGCAGGCAATGGTGGTTGGCACACTGGCCGGCCCGTTCTTCATCGAGACCGATGAAGGACCGCAGCAGGCCGGAAGCGTCGCCTGTGCCGTATCGGCGCGCGCCGATCAGGCGAGCCTGCGTTTGACGGCCAGTGGCGCCTGCTCCTTCACCGCGCACGACGGCGCGACGGCCTGGGGCGACTGGGAATGTGCCGGCTATCAGCTCGTGGGCTGCCGCGGCACGTTCAAGCTGGCCGGCGGTACCGCCCGCCTGGCCGGTGCGACGGGCGAAAGCACGATCATCTGGCGGCCGACCGCCCACGAATTCAAGAAGCAGCTCGATGGCGCGACGCTGGATAATGCCACCGGCATTCTTCTGTGGCGCGACTTCAAGCTGACGGGAAAGTAACCGTCAGGCCGCCGGCGGGTAGGGGATCTTGTTGCGCTGCAGGAGCCCCTCGAGGGCCTTGATGCCCTGCTCGTAGCGGCCTTTCTGGCAATCGATGGTGGCGCCCAGCCGGGTCATATCAGGGCCGCCCGATCCCTCGCTGCGTCGCGTACCGTACCTGTCGAAGATGGCACCCAGTTCGGCGCAGCGCGCGGCGAGTTGTTCGGGGGTCCGTTGGGCATGCGACGGGCCAGGTAGCAACACGATGGGCAGCAGCAGGACAGGCAACAACAGGGCGGCCACGACGCCGGGAAGCACAAGTCTCGGAAGCCACCGCGGCATCTGTCTCTCCCACCGGTTGAAGCTGTTCACTATACGCCGGAACCCGACGCGCCTTGTACCAGCGAGCGGCGGCGATGTACTGTCAGGCGTCCGATACGCCGGACCAACGGGGGAGCCAAGCATGATTTCGCGATCGACGGTTCGCTGGATGCTCGTCGCAGGCGTCGCAGCTCTGGTGACGGCGTGTTCCGTCGGCAAGGGCACGATGGGTGACGATCGGGCCACCGAAAGCCAGGCATCGACCGTCACCTGGTCCGACGGCAAGCCGGCCGTGTCGATCAGCTGCAAAACCCCCGGAGGCTGCCAGGCGCGGGCGGTTGCCGTGTGCGGCACGACGAGCGGCGACTACGCCGTGCTCAAGATGGAAAACATGCCGACCCGTGGCGACATGACCGAAGTGCGCGGTCCGGCCTCGGTCGTCATCCGCTGCAGCAGCTAGGCCTCTCCTGCAAGCATGATCGATCCGACAATGGATCATGCATAACCAGCGGGATATAGTATTTAGGATGCCTCTTCGGGCATAGTGCCGCTCATCGAGGGCCCCCGAGCAACATCCACGCGCTCCAGCTTGACTCACGCATATCCCGATGGCTATACGTCAATCGATAGCCAACGGGTTATAGATCTCAGATGCCGAACACTCACGATGTGCTCTTCAGGACGCTCGCCGATCCGACCCGTCGGGCGATCTTCGAGCGCCTGTGTCGCGAAGGCGAGCAGACGGTTGGGGGCCTGACGGCGCGGGCCGGGGTCTCGCAACCGGCCGTCTCGAAGCATCTTGGAATCCTGAAGCAGGCCGGGTTGGTGCGCGACCGTCCCGAAGGTCGCCAGACACACTATAGCGCGCAGCTCGGCGCGTTGGCCCCGCTGGTCGACTGGACGAGCCAGATGGCCGGGTTCTGGCAAAACCGCTTCGACGACCTCGAAGATCTCCTCAAAAGGATGGACCAATGAGCACTGCAGCGACCGAAACGCTCTCCATCGTTGTCGAACGTGAAATATCCTATCCGCCGGAAAAGATCTGGCGCGCGCTCACGCAACCACACCTAATCGAGGCGTGGCTCATGAAGAACGACTTCAAGCCCGTCATGGACCACCACTTCAGTCTTCGCGCAGACTGGGGCACAGTCGATTGCCGAGTCTTGGCAGTCGAGCAGAACAGAACGCTGTCTTACACTTGGGCGGCCCATGGCCTCGAGAGTGTCGTCACCTGGACTCTCACGCCTACGGGTACGGGGACCCGGTTGCGCATGGAGCAGGTGGGCTTCCGACCGGATCGGCAGCAGGTTTATAACGGCGCCAGGGCGGGGTGGCCGCGGTTCTTCTCTTCCCTCGAGCAGGTCCTGGCGGAGATCCAATGAATCCATCGGAAAGTATCGACAGACTGATCGCAGACCTCACGAACTGGCGTGGCAAGACACTCGCCCGCCTTCGCAAGAGCATCCGTGCAGCCGATCGGGAGATCGTCGAGGAATGGAAATGGATGGGAAGCCCGGTGTGGTCTCGCGACGGCATCATCGCGGTCGGCGATGCCCACAAGAGCAAGGTGAAGCTTACCTTTGCACACGGCGCGCACCTGCCGGATCCCGACAAGCTCTTCAATGCCGACGATAGAGGCAACACGAGACGGGCGATCGACCTCTTCGAGGGCGACAAACTCGATGAGCGTGCGCTGAAAGATCTCGTCCGCGCCGCTATCGATTACAATCAGAGCAAATCGAAGAAGAAGAAAGCGCCAGCGGCTGCGCGAGCGAAGGCACGCGGAAGTAAGAAGAGCCGCGCCTAGATTCTTCGCTGGAGTCGCGCGCCCCCAGCAATGATAGGTCACCGCCGCGACCTATCGAACCTGGCGCGAGCCCCAGAGTGCTGCCAGTTCAGGCTGCGACTGTACGGCCTCGGCGCCCGACGGCAGCGCCGCCTCGTGGTTGGACGTCCAGGCGACGATGTCGGTGGCGACGACGGCGCCTTCCTTGTCGCGCAGAAGCAGGTGATAGCCGTCGCGATAGAAGGCGAGCTGCGAGTCGGGGCGCCGCGGCATGATCTCGATAGCGGCCCGGATCGGGCTGCGCGGCACGATGCGGTCGCCCAGCCCGTATTGCATGAGATAGGGCAGGTCGATCCGGCCGGCCGCGCTCCGGGCCGCGTCCATCAGGTTGACCAGCCCGTAGCCCATGTCGAGGCGCGTCTGGCGCAGCATCATCGGATCCTTGCGCAGCTTCTCGATCGTCTTGGGATTGTCGGTCGGCTTGTAGTCGATCGACGTCGGCCCCGACGGCATCCAGGGGATCGTGTGGGCGAAGAACCAGAGCCCGCCGCTGGCGATGGGGCCGAAGGTGTCGCGCGAGCGGAGCGCCGGGGCTAGCAGGATCAACCCGTCGACGTCGATCCGCCGATCGGCTGCTACCAGCGCCACGGCGCCGC
Organism: Reyranella sp.; assembly: GCA_029946105.1. GTDB lineage: Bacteria > Pseudomonadota > Alphaproteobacteria > Reyranellales > Reyranellaceae > Reyranella. The sequence goes on along the minus strand of JAQSDW010000211.1, from coordinate 119,574 downwards.
CCATGCTTTCTCCGGCGAGATAGAGCGGCACGCCGGGGTGGCGGGCCCGGAGCAGGGCGGCCATCGCCCTTGCATCCTCGACCAGGCTGTCGGTGCCGGCCCAGCGGCCACGCGTCGGGCTCGCGCCAAAGCCGCGCTGGTCATAGGCGTAGGTGGTGATACCGGCCATGGTCCAGATCTCGGCCGGTTCCTCCCAGGCGTTGCGATAGTCGCCATAGCCGTGCAGGCCCAGGATCACGGCCGTCGGGGCGCCGTTTGTCGCAGGCCAGACCGCGAGCGATAGCGCCGTGCCGTCGGCCGCGACATAACGGTCGGCGGTCAGGACGGGTGCCTGAACCGTGCCGCCCGCCGGAACGACCGTAGGGGCGCAGGCGGAAAGAATGACCGGAGCCAGCACCGCCGCTATCATCTGGCGGCGCAAGAGGAGTGAGATCGTGACCGAGCCTTTCGAAGTCATCACCGTCGATACCGACCGCGTCGCCTGCGATGGCGGTGGCGGCGCCCTGGGACATCCCAAAGTCTACCTCAACCTCGGGGCGGAGGGACATGTCGAGTGCCCCTACTGCAGCAGGTTGTACAAGCTCGCCGAGGGCGCTGCAGCCCATGCGCACTAGGAGCGATCGATGAAGCAACCTGGTTTGAAGCAGCTCGGCGAAGGCTGGAACTGGCGCGACCTCAAGATCGGCGACAGCTTCACCACCTATGGCCGTACGCTTTTCGAGGCCGATCTCCTGAGCTTCGTGACGCTTTGCGGCTTTTCCGAGGAGCTGTTCACCAACAAGGAATACATCAAGAGCCACGCCCCGATGCGCGGCGGCCACCCGGTGCCCGGCGCGCTGGTCTATTCGATGGCCGAAGGGCTGGTGATCCCGACCACCCTGCAGGGCACGGGGCTCGCCTTCCTGTCGATGGGCTTCGACATCAAGGGCCCGACCTACGTGAACGACACGATCCATGTCGAGATCGAGGTGACGGAGCTGAAGCCGACCTCCAAGGATCCGTCGCGCGCGCTGGTGCGCACCACCAACCTGGTCAAGAACCAGAAGGGCGAAACGGTGCTGGTCTACACGCCGCTGCGCATGATGCAGGGACGGTAGTCCACCTGAACATGAGGCGCTGACATGAGCAAAGTCGCCGTCGAGAAAGAGGGCCCGATCACGGTCGTTTCGATCGACCGCTTTGCCGAGGCGCGCAACGCCGTCGATCCCGAGACTGCGATCCTGCTGCGCGAGGCGTTCCTCGCCTTCGATGCCGACGATACCCAATCGGTCGCCATCCTGACCGGCCGCAACGGCACGTTCTGCGCCGGCTACGATCTTAAGGTCGCGGCCAGCCGCGAGGGCGCCGGGCTGCACGATCCGGAAGGCCCGGGCCCGATGGGGCCGACGCGGCATCTCCTGTCCAAGCCGGTGATCGCCGCCGTCGAGGGCTATGCCGTGGCGGGCGGCCTCGAACTCGCCTTGTGGTGCGACCTGCGCGTGGCCTCGGAGAGCGCCAGGTTCGGCGTGTTCTGCAGGCGCTGGGGCGTGCCGCTGATCGACGGTGGCACGGTGCGGCTGCCGCGCCTGATCGGCCACAGCCGCGCCCTCGACATGATCCTGACCGGCCGCGAGGTCGGCGCCCGCGAGGCCTACGACTGGGGGCTCGCCAATCGGCTGGTGCCCGAAGGCCAGGCGCTGGCCGATGCCAGGGTGCTGGCCGAGCAACTCGCGAAGTTTCCCCAGACTTGTATGCGCTCCGATCGCGGCTCGTCCTACGAGCAGTGGGGCCTCGACCTTGCGGGCGCGCTGGTCAACGAAGGCAAGCGCGGCGCGCCGGCGCTGCAGCAGGAATCGCGGGCCGGTGCCGCCCGCTTCGCCGCCGGCAAGGGACGCGGCGGCAGCTTCGGCAATATCTGATGCCAGGGGAACGGCTCGCCCTGCCGAGCGACTCGGAGGTTGCGCGCTATCGCGAAGATGGCGCCGTCTGCCTGCGCGGCGCCTTCGACGCCGGCTGGATCGAACGCCTGCGCGCGGTTGTCGATGCCGACATGGCCGAGCCCGGCCCCCTGGTGCGAGTGAACACGCCCGAGGGTGCGCCGGGATTGTTCTTCGTCGATTTCCAGCTTTGGCAACGCCACGCCGCGGCGCGTGCCTTCGTCCACGACTCGCCGGCCAAGGAGATCGCGGCCCGCCTGATGGGATCGCGCGAGGTCGTCTACTATCACGATCATCTTCTGGTGAAGGAGCCGGGCACGCGCGAGCGCACGCCGTGGCATCACGACCAGCCCTACTATCCGATCGACGGCGCGCAGATCGTTTCGCTGTGGCTGCCGCTCGATCCCGTCGATCGCGCGACCTGCGTCGAGTACGTAAAAGGTTCGCACCGCTGGGGCCGCTGGGGCCGCTGGTTCCAGCCCAAGTTCTTCAAGAAGGGCGGCGTCGATCTGGAAGTCCAGGACCCGCGCTTCGAGCCGTTGCCCGACCTCGATGCCGAGCGCGGCGCCCACGAATTCCTCGCCTGGGACATGGAGCCGGGCGACGTCATCGCCTTCCATGCGCTGACACTGCACGGGGCGTCGGGCAATCTCTCGAGCGCGCGCCGCCGCCGTGCCTGGGCGACACGCTGGTGCGGCGACGATGCACGCTACGCCGCGCGCGTGGGCCAGATCTCGCCGCCGCTCGAAGGCCATGGCTTGAAGCCGGGCGACCGTCTGGAATGCGCGCTGTTTCCCAAGGTGTTGGGATAACGCACCAGGCACTGCCTTGCTGCCGCCGTGGCCTTGAGCTTAAGCCACTAGATCTTCTCTCCGCGAATCGAGTAGCCAGGGACCATTCGATCGGTGAATCCAGCGGCAACCAACGTTTCCAGCGCTTGCATCACAGGGGATGGCACTGTCTGGGCGATTTGAAATCCCAGGTGCGGGTATACGAGTATTCGGTGCAGGTCGCCGGCCATGGAGGTGATTGTGCGTTCAACCTTCTCCTCGCGCGCAAGGTAAGTGTCGAACTCGATGGCTTCGCATTGCATCCAGAGTTCCAACTCAGGCCAAACCTTGCGGCCCGCCACGAAGCCTCGCCGGGTCATAGAAAGCTTTGCCACGACGAGACACGACGCTGGGGGACGTCCGGAGGGCAGCTGCGTCAACAGTTGTCGAGTGAGGGCAAAGTTCTCGCCCGTATTCAAGGCCGAGCGTTCGAGCATTATCGCGTCGCGTGGTACGCCTGATGCCTGAGCGACCTCCGCCAGCACATCCGCTTCAGGCCGGTTCCACCCGGTATCCAGCACATCACCTTGATGTGCTAGGCCGCCGGAGATGACTAGACGGGGAGCGAAGCCCGCCTGCCACAGCTCTGCGCCTCGAACAGCAACCCGCACATCATGACTCCCCAAGCATAGAATAAAATCGACGGGGCGAGGTACGTGCACGAGCTTTAGGAACTGCCAGATAAGAGAAGCTGCATCCAGCGTTGTACGAGAGTGCATAGGCGCGCCTTGTTTCCCAAGTGTCGAGGTAGGCCAATCGGCGCGAACGCTTCACATTCAAGCCGCCAATGTACCTTCGATTTCAGCTCCGATCGTGATTTTGCGGCAGAGCACTTCAAGAAGTCCACATTATGTGAAGTAGATGGCGTAGTGATGGAAGGTGCCGCGATACTGGCGCATGCGCTTTTCGAATCGATCGAGCCACTCAGAGCCGAAAATCTCGCACAGCCGATCAACGCAGTGCTTCGCGGAGAGAGGCAACATGGGCTCCGTATAGAGGCTGTGGGCTTCCACGAAATTGAAGGCGATTGTTCTGGTGAAGGTGCCGGCCGCTCGAAAGTACTGAACATTGGCGGTCAAGTCCGCGCCCCGGAACTCGATGCGTAGCTCGTCACAATGACCGAACGTCGTGTCGAGCTGTAACTTTGGTTCAAATCGCGGCTGCATTTCTCTATGCCATCGTAATTTGTAGATTGTTCCAAGTCGGAGGCAGCTAAATAGCAATGGAATATCTGGAGATAAATTTGACGATTTAGCAGGATTTATGCTAGATTTCTGATAGGTTGGCGCCTGGGCTGCGCCGGCCTTCTCTATTTCCGGCACGACCTGCCCGCGGCCGCCCGCGGGTTCGCGCTATGCGCTTGGTGCAGCCGCCGCGGCTCCTCAGTCGTGGACAGTCCCAAGAACAACCCCGTCTCCACCACACGCCGAATAACGACGTGGGAACAGACACTTAACGACGCCTGAAGAACAGCGCGCACCGGGGTTCGCTATGAAGAAAAGTCCGGGACTCGCATAAAAGCCCACGGAACAAGGCTTTTCCCGGAACTGCGGACACCGTTCCGGACAACACGCGTTACATTCGAGTGTCCGCAATCAGTGGGCGAAAAGCCCGTCGTTATTGGCTTTCCGGCGTGCGGGAAGCCGAAATTCGGCCTGGGACTTTCAGAGGGACTTTGCCCCGCTTCAGGGCACCAGCACGGCCTTGCCGACGACGGTGCGCTCCTCGATCAGCTTGAAGGCCTTCACATAGTCGGCGAGGTCGAATTTGCCGGCGACCATGGCTTTTAGCTTACCCGCGGTGAACCAGCGCATCAGTTCGGTCTGCGCGTCCATCACAAGGGCGCGGCGCTTGACCAGGGCGTCGGCTTCCTTCGGCGTCGGGGCGGTCTTGCCGCCCCAGCCGTTGTAGTAGCCGTAGTAGAAGCCGATGACGGTGACATTCTTGACCAGCAGGATATTGGCCGGGATCTGCGGAATGACGCCGCTGGCAAAGCCCATCGGGATGATGCGGCCCTCGGGCGCCACGCAGCGCATCGAGGCGTTGAAGGCATCGCCGCCGACCGGATCGTAGATCACGTCGGCGCCGCGACCTTCTGTCAGTTCGAGCACCTTGGTGCGGAGGTCCTCTGTGCGGTAGTCGATCAGGTGATCGGCGCCGACAGCTTTTGCGGCGGCGAGCTTGTCGGCGCCGCCGGCACTGGCGATTACCGTGGCGCCCATCGCCTTGCCGACCTCGATGCCCGTCAGGCCCGATCCGCCGCCGGCGCCATGGACCAGCAGCACTTCGCCGGGCTGCAGGTCGGCCTTCCACTTCAGCGCACCATAGGCGGTGGGATAGAGCGTCGGGAAGTTCGTTGCTTCGGCGTAGGGCAAGGCGTCGGGGATCGGCACGGCGTTGGCGGCGATGGTGACGCAATATTCGGCGAAGCCGCCGCGGCTGCCGCCCGTGGCAATGCGTTGCCCGACTTTGAGATGGTCGACGCCATCGCCCAGCGCCACGACCTCGCCCGAGATCTCGTTGCCCGGCACGAAGGGCAGCGGCGGCTTGTTCTGGTGCTTGCCCTGGATGCCCAGCAGGGCGGCGAAGCTCACGCCAGCAGCACCTACCTTGACGAGAACCTCGCCTGGCGCGGGCGCGGGCTTGGGCATGTCCATGATCTTTAGGGACTCGATCGGGCCATAGGCCTCGCACACCAACGCTCGCATCGTTTCCCCTTACTTCTCGAATTTACCGTGGCGGCCTTCGCCCTGGGCGAAGCGCGCCGCGCCGCTCTGCGATTCCTGGCGGCGTGCCGCAAGCGACAGTTCCATCTCGCGCCGGATCGCGGCGGCCTGGGCGCGATCGAAGCTCTCGTAGGCCGACTGGCGGTCCGACGTCATGGCGATGGACGGGAAACCCGCGATCTGGAGGCCAAGTTTCTCTGCCTCGATGCGGGTCGTGCCACGCGCCACCTTGCGTGTGGCGAGGCCGATGGAAATCGCCTCGTCGGCACCCACCGCGCGGCCGGTCAGCAGCATGTCCATGGCGCGCCCTTGGCCGATCACGCGCGGCAGGCGAACGGTCGTGCCGTCGCTCATCGGCACGCCCCAACGGCGCGAGAAGACGCCGAAGGTCGCCGTCTCGTCGACGATGCGAATGTCGCAATAGAGCGCCACGCCAAGACCGCCGGCGCAGGCATGGCCTTCGATGGCGGCGATCACCGGCTTCGACAGCGGGCTGCGTAGCGGGCCCTGGTCGCTGCCTGCCCAGGGGAAATAATCGGTGCCGCCGCCCAGCTCCTTGAGGTCGGCGCCGGCGCAGAAGGCGCCACCGGCGCCGGTCAGCACGGCCACACGCGCCTGAGGATCGGCCTCGAAGGCTTTCAGCGCCGCGGCGAGGCCATGGGCCGCTTCGTTGTCGAGCGCGTTCTTGGCTTGGGGGCGGTTGATGGTGAGGGTGGTGACCGGGCCGATGGTCTCGACCAGGATTTTCGGACTGCTCATCTCACGCCTTTATCTCACGGTGGCCAGTTCGTCCTCGAGCTGGGCGTTGGTTCGCCGCGGCGTGCGGAAGTACCACCAGTTCTTCGGCGCCGTCCATTTTTCCTTCTTGGCCGTTCCGCTGCCCCAGACGCAGCGCTTGAAGTCGCGCGTGCCGGCCATGAACTGCTTGTCGGCTTCGTCGAGCTTGAGCGCATGATCGCCCATCTCCTCGCGGCTGAACATCGGCAGCGCCTCGAAGATCAGCTCGCGGATGTCGACGTCGTTCAGCCAGTTGTCGAGATCGAAGCTGTAGTCCTGCCGTTCGAGGGCGGCGCAGAAGGTGGCCCACTGGTCGACCAGTTCGGCCAGGTCCTTGACGTCGGGAGGGCCGGGGGGCGGGGGTGGTTTCATTCGCTGCCGCGCTCCGCTTGGCGGCGATAGTAGCGCTCGCCGTCGTTGGGTTTGAAGAAGGTCCGGATGACGCCGTTGGGATTGAAGGCGATGAAGGCCCCGGTCTGCCGGTCGAAGCGCGTGGTGACACCGTCGCGCCGGACGGTTTGAAGGATCGGGTCGGCCACCGTGGCATCGCGCAGCAATTGCGCCTGCCGCAGGTAATCCTGTTTGGTGATGCGGCCGAATTCGGCGCCGTGCTTTTCGAAATGCTCGTCGAGGCGGCGGGCATCGGCGAAGCCGACGGCGGTGCCCCACCCCCTGGTCACCCCGGGCTCGCGCGTCTCGGCCGTGGCCGATTCGCGCGGAGACACACGGCCGCCGCGCTCGGAGACCTGGGACCAGAACAGAAAGATCGCGACCACGGCCAGCGCGGCGGTGAGCAGGCGGCGCCAGGGCAGACCGCCGGAGCGGAGGATCATCCGCCTATTGTGCGCCGCCTTTGAACCAGCGCGCAATCATGCGTCGCTCGGCATCGGTGATGTGGGTCATGTTGCCGGGGGGCATGACCCGGGACTGGGCGGCCTGCTGGTAGATGGCGGCGGCGCGCAGATGGATTTCGGCCGGTGTCTCCAGGATCACACCCTTGGGGGGCGCGGCGATCCCCTCCTGGGTGGGTTTCGTGGCATGGCAGGAGACGCAACGCGCCTGGATGATGGGCTGCACCTGGTCGAAGGCGACGGGACCGCCGCCATCGGCGCTCGGCCGCGGCAACGCCAGCACGGCGGTCAGCCCCAGCACGACCAGTCCGGCGGCCAGCACCAGCGGATTGGCACCGCCCTTGTGGCGCTGGACGAACCACACCCGGATCAGCGCGCCGGCCACCGAGATCATGAGCAACAGGACCCAGTTCCATTCGTGGCCGTAGAGGCCGGCGTAATGGTTGCTGATCATGGTGAACAGCACGGGCAGGGTGAAATAGGTGTTGTGGACCGAGCGCTGGCGGCCCATCAGCCCGTGCTTCGGATCGGGCGTGCGGCCTTCCTCCTTGGCCTTCACCAGCTCGCGCTGACCGGGAATGATCACGAAGTAGACGTTGAGCACCATGATCGTGCCCAGCATGGCGCCGAAGTGGATGTAGGCGCCGCGGCCGGAGAAGAGGTGGCAGAGCGCCCAGGCGGCGATTGCGCAATAGAGGAACAGCAGGCCGCCCAGCACGGCATCGTCGCTGCCGAAAGCCGAGCGGCAGAGAGCATCGTAGACCAGCCAGCCGATGACCAGCGACGCCAGGCCAATCGCGATAGCCTCGGCCTTGCCGAGATCCATCACCGAGGGGTCGATGAGCGCGATTTCGGCACCGTAGTAGTAGACGAGGCAAAGCAGGAAGAAGCCGGTGATCAGCGTCGTGTAGGCTTCCCACTTGAACCAGTGCAGCTCGGGCGGAAGCGTCGCCGGCGCCAGGGTGAATTTCTTGGCGGTATAGAAACCGCCGCCGTGCACGGCCCAGACTTCGCCGCCGATGCCCTTGGCCGCGTCGGCCGGATCGAGCGGCTTGTGCAGGTGGTTGTCCAGCCAGATGAAATAGAACGAGGCGCCGACCCAGGCGATGCCCACAATCATGTGGGCCCAGCGCAGCACGAGATTCAGCCAATCCGCGACATAGGCAGCATCCATATTCTCTCGTACAGCCTTGCCGGGCAGGGTCTCAAGACTGTAAATCGCCCGCGCAAAATGATTCTAGGCGTGAGGGAAAACGATAATGGCGGCTTTGGACTTTCCGGCGGGCGTGATCATCGATGGCGAAATCAAGCCGGGCTACGAAAAGGTGCTTACCAAAGAGGCAGTTGCGTTCGTGGCCGACCTGCAGCGCAAGTTCAATGGCCGCCGCGAGGAACTGCTGGCCGCCCGTGCCGAGCGCCAGAAGCGGCTCGATGCCGGCGAGAAGCCTGACTTCCTGCCGGAGACGGCGCATATCCGGGAGAGCGACTGGACCGTGGCGCCGCTGCCCCAGGACATTCTCGACCGCCGGGTCGAGATCACCGGGCCGGTCGACCGCAAGATGATCATCAATGCGCTCAACTGCGGCGCCAACGTCTTCATGGCTGACTTCGAGGATGCATCGACGCCGACCTGGGACAATATGATCGAGGGCCAGTTCAACCTCGCCGCCGCCGTCCACCGTGAGATTGACTTCGTCGATCCCAACAACGGCCGCACCTACACGCTGAACGACAAGACGGCGGTGCTCTTCGTCCGTCCGCGCGGCTGGCATCTGCCCGAGAAGCACGTGACGGTCGACGACGCGCCTATGTCGGGCTCGCTGTTCGATTTCGGCCTCTATTTCTTCCACACCGCGAGGGAAGCGCTCGCCCGCGGCACCGGCCCCTATTTCTACCTGCCCAAGATCGAGAGCCATCTCGAGGCGCGGCTGTGGAACGACGTGTTCGTGGCCGCCCAGGAAGCACTCGGCGTGCCGCAGAAGTCGATCAAGGCCACGGTGCTGATCGAGACCATCCTCGCCACCTTCGAGATGGACGAGATCCTGTGGGAACTCAGGGATCATTCGGCCGGCCTCAACTGCGGCCGCTGGGACTATATCTTCAGCTTCATCAAGAAGTTCCGCGAGCAGGCATGGTCGGTGCTGCCGGACCGCGCGCAGGTCGGCATGACCTCGCATTTCCTGCGCAGCTACAGCCAGCTCCTGATCAAGACCTGCCATCGCCGCGAAGTTCACGCCATGGGCGGCATGGCGGCGCAGATCCCGATCAAGAACGATCCGGCGGCCAACGACGAGGCCATGGGCCGCGTGCGCGCCGACAAGAAGCGTGAGGCGGCCGACGGCCACGACGGCACCTGGGTCGCCCATCCCGGCCTTGTCGAGATCGCCAAGGGCGAGTTCGACGTCATCATGAAGGAAGCCAACCAGATCGCGCGCAAGCGCCAGGACGTTCACGTGACGGCAGCCGACCTGATCGCGATGCCCGAGGGCACCAAGACCGAGGCCGGCCTGCGCCAGAACGTGGCGGTGGGCATCGGCTACGTCGAGGCGTGGCTGCGTGGCATCGGCTGCGTGCCGCTGTTCAACCTGATGGAGGACGCCGCCACCGCCGAGATCAGCCGCGCCCAGGTCTGGCAGTGGGTGCGCCATGCCCAGACGCTGAACGACGGACGTCTCATCACCAAGGAGATGGTGCGCGAGATCGTGCGCGAGGAACTCGACAAGGTGAAGGCGCAGATCGGCGACGAGGCCTATGCCAAGGGCCGCCACGAGGAGGCGGCCCAGCTCATGATCGAGCTGGTCGAGCAGGCGCAGTTCTACGAGTTCCTGACGCTGCCGGCCTACGACCGCATCATCGCCGAGGAAAAGAAGGCGGCCTGAGGCGATCCCTCTCTAGAACAACCCGACGATCTTGCCGTCGGCCGCCACGTCGATGCTGTTGGCGGCCGGGGTCCTGGGCAGGCCGGGCATGGTCATGATGTCGCCGCAGACCGCGACGACGAACCCGGCGCCGGCCGAGAGCCGCACCTCGCGCACCGTCACGATGTGATCGGACGGTGCGCCCTTGGCGTCAGGGTTGGTCGAGAAACTGTACTGCGTCTTGGCAATGCAGACTGGCACGTTGCCGAAACCCATCGCCTCGAACGAGGCGAGCTGGTCGCGCACCGACTTGTCGGCGGCGATGTCCTTGGCGCGGTAGATCTCCTTGGCGATGGTGCGGATTTTTTCCAGGAGCGGCATCTCGTCGGGATAGAGCAGCTTCATCTTGCTCTTGCCCTCGTCGATCACCTTCACCACCGCGCGCGCGACGTCGGCGGCGCCCTTGCCGCCCTCGGCCCAATGGTCGGCCATCACCGCCTCGACACCGAGCTTGGCGCAGGCGGATTTGACCAGGGCGATCTCGGCATCGGTGTCGGCGCTGAAGCGGTTGATCGAGATCACCGGCACCAGGCCGAACATTTTGATGTTCTCGACGTGGCGCTGCAGGTTCGCCATGCCGGTTTCCAGTGCCTTCAGGTTCTCGGTTTTTAGGTCTTCCTTCTTGACCCCGCCGTGCATTTTCAGTGCGCGGATCGTGGCCACCAGCACCACGGCGTCTGGCATCAGGCCTGTTTTGCGGCACTTGATGTCGATGAACTTCTCGCCACCCAGATCGGCGCCGAAGCCCGCCTCGGTAACCACATAGTCCGCCAGCTTCAGCGCCGTGGTCGTGGCCAGCACCGAGTTGCAGCCGTGCGCGATGTTGGCGAACGGGCCGCCATGGATGAAGGCGGGCGTGCCCTCGAGCGTCTGCACGAGGTTGGGCGACAGCGCGTCCTTCAGCAGTACCGTCATCGGCCCGTGCGCCTTCAGCTCCGAGGCGCGCACTGGCTTACGCTCGCGGGTGTAGGCCACGATGATATTGCCGAGCCGCGTCTTCAGGTCTTCGAGGTCCTTGGCGAGGCAGAAGATGGCCATCACCTCCGACGCGACCGTGATGTCGAAGCCGTCCTGGCGCGGAAAGCCGTTGGCGACGCCGCCCAGCGACGAGACGATCTCGCGCAGGCTGCGGTCGTTCATGTCGATGGCGCGGCGCCACGCCACGCGTCGCCCGTCGATGCCGAGCGCGTTGCCCCAGTAGATATGGTTGTCGATCAGCGCCGACAGGAGGTTGTGGGCGGCGCCGATGGCATGGAAGTCGCCGGTGAAATGGAGGTTGATGTCCTCCATCGGCACAACCTGGGCAAAGCCGCCGCCGGCCGCACCACCTTTCATGCCGAAGCTCGGCCCGAGCGACGGTTCGCGCAGGCACAGCATGGCCTTCTTGCCGATGTGGTTCAGCGCGTCGGTCAGTCCCACGGTGGTCGTGGTCTTGCCTTCGCCAGCCGGCGTCGGCGAAATCGCCGAAACCAGGATCAGCTTGCCGTTGGGCTTGCCCTGCAGTGACTTGATGTAGTCCATCGAGATCTTGGCCTTGTAGTGGCCATAGGGATCGAGATTCTCGGGCGCGATACCCAGCTTCTCTTTCGCCAATTCCATGATCGGCCGCTTCTTGGCTTCCTGCGCGATCTGGATATCGGATTTCGGATTACTGTGCTGCGTGCCGGCCATTGAGTTGTTTCCTTCCTTTTTTATCCTCCTCCCCCGTCATCGGGAGAGGTGGCCCGTCTTACGGGGCGGAGGGGTCATGACCCCTCCGTCGCCCTAAGAGGGCGCCACCTCCCCTTCGCGGAGTCCGCGAAGGGGAGGGGTATGAACTCAGGCGAATCGCATGCCGACGGCGAGCTTCACCGCTGACGCAAATTCTCCGGCGCCGACCTTCGGACCGTCGGCAGGTTTCACGCGCAAGACCTTGATGCGGCCGTCGGCGCAGACGACGGTGAAGCCGTCGGCAGTAACTTCGACGATCTCGCCCATCTTGCCGGCGATGCCCTTGGGATCGCGGGCGGGCAAGGGCTGGATGTCGAAGATCTGCAGGTTCTTGCCGTCGAGCGTCGACCAGGCACCGGGTGCCGGGTTGCAGCCGCGAATCAGCGGATCGATCTGCCGCCACGACTTGCCCCAGTCGATACGGGCGATGTCGGCGGTGGCGCGGCCTTCGTAGGTCGCGAGCTTTTCGTCCTGCTTGAGGCGCGGCGCCTTGCCGGCCTTCACCAGGTCGACCGCCTCCAGCATCGCCTCGACGCCCATCGGGAACAGGCGGTCGAAGTAGACCGTGCCCAGCGTGTCCTTGGGGCCGAGCGGCGTCTTCTTCTGCAGGAGCACGTCGCCGGTATCGAGGCCGTTGTCGGGCCAGAAGATCGACAGGCCGGTTTCCTTCTCGCCCAGGATGATCGGCCAGTTGATCGCGCTGGCGCCGCGATAGGCCGGCAGCAGCGACGGGTGATACTGGATCGAGCCGTGCGTCGGGACGTTGAGGAATTCCTCGGGCACGAACAGGGTCACGAACGCCATGACCTGCAGGTCGGGTTTCAGTGCCTTGAACTCTTCCCAGACCTCGGGCTTTCGGTAAGAGGCTGGCTGGAAGATCGGCAGCTTGGCCGCGAGGGCTGCTTCCTTCAGCGGATCGGCCTTCTGCCCGGGCTTCTCGGGCGCCACATAGACGCCGACCACGTTCTCGCCGCGCTTCAGCAGCGCCTCCAGCACGGCCTTGCCGAAGGCCTGCTGGCCATGGACCACGATGCGCATGTTTTACTCCGCAGCCCGGGCTTGGGGAGGGGCGGCTTTAGGTTGTTCGCCGGTCGCGCCCGAGGCCTTGATCTCGGCGATCTCGCGCGGCGTGAACTTCAGCACCTTCGACAGGATCTCGTCGGTGTGCTCGCCCAGAAGCGGGGAGCGCTTCACCTCGGTGATTGAGTCGGACAGCTTGATCGGATTGCCGACCGAGAGATACGGCCCGCGCTTGGGATGATCGACCTCGACGACGGTCCCGGTCGCCCGCAGCGCCGGGTCCTCGGCAATCTCCTTCATCGACAGGATCGGGCCGACCGGGATATCGAGTGCGTTGCACTCGTTCATGACCTCGAACTTGGTTTTGGTCATGGTCCACTGCTCGATCCGGCCGAAGATCTCCGTGAGCCGCGGAAGGCGGGCCGGCGGCTTGGCGTAGTCGGGATGGGTCTTCCAGTCGGGCTGGCCGATCAGGTCGCAGATCTTCTCCCACACCGGCGCCTGGGTGATGAAGTAGATGTAGGCGTTGGGATCGGTCTCCCAGCCCTTGCACTTCAGGATGACGCCGGGCTGGCCGCCGCCCGAATCGTTGCCGGCGCGCGGCGTGGCTTCGCCGAATGGGATGTTCTGGCCGAACTGCGTGTACTCCTTGAGAGGGCCCGCCTTGAGCCGCTGCTGGTCGCGCAGCTTCACGCGGCAGAGGTTGAGCACGCCATCCTGCATGGCGCACAGCACGTGCTGGCCGCGGCCCGTGCGGTTGCGCTGGTAGAGCGCGCTCACGATGCCGAGTGCCAGATGCAGGCCGGTGCCCGAATCACCGATCTGAGCGCCGGTGACCAGCGGCGGGCCGTCGAGGAAGCCCGTGGTCGAGGCCGAGCCGCCAGCGCACTGCGCCACGTTCTCGTAGACCTTGCAGTCTTCATAGGCGCCGGGACCGAACCCCTTCACCGAAGCCGCGATCATGCGCGGGTTCCAGGAATGGATGCGCTCCCAGGTGAGGCCCATGCGATCGAGCGCGCCCGGCGCGAAGTTCTCGACCAGCACGTCGCAGGTCTTCACCAATCGCTCGAGCACCCGCATGCCTTCCTTGCTCTTGGAGTCGAGCGTGATCGAGCGCTTGTTGTGGTTGAGCATGGTGAAATAGAGGCTGTCGGCGCCCGGCACGTCGACCAGCTGGCCGCGCGTGATGTCGCCCTGGCCCGGCCGCTCGACCTTGATCACGTCGGCGCCGAACCATGCCAGGAGCTGCGTACAGGTCGGGCCCGACTGGACGTGGGTGAAGTCGAGGATCTTCACGCCGTCGAGCGCCTTGCCGTCCTTGCCCCAGGGCTTGGAGGAGATCTTCGGCGTCTTGGCGATGAGCTTGAGTGCCCGCTTCTTGCCGGACTTCGCCTTATCCTTGACCTTGTCCTTCGCCTTCACCTTGTCCTTCTTCGCCTTCTTCTTGGCCATGGTCGTCCCCTACTTCTTCTTGAGCTTGCTTTGCGGATTGAGATTGCCGATGCGGCCGCTCTCGCTGCCGGCGGCCGGATCGATCGCCGCGTTGATCAGCGTGGGCTTGCCGGAGTCCATCGCCGCGTTGACGGCGCGCTTCAGTTCATCGGGTGTCGTGGCGTGGATGCCGACGCCGCCGAAGGCCTCCATCATCCTGTCGTAGCGCGAGCCTTTGACGAACACGGTCGGGGCGGGATCGCTGCCGACACTATTGACGTCAGTGCCGCGATAGATGCCGTCGTTGTTGAAGATGACGATGCAGACCGGGAGGTTGTAGCGGCAGATCGTTTCGACCTCCATGCCGGAGAAGCCGAAGGCGCTGTCACCCTCGATCGCAAGCACCGGCTTGCCGGTCTCGACGGCGGCAGCAATGCACTGGCCCATGCCGATGCCCATGACGCCCCAGGTACCGACGTCGAGCCGCTTGCGCGGCTTGTACATGTCGATGACGCCGCGCGTCAGGTCGAGCGTGTTGGCGCCTTCATTGACCAGGATCGCGTCCGGACGCTCCTTGATGATGGTGCGCAAGACGCCCAGCGCGCCGTGATAGTCCATCGGCGAGTTGTTGTTCATGAGGCGCGGCGCCATCTTGGCGACGTTCTCCTCGCGCTTGGATGAAACGGCGCCCATCCAGTCGGTCGGGCCCTTCGTCCAGCTATTGCCCATGCCCTCCAGTAGCGCCGCAACGCACGAGCCGATATCGCCGACCACGGGCGCGGCGATCTCGACGTTGCTGTCCATCTCCTTGGGTTCGATGTCGACCTGGATGAATTTCTTGGGGGCATCGCCCCAAGCCTTGCCCTTGCCGTGCGACAGCAGCCAATTGAGACGCGCGCCGATCAGCATGACGACGTCGGAATCCTTCAGCACCGTCGAACGCGCCGCACCGGCGCACTGCGGATGCGTATCGGGCAGCAGACCCTTGGCCATGCTCATCGGCAGGAACGGCACGCCGCTCTTCTCGACGAAGCTGCGGATCGCATCATCGGCCTGGGCGTAGGCGGCGCCCTTGCCGAGAATGATCAGCGGACGCTTGGCGCCCTTCAGCACGTCCAGTGCGCGCTTGATGGCAGTGGGTGCGGGGATCTGGGCTGGTGCGGCGTCGATCACCTTGACGAGTGACTTCTTGCCGGCCTCGGCATTCATCACCTGGCCGAACAGCTTGGCCGGCAAATCGAGATAAACGCCGCCCGGACGGCCCGAGACGGCGGCGCGGATGGCGCGGGCGAGACCAATGCCGATGTCGGCGGCGTGCAGCACGCGGAAGGCCGCCTTGCAGAGGGGCTTGGCGATGGCGAGCTGGTCCATCTCCTCATAGTCGCCCTGCTGCAGGTCGACGACCTCGCGCTCCGACGAGCCCGAGATCAGGATCATCGGGAAACAGTTGGTCGTGGCATGGGCGAGCGCCGTGAGACCGTTCAGGAAGCCGGGCGCCGACACGGTGAGGCAGACGCCGGGCTTCTTCGTCAGGAAGCCGGCAATCGCCGCGGCATAGCCTGCATTCTGTTCGTGACGGAACGACAGGACGCGGATGCCCGCTGCCTGCGCCATGCGGCCGAAGTCGGTGATCGGGATGCCGGGCACGCCGTAGATCGTCGTGAGGCCGTTCAGCTTCAACGCGTCGATCATGAGGTTGAAGCCGTCGGTCAGTTCTTCCGCTTCTTCCGCCTCAGGCTTTTTCAATGCCGCTTCGGCCATGATATCCTCCCAGTTCTCAATCCAGCTAATTCTCAATCCAGATAGTCGACGTGCTTGGCGACATGCGCGGCAAGGCCGAGCGCATGCTGGCGCACCAGGTCCTCGGCGCGCTCGGTATCGCGCGCCTCGAGGGCCTGGATGATGTTCATGTGGTCGCGGATCGAGCGATCGACGCGGTCTTCCTCGCCGATGGTCTGGCGGCGGATCATCCGCATATGGGTGAACAGGTTCTCGGCCAGACGGATGAGCACGTGATTGCCGCTCAGCTCGATGATCGTCTGGTGGAAGTTGATGTTGACCTCGGAATACTCGTCGAGCTTGGCGTGCAGTCGGTCGCCCTCGAAGGTGGCGAACATGCGCCGGAGCCCCGCGATGTCGGCATCGCTAGCGCGCTCGGTGATCAGCCGCGCCGCCATGCTCTCGAGTGCCGCCCAGGCGGTGATCATCTGGATCACCTCTTCCTTGGTCTTGCGCACGACATAGATGCCGCGTCGCGGCACCGAGCGCACGAAGCCCTCGCGTTCCAGCTGGGCCATGGCCTCGCGCACCGGGGTGCGCGAGATGCCGAAGTCCTGGGCGAGCTGACGCTCGTCGAGCCGGATATCGGTGCGCGAGCGGTAGACGTCCGACGACACGATGACGTTCCGCAAGGCCGTGTAGGCCTTGTCCTTGAACGTCTCCGGGCTGTCGATCGGAGCGACCACCACACGACTTTCGCTCATGGCACCGACGTCCCCCTCTGCCCTAGAGTCTATAATACATAATTCATAATGCCACGGAGTCGGAAGGCGTCAATCGCCCGCGCCGCCCATTGGGCTGTGATTAGCTGTGATTATTTTCGGAAAGCGGGGGTGAGGATCCGGCCGTACAGGTTCGACAGGAACGGCCAGAACAGGGCGATCAGGCCCAGGCTCATGATCGTGGCGACTAGGCCGCTCGACCAGAAGACGCCGAGACTGCCCTGGGAGATCAGCAGCGACTGCCGGAAAGCCTCCTCGGCCTTGTCCCCCAGCACGATGGCCAGGACCAGCGGCGCCATCGGGTAGTTGCACTTCTTCAGGAAATAGCCGGCGACGCCGAAGACCAGCATCATCACGACGTCGAAGCTGTTGTTGTGCACGGTGTAGGCGCCGATGGCGCAGATCACCAGGATGACCGGCGCGATGATGGCGAACGGGACGCGCAGGATGGCGGCGAAGAACGGCACCATGGTCAGCACGACCACGAGGCCGACGATGTTGCCGAGGTACATGCTGGCGATCAGGCCCCAGACGAATTCCTTCTGCTCGACGAACAGCAGTGGCCCGGGCTGCAGGCCCCAGATCAGGAGGCCGCCCAGCAGCACGGCGGCGGTCGGCGATCCCGGCACGCCGAGCGACAGCATGGGCAGCAGCGCAGATGTGCCGGCGGCATGCGCGGCGGTCTCCGGCGCGATGACGCCTTCGATCTCGCCGGTGCCGAATTTGTCGCCGTTCTTCGACGCCCGTTTGGCGATGCCGTAGCTCATGAACGAGGCCGGCGTCGCACCGGCGGGGGTGATGCCCATCCAGCAGCCGATCAGGCACGAGCGCAGCGAGGTCATCCAGTAGCGCGGCAATTCCTTCCAGGTCTGCAGGACCACGGCGGGATTGATGCCCGCGGCCTTGCCCTTGAAGCTCAGCCCTTCTTCCATGGTCAGCAGAATTTCGCCGATGCCGAACAGGCCGATCACGGCGATCAGGAAATCGAAGCCGCCCAGGAGCTCGGTCGAACCGAAGGTCAGACGAAGCTGGCCGGTCACGGTGTCGGTACCGACCGCGGCCAGCGCGAAGCCCAGCATCATCGCCGCGATGGTCTTGGTCGGCGGTTCCTTGCCCATGCCGACGAAGCTGCAGAACGCCAGGAAGAACACCGAAAATTTCTCGGCCGGGCCGAATTGTAGCGCAAAGCTCGCGACCAGTGGTGCCGCGAGGGTAATGACGATGACGGCGAACAGCGCGCCCACGAACGACGAGGTGAAGGCTGCCGTGAGCGCCTCGCCCGCCTGGCCCTTCTGCGCCATGGGATGGCCGTCGAATGTGGTCGCCACCGACCATGGTTCGCCCGGGATGTTGAACAGGATCGAGGTGATGGCGCCGCCGAACAGCGCGCCCCAGTAGATGCAGGACAGCAGGATGATGGCCGATGTCGGCGACATGCTGAAGGTGAGCGGCAGCAGGATCGCCACGCCGTTGGCGCCGCCCAGGCCCGGCAGGACGCCGATGATCACGCCCAGGACGATGCCGATCACCATGTAAAGCAGGTTCTGCCAGCTCAGAACGACGGCAAAACCGTTGAGCAAATCGCCAATGCTTTCCATCGATCCCCCGGATTTCCGTATTGGCCTCGGGTTCTAGAGCCCGAGCAGGTCCTCGAGTGGCCCCTTTGGCAACGACAGCAGGAACCACTTTTCGAACGTCACGTAGATGATGACCTGCAATCCCAGACCAACGCCCAGGGTGAGGGGCCAGCCATAGTGCCCGAGCCAGCGCATGAAACCGATGATCAGCAGCGCCGAGGAGACATAGATGCCGAGCCACGGAACCGCGGCGACATAGATCGCCATCGGCCACACGATCTTGAGTACCTGATTGATCTGCCCCCATTCGGCGAACAGCTTGCGATTGGGCGTGATGTAGGCCCAGACGAAGTTGAAGACGCTCGTGCCCACGATCAGCAGGCCGATCCAGAAGGGAAAGAATCCGGATTTCGGTCCTTCCGCTCCCCAGCCGATGCCGACCTTCAGGCTGCCGAAGATGGTGATGGCGCCCAGCACCACCATGAAGGCGGCAACACCCAGCTCGACATGGCGTTGCCGCGGCCCGACCGAGTCGGGATCATCCGGCGGATTGGACATGAACGGCCTCTAAGTACTCTATCGGGACTGGGACATGACGGGAGGCGTTACAGGCCGGCTGTGCTCAATTGGTGGCCAGGAAGCCCGCTTCCTTCATCAGGTCGCGATGGCGCTTGTCCTCGTTCTCAACCCACTTCGCATAGTCGGCGCCGGTCATGAACGAGGTGTTGAAGGCACCGTCTTTCATGAGCTGCGCCCATTCCGGCGTGGCGCGAACCTTCTTGAACAGTTCGACGTAGTAGTCGACCGCTTCCTTCGGAACGCCGGCCGGCATGAAGACGCCGCGCAGCATTACGTACTCGATGTCCAGCCCCTGCGATTTGCAGGTCGGGATGTCGGCCCACGACTTGTCGCCGGCGATCTTGTCCGGGTACGGCAGAGTCTTTGAGTCGAACACGCAGAGCGGGCGCAGTTTGCCGGCACGCCATTGTGCCACCGCCTCGATCGGGTTGTTGACAGTCGAATCGATGTGCTTGCCGACGAGTTGGACCGCGACCTCGCCGCCGCCCTTGTAGGGGACGTAGGTCATCTTCTTGCCGATCGCCTTTTCCAGCGCGACGGTGATGATCTGGTCTTCCTGCTTCGAGCCGGTGCCGCCCATCTTGAACTGGCCGTCCGGTGCCGCCTTGATCGCCGCCACGTATTCCTGGACCGTCTTGTAGGGCGAGTCGGCGTTGACCCAGAGCACGAACTCGTCCAGCGCCAGCATCGCCACCGGCGTCATGTCCTTCCACGAGAAGGGAATGCCTGTCGCCAGCGGCGTGGTGAACAGGTTCGACAGCGTGATGACCAGCTTGTTCGGGTTGGCCTTGGCGCCCTTGACGTCGAGGAAGCCTTCGCCGCCGGCGCCGCCCGCCTTGTTGATGACCACCATCGTCTGTTTCATCAGATTGTGCTTGGCGACGATGCCCTGGATCATTCGCGCCATCTGGTCGGCGCCACCGCCGGTACCGGCGGGAACGATGAATTCGACGTTGCGTGTCGGCTCCCACGCGCCTGCCGGAGCAACGCCAAGGCTCGCTACCATTGCGGCAGAGACCGCAAAGGCAAGCGCACGGAATCGAAGCGAATCGATCATGGTTTTGGTTCCTTCCCAGAGATCTTTTCTTGGTAGTTCTTGCAATAATCCTACAATGGTTTTTCCAACCGGTCGAGCGCCGGTGCTCGTATCCCGTGTGGGCACATGATCGACAAACTTGAATTCCTTCTCGCCCTGGCGCGGGAAAAGAACTTCGGCAAGGCCGCCGAGCAGTGCGGCGTGACCCAGCCGACCTTTTCTGCAGGCATCAAGCAGCTCGAGGCGACGCTGGGCGTGCTTCTCGTTCATCGCAGCTCGCGCTTCATCGCCTTCACCGCCGAGGGAGAACGCGTCCTCGAGTGGGCGCGCGGCATCGTGGCCGACAGTCGTGCGATGCGGCAGGAATTGCGGGCCCTCAAGCAGGGCCTGGTCGGCCGGCTGAAGGTCGCCGCGATCCCGACGGTGCTTCCCATGGTGTCGGCGCTCACCACGCCCTTTCGCGCCAAGCATCCCAACGTGACGTTTACCGTGCTGTCGCGGACCTCGATCGAGATCCTGTCGATGCTCGAGAATCTCGAAATCGATGCGGGCCTCACCTATATCGACAATGAACCGCTCGGCCGGGTGCGCGCGGTGCCGCTTTATCTTGAACAATATCGCCTGCTCACCTCGGAAACGAGCCCGCTCGGCGATCGCGACAGCGTCACCTGGGCCGAAGTCGCCAAGATCCCGCTCTGCCTGCTGACGCCGGACATGCAGAACAGGCGCATCATTGATCAGCTGCTGCGCGCCGCGGGCGGCGGCGTGCCCGATCCCACGCTCGAATCCAACTCGATGATCGTCCTGTTTTCGCATGTGCGGACGGGCCGTTGGGCGAGCGTGATGCCTGAGAAACTCGCCGACACCCTTGGCCTGACGGAGCACCTGCGGTCGATCCCGATCGTCGAACCGGAGGCGGTTCACAGCATCGGGCTGGTCGTCCCAGACCGCGAACCCATGCAGCCGTTGGCCGCCGCCTTGGTCGCCGAGGCAAAATTACTTGCCGATAGGCTGAGATAAAAATCCTTTAATATCAATATATTAGGCGTACATCGCCTCATTACCGACCAAATTGACTTCAACGATAGATATGTTCTATCGCAGCATCCAACAGCTTTATTGATCAAGGCCTGCGACAGGCAGATTGTCCCACAAATACAAGGAGACAGAGCTTGCCCAAGGCAGCCGCGTGGGACGAAGCCGAGGCCAATAGCATCATCCGCCGGCACTACGGGCGGGAAGGGGCGATGCTGCCCATCCTGCACGATCTTCAGGCCGTTTTCGGGTGTGTTCCGCCGGCTGCCGTGCGCCTCGTGGCCGACGCGCTCAACCTTACCCGCGCCGAGGTCCATGGCGTGGTCAGCTTCTATCACGATTTTCGCGAGCAGCCGGCCGGCCAGCATGTGCTGAAACTCTGCCGCGCCGAGGCCTGCCAGTCGATGGATGGCGAGCGCCTCGCCCGTGCGTTCCTCGATCGGCTCGGTGTCGACTGGGGCGACACGACGCCCGACGGCCGTCTCACCGTCGAGGCGACGTACTGCCTGGGCCTCTGCGCCTGCGCGCCCTCGGCCATGCTCGATGGCGAGCCGATCGCGCGGCTGACGTCCTCATCGTTCGACGACATCCTGCGGGAGGCCGGTCGATGACGACCCGGATCTTCGTTCCCCGCGACGCCGCCGCGCGTGCCGTCGGCGCCGATCGCGTGGCTGCCGCCATCGCAGCCGAAGCCAAGCAGCTCGGCCTCGCCATCGATGTTGTCCGTACCGGCTCGCGTGGTCTCTTTTGGCTCGAGCCGATGATCGAGGTCGAGACGCTGGGTGGACGCATCGCCTTCGGGCCAATGACGGCCAAGGATGTTCCCGGTCTCTTCGCCGGCGGCCTGCCGGTCAGTGCCGCCCATCCGCTGTGCGTCGGCCGGCCCGAGGACATTCCCTTCCTGAAGCGTCAGACGCGCATCACCTTCGCGCGTTGCGGCATCGTCGATCCGCTGTCGCTGGCTGATTACCGCGCCCATGGCGGCTATCGCGGCCTCGAGCGCGCCAGGAGCCTGGGCGCCGCCGGCACGGTCGAGGAGGTCACGAAGTCGGGCCTGCGTGGCCGCGGCGGTGCGGGCTTCCCGACCGGCATCAAGTGGAAGACCGTCGCCGACACGACGGCCGCCATGGGGGCCGATCGCAAATACATCGTCTGCAACGCCGACGAAGGCGACTCGGGCACCTATGCGGACCGCATGATCATGGAAGGCGATCCCTTCGTGCTGATCGAGGGCATGACGATCGCAGGCTTCGCCGTCGGCGCGACCAAGGGCTACCTCTACATCCGATCCGAATATCCCGACGCCATCCGCGTCATGGAACGCGCCATCGTCCTGGCCGAAGCCGAGGGCCTGCTGGGCGCCGAGGCGAAGTTCGACATCGAGGTCCGCGTCGGCGCCGGCGCCTATGTCTGCGGCGAGGAGACTTCGCTGCTCGAGAGCCTCGAAGGCAAGCGCGGCCAGGTGCGCGCCAAGCCGCCGCTGCCGGCGCACAAGGGCCTGTTCGGCAGGCCGACTGTCATCAACAACCTGATCTCGCTCGCCACGGTGCCCGCCATCCTGGCCGACGGCGCCAAGCACTATGCCGATCTCGGCATGGGCCGCTCGCGCGGCACGATGCCGATCCAGCTTGCCGGCAACGTCAAGCATGGTGGCCTGTTCGAGGCGGCCTTCGGCCTGACCCTGGGCGAAATCGTCGACGATATCGGTGGCGGCACGGCCAGTGGCCGGCCAGCGCGCGCCGTGCAGGTCGGCGGGCCTCTCGGCGCCTACTTCCCGCGCGGCTTGTTCGATACGCCGTTCGATTACGAGGCCTTCACCGCCCGCGATGGCTTGATCGGCCATGGCGGCGTCGTGGTGTTCGACGACAGCGTCGACATGGCCAAGCAGGCGCGCTTCGCCCTGGAATTCTGCGCCATCGAATCCTGCGGCAAGTGCACACCCTGCCGCATCGGCTCGGTGCGCGGCACCGAGACGATGGACAAGATCATCGCCGGCGACCGCGCCGAAGCCAACCTCGCGTTGATCACCGACCTTTGCCAGACGCTGAAATTCGGCTCGCTCTGCGCGCTCGGCGGCTTCACGCCCTATCCGGTGATGAGCGCCATAAAACATTTCCCCGAGGACTTCACCCGCCCGCGCCTCGCGGCAGCGGCGGAATAGAGAGGAGAGCACGATGTCTCTCGTTCACGAGATCGACTACGGCACGCCGGTCAGCAAATCGGCCGAAACGGTCAAGCTCACCATCGACGGCAACCAGGTGACGGTTCCCGCCGGCACGTCGATCATGCGCGCCGCCATGGACGCCGGCATCCAGGTGCCGAAGCTCTGCGCCACCGATTCTGTCGATGCCTTCGGATCATGCCGGCTCTGCCTGGTCGAGATCGCCGGCCGCGCCGGTACGCCCGCGTCCTGCACGACGCCGGTCGCGCCGGGCATGGTCGTGTCGACCCAGACCGAACGGTTGAAGCAGGTCCGCAAAGGCGTGATGGAACTCTATATCTCCGACCATCCGCTCGATTGCCTGACCTGCGCCGCCAACGGCGATTGCGAGCTGCAGGACATGGCAGGCGCCGTCGGCCTGCGCGATGTGCGCTACGGCTACGCCGGCGAGAACCATCTCAAGCTCGAGAAGGACGAGTCGAACCCGTACTTCACCTTCGACGCCTCCAAATGCATCGTCTGTTCGCGCTGCGTGCGCGCCTGCGAGGAAGTGCAGGGGACCTTCGCGCTCACCATTCAGGGCCGCGGCTTCGACTCCAAGGTTTCGGCCGGCATGCTGAGCGACGATTTCCTGAGCTCCGAGTGCGTGTCCTGTGGCGCCTGCGTGCAGGCCTGCCCGACCGCCACGCTGTCGGAAAAGAGCCTGATCGAGATTGGCCAGCCCGAGCATTCGGTGGTCACGACCTGCGCCTATTGCGGCGTCGGCTGCAGCTTCAAGGCCGAGATGCGCGGCGAGGAGCTGGTGCGCATGGTCCCCTACAAGGACGGCAAGGCCAATCGCGGCCATTCCTGCGTAAAAGGCCGCTTCGCCTGGGGCTACGCCAACCACAAGGAGCGTGTCCTCAATCCGATGATCCGTGAGAGCATCGACCAGCCGTGGCGCGAGGTGAGCTGGGACGAGGCGATCGGCCGTGTCGCGTCGGAATTCAAGCGCCTGCAGGAAAAGCATGGCCGGCTGGCGATCGGCGGCATCACCTCGTCGCGTTGCACCAACGAAGAGACCTACCTGGTGCAGAAGCTGGTGCGTGGCGGCTTCGGCAACAACAACGTCGATACCTGTGCCCGCGTCTGCCATTCGCCGACCGGCTACGGATTGAGCACTGCTTTCGGCACGTCGGCCGGCACGCAGGATTTCGATTCGGTCGAGCACAGCGACGTGATCCTGATCATCGGCGCCAATCCGACCGACGCCCATCCGGTTTTCGCCTCACGCATGAAGAAGCGGTTGCGCGCCGGTGCCAAGCTGATCGTCGTCGATCCGCGCCGCACCGACATCGTGCGCATGCCGCACATCGAGGCGCAGTATCACCTGCCGCTCAGGCCCGGCACCAATGCCGCGATCCTGAACGCACTGGCGCACACCATCGTCACCGAAGGTCTCGTGAACGAGGCCTTCGTCCGCGAATATTGCGACCGCGATGCCTTCGAGCATTGGGCGGCCTTCGTGTCAGAGCCGCAGAACAGCCCGGAGACGGTTGGCGTGATGGCCGGCGTGTCGCCCGAGGACATCCGAGGTGCGGCGCGCCTCTACGCCACCGGCGGCAATGGCGCGATCTATTACGGCCTCGGCGTCACCGAGCACAGCCAGGGCACGACCACCGTCATGGCGATCGCCAACCTGGCGATGGTGACGGGTAACCTCGGCAAGCAGGGCGTCGGCGTGAACCCGTTGCGGGGCCAGAACAACGTCCAGGGCGCCTGTGATATGGGTTCCTTCCCACACGAACTCACCGGCTACCGTCACATCTCCGACGACGCCACGCGCACCATGTTCGAGAA
This sequence comes from Reyranella sp., assembly GCA_029946105.1. GTDB lineage: Bacteria > Pseudomonadota > Alphaproteobacteria > Reyranellales > Reyranellaceae > Reyranella. The sequence goes on along the minus strand of JAQSDW010000211.1, from coordinate 94,667 downwards.
GCTGTGGGGTCGTCCGCTCGACCATGAGCCCGGCTTACGTATTCCCAACATGTTCGATGCGGCGATCGACGGCGTCTTCAAGGGGCTGTACGTCCAGGGCGAGGACATCCTCCAGTCCGATCCCAACACCGTGCATGTCGTGAAGGCGCTGCAGGCGATGGAATGCGTGGTCGTGCAGGACCTGTTCCTGAACGAGACGGCCAACTACGCCCACGTCTTCCTGCCGGGTTCGACCTTCCTCGAGAAGGACGGCACGTTCACCAACGCCGAACGCCGCATCAACCGCGTGCGCAAGGTCATGACGCCGAAGAATGGCATGGGCGACTGGGAGATCACGCTCGCCATCGCCAAGGCGATGGGCTTCGAGATGCCGTACAGCCATCCGTCCGAGATCATGGACGAGATCGCGGCGCTGACGCCGACCTTCGCCGGCGTTTCCTACGATCTGCTCGACAAGGTCGGCTCGGTCCAGTGGCCGTGCAACGAGAAGGCGCCGCTCGGCACGCCCGTCATGCATATCGGCGGCTTCGTGCGCGGCAAGGGCAACTTCATGATCACGGAGTATGTGCCTACCGACGAACGCACGGGTTCGCGCTTCCCGCTGCTGCTCACGACCGGACGCATCCTCAGCCAGTACAATGTTGGGGCGCAGACGCGACGCACCGACAACGTCGTGTGGCACGGCGAGGATGTGCTGGAAATTCATCCGCAGGATGCCGAGCTACGCGGCGTCCGCGATGGCGACTGGGTCAAGGTCGACAGCCGAGCCGGTGGTACGGCGTTGCGCGCCCAGATCACCGACCGCGTGGCGCCGGGTGTCGTCTACACGACGTTTCACCATCCCGACACGCAGGCCAACGTGATCACCACCGACTTCTCGGATTGGGCGACCAATTGTCCCGAGTATAAGGTGACGGCGGTGCAGGTCACGCCGTCGAACGGACCGAGCGAATGGCAGCGCGAATACAATGCGCAGGCCGAGCATAGCCGGCGCATCGCCGCCAAGATCGCGGCGGAGTAGGCAGTCATGTCGTCGGACCATTCGGTCGACAAGCTGGTGATGATGGCCAACCAGATGGGCCGGTTCTTCACGCCGCAGCGCGGCGGCGACACGGTCGGGGCCATCACCAACCACATCAACAGGTTCTGGGAACCGCGTATGCGCATCGCCATCGCGGCACATCTGGCCAAAGGCGGCGCCGGTCTCGACGGTCCCGTTCGTGAAGCTGTCGGCCGCCTGAAAGAGGCGAAGGTTCCTGAAAAGGGATTGTCAGCCTAGCGGACTTCGGCCACACCAGCTTCGCGCCATTCCAACGCGCGGAGACGGGACAATGGACAAGCTCGAACTGGTGTTCGACCCGGCGGAAAGCAGCCCCTCCGCCGAACGAGTGAAGAACGGCGTCATCTTCCACAATTTCGCGGCGACCGGCGTTTCGGCCTACTACCCCACCAACTACTTCCTGAAGAGCGAGCGGGGCGAGTTGATGGGCGGCCTGCTCGGCATGATCTGGGGTGGCTGCCTGCATATATCGATTCTCTGGGTCGACGAGGCGGCGCGCGGCAAGGGCAATGCCACCCGCCTGATGGATGCGGCGGAGGCCCATGCCCGCGAGCACCATTGTCATCTGGCCACGCTCGATACGCATTCCTTCCAGGCGCGGCCGTTCTATGAGAAGCGCGGCTACGAGGTCTTCGGCACGCTCGACGACTATCCCAAGGGCCACAAGAAATTCTTCCTCAGGAAGACTCTCTGATCTCGTCGCTATCGACTAGAAAACACCGTCACCCCGAGCGTAGCCGAGGGGTCTACTTTCTACGATAAGCAGCTTATCGGGGAGAGAAGGTCTCTCCACTTCGCGCCTTCGGCGCTTCGGTCGAGACGATGGACGGACGTCGAATCACCCCCCGCTAGCCTAATTCCTTCAGCTTCTTGTCGATCGCCAGCAGGTCGAGCCAGCTCTGGCGCTTGCTGGCGGGCGTGCGCAGCAGGAAGGCGGGGTGGAAGGTCGGCATCGTCGGCACCTCGGTGCCGTCGTCGAGCTTGAGCGTCGTCCATTTGCCGCGCAGCCGCATGATGCCTTCGGTGGTGTCGAGCACCGCCTTGGCCGCCGTGCCACCGGCCAGCACCAGCAGCTTGGGCCGGGCCAGTTCGATATGGCGGCGCGTGAAGGCGAGGCAGATCGACTGCTCGGCCAGCGTCGGCGTGCGATTGCCGGGCGGCCGCCAGAACAGGATGTTGGTGATGTAGAGGTCGCGCTCGCGGCTCATGCCGAGGGCGGCGAACATGCGGTCGAGGAGCTGGCCGCTCACACCCACAAACGGCTTGCCGAGGCGATCCTCGTCGGCGCCCGGCGCCTCGCCCACGACCATGATCGGGGCGCCGGCGACGCCATCGGCGAACACCGTGTTCTTGGCGGTGCGCTTCAGCGCGCAGCCTTCGAACGCGCGCACCGCTTCCTCGAGTTCGGCAATGGTGGTGCAGCGGCGCGCGATCTCGCGGGCGTCCTCGACGAGCTGCGGCGATTCGAGCGGCACCGGCGCGCGCGCCAGGGGTGGCGGCATGGCCGCGCGGATCGGTGTCGGCGCTGCGGCGTTCCGGGGCGGTGCGCTCGGCGGCGTGACGGCAACCGGCGGCGGCAGGGCGAAGCGGTCGACGGCCTCCTCGCCGATGGTCTCGTCGAGCCCGTGATCGACGTACCACTTCAACAGCGCGGCGAGGTCTTCGTGCGGGAGTGCCGTCGCGTCCATCAAAGGCTCTTCATGAACGCGCCGAGGATCGGCGCCCACATGGCGGCATCGGCGTGGCTCGCCATGTGTCCCTTGTCCGACGGCATCTCGACATAGGTGAGGTCGACTCCGGCCTTGCGCATGTCGAGCGCGTGGGCGGCGCAATCGGTGAGATCGAACAGCTTGTCGGTCTTGGAGATCACGTACAGGACCTTCGTCTTCTTCAGCTGGTCATACTGCCTGGTAATGTCGAAACCGTCGATCGCGCGCCGCAAGGTAACCAGCGAATGTCCGTCGTAGATCTTCGCCCAGCTCTTCGCCGCGACCTTGGCTTCGGCCTCGCCCTGGCCGTAGTTCAGCAGCGTCTCGTAGCGGATCTGCTCGAGCGTGCCGGGAATGCCGCCATTCTCGTAGTACCAGCCTCCGTTCCAGTTCGGATCGGCGGCAAGACGCTTCTGGAGCGCCTCGAGTCCGCCCAGCCGGCCGGGCGCACGCGGCGCGGTGACGGAAGCGGCGATGCCCTTCATGAAGCCCGGGAAGGATGCCGCCCATTGGAACGACTGGAAACCGCCCATCGATGGGCCGATTACGGCGACGAGGCTTTTCAGGCCGAGTGAATCGACCAGCAGCTTCTGGCTCGCGACCATGTCGCGCAGGGTGATCTCGGGGAAGGTCGGGCCGTAGGGCTTGCCGGTGCGCGGATCGGTGCAGTTGGGACCAGTGCTGCCATGCGCCGAGCCCAGCGCGTTCACCGAGATGACGAAATAGCGGTCGGTGTCGATGGCTTTGCTCGGACCGATCAGCCCGTCGAACCAGCCGGCCGCCCCCTCGGGGACGCCGCGGCCCTGCTTGCCGGGTGAATTCTTGCCTGCAGCGTGATGGCTCGACGTGTAGCCGTGCACGACGAGGATGGCGTTGTCCTTCTTGGGCGAGAGCATGCCGTAGGTCTCGTAGGCCAATTCGAGAATTGGCAGGGTCTGGCCACTTTCCAGCCGGAATTCACGGGCAGAGAAGATTTTGCTGTCGATCTCGGTCAATGCCGCCACGGGAATTCCCCTTTTCCGCGGGTGGCGATCCTGCCCCCGACAGGCTATCTACGACGGAAGGATCGCCGCCGGCCGGCGGCGCGTCCATCTGGAAAAGACATTGCAGAGCGAGATGGGCATGGCGCGCGAGGCTATGGAATACGACGTGGTGATCGTAGGGGGCGGCCCGGCCGGACTGTCGGCGGCGATTCGCCTGAAACAGCTCGCGGCCGAGCGTAATCACGAGGTCTCGGTCTGCGTGCTCGAGAAGGGCTCGGAGATCGGCGCCCATATCCTGTCGGGCGCGGTGGTCGATCCGATTGGCCTCAACGAGCTGATGCCCGACTGGAAAGAGAAGGGCGCGCCGCTCGAGACCCAGGTGAGCGACGATCAATTCCTGTGGCTCACCAAGGGAGGCTCGTTCCGCTTCCCCAATTTTGCATTGCCGCGCCTGATGAACAATCACGGCAACTACATCGTCAGTTTGGGCGATGTCTGCCGCTGGCTCGGCCAGCAGGCCGAGGCGCTGGGCGTCGAGATCTATCCGGGCTTCGCCGCCGCCGAGGTGCTCTACAACGACGACGGATCGGTGAAGGGTGTTGCCACCGGCGACATGGGCATCGCCAAGGACGGCAAGCACAAGGATAGCTACACGCCCGGCATGGAGCTCCACGCCAAGTACACGCTGATCGCCGAAGGCGCGCGGGGCTCGCTCGCCAAGTTGCTGATGTCGAAGTTCGACCTGCGCGACGGTGTCGACCCGCAGAAATTCGGCATTGGCCTCAAGGAGCTGTGGCAGGTCGACCCGGCCAATTTCAAGAAAGGCCTGGTCGTGCATTCGCAGGGCTGGCCGCTGTCGGAAACCGGCGGCGCCGGCGGCTCGTTCATGTACCACTTCGGCGACAACCTGGTGTCGATCGGCTTCGTCGTGCACCTCTCTTACGAGAATCCCTATCTGTCGCCGTTCGACGAATTCCAGCGCTTCAAGACCCATCCCGACGTCGCCAAATATCTGCAGGGCGGCAAGCGGCTGGCCTATGGCGCGCGCGCCATCAACGAAGGCGGCCTGCAGTCGGTGCCGAAGCTCACGTTCCCGGGCGGCGCGCTGATTGGGTGCTCGGCCGGTTTCGTCAACCTGCCGCGCATCAAGGGCAGCCACAACGCCATCAAGAGCGGCATGCTCGCGGCCGAAGCGGCATTCGAGGCACTGGCGGCGGGCAAGACCGGCGGCGACGAGCTGATCGCCTATCCAGTGAAGGTGAAGGCGTCGTGGATCTGGAAGGATCTCGACAAGGTGCGCAATGTGAAGCCGGCGCTGAGCTGGGGCACCATGGTGGGCACGATCTACGGTGGCTTCGACATGTGGATGCACGATCTCGGCATCCGCCTGCCGTGGACTTTCCATCACAAGAAGGCCGATCACGAGACCTTGCGGCCGGCCAGCGAATTCCAGCCCATTCAGTATCCCAAGCCGGACGGTGTGATCTCCTTCGACAAGCTCTCCTCGGTGTTCCTCTCGAGCACCAATCACGAGGAAGACCAGCCGGTTCATCTGAAGCTGCGCGATCCGTCGATCCCGATCGCCGTCAACCTGCCGCTCTATGCCGAGCCGGCGCAGCGCTATTGCCCGGCCGGCGTCTATGAAGTCGTGACGGCCGACAACGGCCAGCCGCGCTTCCAGATCAACGCGCAGAATTGCGTGCACTGCAAGACATGCGACATCAAGGATCCGGCGCAGAACATCGATTGGGCGGTGCCCGAAGGTGGCGGCGGCCCCAATTACCCCAACATGTGACAGGTATGCGACGCACACTCCTCACGCTGCTTCCGGCTGCGCTGCTTCTTGCGCTCCCGGCGACCGTCGACGCCCAGCAGGGCGGAACGCCCCAAGCGAAGACACCGCCGCAATCACAGTCTCAACCCCAGCGTGGCCGCCTGATCGCGGCAACCATCGATGGCCGCTATCTCGCCGGCCGCGTGGCCGAGCAGGATCACGACTACGACGCCGCCGCCGACCAGATGGACGCCGCCCTCGCGTTGGCGCCGACCGATCCCGAACTGATCTATGCCGCCTTCCGCATGCGCATGTATGCCGGTCGCATCGACTCCGCGGCACAGCTCGCGCCGGCGGTGCTGGCGGCACGCCCGGGTGACGGCTTCGGCAATCTCGTGCTGGCGGTCCTGGCGATCAAGAAGGGCGAGTACAAGGCAGCCGAGCAACAGCTCAGCCGCATCGGCTCGGAAAACCAGCTCGGCCCGTTGCGCGACTATGTGATGGCCTGGCTGAAAGCCGGCGAGAAGGATTTCCCCGCCGCCCGTTCGTTCGTGGCCAAACTCAAGCCGGCGGCCGGCGAGAATGCCGAGGCCCCGGCGCTGATCATCGAGGCGCAGATCGACGAGCTGGCGGGCGATCGCGCGGCGGCGGAGGCGAAGTATCGCCGCGCAACATCCCTCGATGCCCGCGGCCTGCGCACGACACTGGCCGCTGCCGAAGGGTTGCGCCGGCTCGGAAAAAACGACGAGGCGCGGCAGCTTCTCAAGGGCTACGGCGAGCGCTTCAGCGATTCGGTGCTGATGGATGCCCTGGTCGCGGCCAACGCGCCGGCCGCCAAGGCGCCCTCGCCAGCGGCGGGAATCGCCGAGATCCTGTTCGACATCGGCGGCATCCTGGCGTCGGATCCGCGCAATCAGCGCGCCGACCTGGCGCTGATCTTCGACCAGCTCGCCGTCAACCTGAAGCCGGATCACGATTTCGCCTGGCTGATGATCTCGAGCCTCTACGAGCAGTTCCAGCAGATCCCCAAGGCCATTGCCGCGCTGGCCAAGATCGACACGATCTCGCCGCTGTCGTGGCAGGCGCGCCTGCGGATGGCGGCGCTCGACGCCCAGCTCGACCGCTTCGACCAGTCGGTCAGCCGGCTCAACACGCTGATCGCGGAAAAGCCCGACCGCATCGATGCGGCCCTGACCCTGGCCGATCTGCAGCGCGGCCGCGAACGCTATTCCGAAGCGGTTGCCGCTTACGACATTGCGATCAGCCGCCTGCGCAAGGTCGACGAACGGCATTGGCCGATCTATTTCGGCCGCGGCATCGCACTCGAGCGGACCAAGCAGTGGCCGAAGGCGGAAGTCGACATGAAGAAGGCGCTCGAGCTCTCGCCCGAGCAACCGCACGTTCTGAATTATCTCGGCTACAGCTGGGTCGACCAGGGCCTGCATCTCGACCAGGGCATGAAGATGCTGATGCAGGCGACGGCATTGCGTCCGGACGACGGAGCGATCACCGACAGCGTCGGCTGGGCGTTCTACCGGGTCGGCCAGTTCGACAAGGCCGTCGAGTGGCTGGAGCGGGCGAGCGAGCAGAAGGGCGACGACCCCACCATCACCGAGCATCTGGGCGACGCCTACTGGCACGTCGGTCGCAAGCGCGAGGCGCGCTTCGAGTGGGAGCGCGCGCTCAATCAAAAGCCGGACAAGGATCGCGTGTCGGTGATCAAGGACAAGATCGCCAACGGGATCAATTCCGGCAACGATAAGCCGACCGTCTACGAAAAGCCCGCTGCTGCGCCCAAGCAGGGCGGCTGATCCGACCGCGCGTCGGCCGGACTCGCGCCATGCGGCTGGCACGCGCCAAGGTCAATCTCTGGCTGAAAGTCGTCGGACGCCGCGCCGACGGCTACCATCTGCTCGACTCGCTGGTTGCCTTCACCGACCTCGCCGACACCGTCGAGGTCGGCCCGTCCGACCGCCTGTCGCTGGCACTCGAAGGCCCCGAGGCACCCAGCCTGGCCGGTGAGGCCGACAACCTCGTACTGCGGGCGGCGCGCCTGCTGGCCGATCGCGCCGGCGTGTCGCCGCGCGCAGCACTGCGTCTTGCCAAGCATATTCCCGTGGCCGCCGGCCTCGGTGGCGGATCGGCCGATGCCGCGGCCGCGCTTCACGCGCTGGTCGATCTGTGGCGCGTGGCCATGCCGGTCGAGGAATTGTTCGATCTGGCCGCAGCACTCGGCGCCGACGTGCCGATGTGCCTGGCCGACAAGCCGGTGCTGGTGTCGGGCGTGGGCGAGGTCCTGCGGCCGGCGCCTTCGCTGCCGCCCTGCGCCATCCTCCTGGTCAATCCGCGCACGCCGCTTGCCACGCCCGAGGTCTTTGCCGCGCGCCGAGGGTCTTTCTCGACGGCAGTGCCCGTTCCGTCCGCGTGGCAGGATCTGGGTGTTCTCGTTGCTGCGCTGGCCGCGCGTGGCAACGATCTCGCCGATGCCGCGATCTCGCTCAGGCCCGCGATCGGCGATGTGCTGGCAGCGCTGGGCCGGACCGAGGGCGTGCGCTACGCCGCGATGAGCGGCAGCGGTGCCACCTGCTTTGCGCTTTACGACGGCGTCGATGCCGCGGGCCGGGCGGCGGCGGGGTTGCCCGATCGCTGGTGGCGGCATGCCGGCCGGCTGAATTCCGACTGACCGCCGGACGTCACTTGGCCTTCGGCACCATGAGCAGGCGCAACTCCATCAACGAGTCGAACAGAACCCTGCTCGGCTCACCGGTCACGCCGAGAGCGGCGGCGCGTTCGTAGTCGCGGATCGCGGCGCGTGTATTGGGACCGTTCAGGCCATCGGGCGTGTCGTTGGAAAAGTTGAGGTCGCGCAGTAGTTGCTGGATCGCTCTCACCTGATCGACAGGTGCCGTCGGCCAGGCCTCCGGCACGATCGGGGCGGGCGCGTCCTTGGTCGCGGCGGCCAGCATCTCCTTGGGCGTCGCGTTAGACATCGCGCGCGCGATCTCCGCCGATGTCGGCGGTGGCGGCGGAAGTTCCGGACGGCCGATATCGATGGTCGCGGGCACGGCCTTCGCTGCTTCGGCTTTTGCAACTTCGACCTTTGCCGCCTCTACCTTTGCAGCTTCAGCCTTTGCTGCTTCGACCTTTGCAGCCTCCACTTTCGCAGCTTCAACCTTTGCTGCTTCGGCGTTTGCCGCCTCAATCTTCGCAGCCTCGGCCTTCGCGACGTCGATCTTGGGCGCATCAGGCTTCGACAATTCCACCTTCGGCAGATCGATCGTCGGGTTCTCGGCCTTCTCGGGGGGCGGCAAGGGCAGAGGCGAATTGGCGACAACATCGCGACTGGCCAGCGAGTCCTTCAGCGCAGCGTAGAGGTCACGGGTCGGCTCGCCGATTTCACGCATCGAGTTGCTGCGCTGGAACGAGCGGATGGCCGCGCGGGTCATCGGACCCATGGAACCGTCGGGCTTGTCGCGGAGGAACTTGAGATCGAACAGCGCCTGCTGGATGACGCGGATCTGGTCGTTGGCCGCTTTGGGCCAACCCGGTGGATCGATGTCGCTGAGCGGCAGCGCGGGATCGGGCGCGGCTGCCGCAACCTCGGCCGGAGTCGGAGTGATCGGTGACACCGGCTTGGGCGGGGACAGCGCCTCGACGATGAGCTTGAACTCGCTCTGTCCCAGCTGCTGCGCCCGCTCGAGCTCAGCCGGCGTCAGGATGCGCTGCAGCGTCTGGCTGCGCTGGCTCGCCGTCTTGGCCAGCGCCGTCTCGGCGCCGCGATTTGTCTGGCGTTCGAATTCTGCGGTGATGGCGAACCAGGCGAGCGCCGTTGCGGCATCCTTTGGCGCGGCATCGCCGCGTTCGTGGATGTCGCCCAGCGTGAACATCGACGCCGCCATGCCCTGGCGCGCCGCCGAACGCAGCAGTTCGACGGCTTCCTTGCCGTCGCGCGGCGCGCCCTTTCCGTCGCGCAGCAGCAGGGCGAGGTTGTGCTTTGCGGCGGGCAGGTTGGCCGCGATGGCCTTGCGGTACCATTCGATGGCGCGTGCGGAGTCGCGCTCGACCACGAAGCCGCGCTCGTACATCACCGCGACGTTGAAGGCCGACTGCGCCGAGCCGCTCTGGGCGGCGCGCAGCAGCCATCCCGCGCCGGCCTGCTGGTCCTTGGTCACGCCCGCGCCCTGGACCAGCCGCCGGGCCAGTTCTTCCATGGCGGGGATTTCGTTGGCAGCTGCCCTCGGGCGCAGCTCGTCGATCGGCATCGCCGCCCAGTCGATGGGCTTGGGGGGCTCGGCCGGGAGTGTCGATGCCGTCGTGGAGGTTGCAGCCGACGGATCGCCGCTGCGGGCAACATCGGCGCTGGTCAGTTCGGGGGGCGGCGGCGCCTCCGGCACGACGATCGAGGTCGCGTTGGCGGGGGACGAGGTGGCAGGGGGCGAGGTGGATGACGCTTCACCGGCGGCATGCCTTTCCACCGTGGCGGCGGGGCGCGTCAGCCAGGCGCCGATCAGGGCGGCGCCGACGAGTAGGGTCGTAACGCCGGCCAGGACGAACGGCCGCTTCGCCAGAGACGGCGCGGCAGCAAGCGATCTGGGCCAGTTGAGCCTGCCGGTCATCCACCAATCATAGCCGAGACCGGGCGCTGCCGAGAAGGCGTCAGGCGATGGCGGACCACGATTAGGCTGGTCAGCAGGATCACCGCGCCGGCCTGATGCGCCGTTGCCAGGCCGATGTTGATTCCACTCAGAATCGTGGCAATTCCGAGACTTAGCTGCAGCAGTGCCATCGCCGCCGCAGCCAGCGTTTCGGGTCGTCGCACGCGCCACGCCAGAACCAGCACGCCCAGCACCAGGAGCTTGGCCAGCCAGCGATGGGTGAACTGGATCGTCGTGCCGTTCTCGAACGGATTGAGCCACCACGGCGAGAGCTCGAACAAGCCCGGCGGGATCCAGTGGCCCGACATGGTGGGGAAGGTGTTGTGCGCCGTGCCCGCTCGCAGCCCGGCCATCAGCGCGCCCCAGGTGAGGACGACGAAGAGGAGGGTGATCAGCACCGCCGTCGCACGTGCCGCTCCTCTGTCATTACCGGCATCATCACGCCGCGCGGCTTGCGGCCCGAGTTCGAGGACCAGCCAGACGGTGTAGGCGTAGAGCGCCACCGCGAGCAGGAGATGGGCCGCGAGCCGGTAGTGGCTGACCGAGGGGCGGTCGATCAGGCCCGACGCCACCATCGCCCAGCCCAGCGCGCCCTGCAGGCCACCCAGCACCAGCAAGGCCAGCAGTCGGGGCTTCAGGTAGGGCGTGAGCTGGCCTCGAATCCAGAACCAGGCGAGCGGCAGCGCGAAGACGACGCCGATCAGCCGGCCCCACAGGCGGTGGCTGTATTCCAGCCAGAAGATCTGCCTGAATTCCACGACATTGAAACCACGATTGATCAATCTTCCCTGCGGCGAGGAAAGATACTTCTCCAGTTCGGCGCTCCAGGCGGCGTCGGAGAGCGGCGGCAGCCAGCCGGTCACCGGCCGCCATTCGACCATCGACAGGCCCGATTCCGTCAGCCGCGTGAGCGCACCGATCACGATCATCAAAAGGATCATGACGGCAACGACGATCAGCCAGTTGCGCACGGAAGCGGGAGCGGTTTGCATGGACGGCGGACCATGCGCGAAGCCGGCGGCGCCGTCATCTGGCATAAATGTCGCTAATCGGCCGCATGAGGCGCGATGCCTTGCGCTGGACCGCCGCCCCGGCTAATCGGTTCGCGTACGAACAAAATACCCCTCGCTCCGTCTGGATATCTGGCAATGAATGCGTCCCGGCCGGCGCCCGTGCTCTCCCACGGGTTCGCCTTCAACGACCTCTACGACCGCGATGGTCTCGGCCGCCTCGACGCTGCATTCGCCGCTTGGCTGCAGGGTGTCGACGCCGGCCTTCATGCGCGATTGATGACGGCGCGCGCGACACCGGACCAGCTTGCGCCCAAGGACGAGTCGAACCTGTTGATCGAACTCGCCCGGCCGCTCGAGGATTTCATCGGCGCCCTGTTCGGTGTGGCGGGCCCCGTGGCCGAGCTGCGCGGCCGGCACGTCAGGTTGGCGCCGCTTTACGACTGCAAGCGGCTGTTCGTGCAGCGCTACGTCACGCGCGCCATCAAGGCCGATGCCGCGATGGCGCTCGACGGCGACAGTGTCACGGCGGGCGTCGAGATCGGCGCAACTCTCGCCGATGGATTGGAAAACTGGGAACTCGCCTTCGCGCTCCGGGTTCGCGAACTCGTCGGCGCCGAATTCAAGGTCGAGACACCGACGCCCGAGATCGAGGCGCTGGTGCGCTACGCCGCCTGGGCGTTGCACAATCCCGAGGGCAAGAAGCGCCATCGCGACGGCCCGCTGTTCAAGGTGCCGCACAAGATCGATCCCGAGCATCTGGTGCCGATCGAAACGGAGGTCGTCGACGGCGTCACGCGCATGAAATTGCCGCGGTCGATGCTGCGCTATCGCGAGGGCTTTGCGCTCACCGACGAGGGCTTCGATCTCGTGCGCGCCCTCGATCATACCAACTACTGCATCTGGTGCCACAACCAGGGCAAGGACAGCTGCTCGCGCGGCCTGAAGGATCGCAAGACGGGCGCCTTCCAGAAGTCGCCGTTCGGCGTCACGCTGGCGGGCTGCCCGCTCGAGGAAAAGATTTCGGAGATGAACCTCCTCAAGAGCGAGGGCTTCTCCGTCGGCGCGCTGGCGATGGCCGTGGTCGACAATCCGCTGGTCGCCGCCACCGGGCACCGCATCTGCAACGACTGCATGAAGGCCTGCATCTATCAAAAGCAGGAACCGGTCGACATCCCGCAGATCGAGACCCGGACGCTGAAGGACGTGTTGGCGCTGCCGTGGGGGTTCGAGATCTATTCTCTGCTGACGCGCTGGAACCCGCTCAACCTCAGCCGTCCGATCCCGCGTCCCTCGACCGGCCGCACCGTGCTGGTGGTGGGCCTGGGTCCTGCGGGCTTCAACCTCTCGCATCACCTGATGAACGACGGCCACACGGTAGTGGCGATCGACGGCCTCAAGATCGAGCCGCTGCCGCCCGAACAGTCGGGTGTCGTGGCCGACGGCACGCGCGTGCCGTTCGCCGCCGTCGATGATGTCGCCAGCCTGCGCGAGGGTTTGGGGGTGCGCGCGATGGCGGGATTTGGCGGCGTCGCCGAGTACGGCATCACCGTGCGCTGGGACAAGAACTACCTGAAGATGGTGCGGCTGCTGCTGGAGCGGCGAGGCCAGTTCTCGATGTTCGGCGGCGTGCGCTTCGGCGGCACGGTGACGGTGGAGGGCGCCTTCGCCATGGGCTTCGACCACATCGCGCTCTGCGCCGGCGCCGGCAAACCCACCGTGCTCGACCTGCCGAACGGCCTGGCGCGCGGCGTGCGCGCGGCCTCGGACTTCCTGATGGCACTGCAGCTCACGGGTGCCGCCAAGAAGGAGTCCATCGCCAATCTGCAGATCCGCCTGCCGGTGATCGTGATCGGTGGCGGCCTGACCGGCATCGACACCGCCACCGAATCGCTCGCCTACTACCCGCTGCAGGTCGAGAAGTTTTTGGCCCGGCACGAGATCCTGGTCGCCGAACGCGGCGAGGCCGTCGTGAACGCGGCCTGGAACGACGAGGAACGCGAGATCGCGCAGGAATTCCTGGGCCACGCCCGGGCCATTCGCACTGAGCGTGCCACCGCAGAGCGCGAGGGACGGACGCCTGATATCGCCGGGCTGGTGAACGGCTGGGGCGGCGTGTCGCTCGTCTATCGCCGCCGCCTGATCGAGTCGCCGTCCTATACGTTGAACCACGAGGAAGTGTTCAAGGCGTTGGAGGAGGACATCCGCTTCGTCGAAGGCCTGTCGCCGGTCGCGGTCGAGGTCGACGCCAACGGACATGCCTGCGCCCTGAAGGTGGCGGGCGAGCAGAGCGGGACGAAGATCGAGGCGACGCTGCCGGCGCGTACCATCCTGGTGGCGGCGGGCACGCAGCCCAACACGGTGCTGGCGCGCGAGGACGCGACGCATGCCTTCATCGACGGCAAGTATTTCCGCGCGCTCGATGAGGAGGGCAACCCGGCCACGCCCGAGCGCGTCTGCAAGCCCGCCGACGTGCGCGTGCTGATGTATCGCCACGGCGACGGCCGCAACATGTCGTTCTTCGGCGACCTGCATCCGTCGTTCGCCGGCAACGTCGTGAAGGCCATGGGCGGCGCCAAGCAGGGCTATCCGGTGCTCAGCCGGACGATGGCGCGGCTGGCGGCGCCCGCGCGATCGCCCGAAGCCATCCTGGCCGAAGCCAACCGCGACTGGCGTGCGACGGTCGTGCGCGTCGATCGGCTGACGCCCACCATCGTTGAGGTCATCGTCGAGGCGCCGGCCGCGGCGCGCAACTTCGAGCCGGGCCAGTTCTACCGCCTGCAGAACTACGAGGCGCGTTCGAAGAAAGTCGACGGCACGCTGCTCACCATGGAGGGCCTGGCGTTGACGGGCGCCTGGGTCGACAAGGACAAGGGCCTGCTGTCGCTGATCACGCTGGAGATGGGCGGCTCGTCCGATCTCTGCGCGCTGCTCGAGCCCGGCGAGCCGGTGATCGTCATGGGGCCGACCGGCGCGCCGACGGAGATCGAGCCGGGAGAAACCGTGGTGCTGGCCGGTGGCGGTCTCGGCAACGCCGTGCTGTTCTCGATCGGCCAGGCCTTCCGCAAGGCCGGCAGCAAGGTGCTCTACTTCGCCGGCTACAAGAAGGTGAGCGACCGCTACAAGGTCGAGGAGATCGAGGCCGCAGCCGATGTCGTGGTGTGGAGCTGCGACGAGGCGCCGGGTTTCCCGGCCGACCGGCCGCAGGACAAGTCGACCGTCGACAACATCGTCGAGACGATGCGCAAGTACGCGGCAGGCGAACTGGGCCCGCAGCCGATCCCGTTCAGCGACGCCGACCGCATCGTGGCCATTGGTTCCGACGGCATGATGAACGCCGTGCGCCTGGCGCGTCATGGCGTACTGAAAGCCTACCTCAAGCCCGGCCATCGCGCGCTTGGGTCGATCAACTCGCCTATGCAATGCATGATGAAGGAGATCTGCGCCCAGTGCCTGCAGCTCCACAAGGATCCGGTGACCGGCAAGGAAACGGTGGTGTTCTCCTGCTTCAACCAAGATCAGGAGCTCGACCGCGTCGACTTCGCCAACCTGCGGCAACGGCTGCGGCAGAACGGAGCGCAGGAAAAGATCGGCGCGCTCTGGATCGACCGCTCGCTCCGTAAGCTCGGCGCGCGCGGCTAGACGAAGATCTTCCGGCCCACGATCAGCAGCAGCGCGACCGACGACACCAGGATGGTGAGAAGCGTCAGGGTGACGCCGGCCGACCGGCCGGGGTTGATGTCCGTCGTCCCGGAAAGCCATAGGCATGGGCAAGGCGGCCGACGATGAAGCAGCCGCCCAACGCGTGCACCAGCCAGCGCGGGCCGCCGCAGATTTCGAGCAGGGCCAGCAAAATCAAGACCAGCGCGGCATACTCGGCGAAGTTTCCGAACACGCGGGCCATGCGTCCCAGCTCGGCATCACCGCCGTCGCCGATACTGATGCGTCTCTGCATGCGCTGACGGATCACCAGCACCGACAGCACCACGCACAGTAGTCCGGTCAGGGCGGCATAGAAGGCGGTGACGAACGGCAGGGCCGGCATTGCCATGAAGGGATCTCCTAGGGAGAGCGCACGAACCGGAACAGTACCTTGTCCTGGCTATAGTAGCGCAACTGATCGACCACCTTCGGAAAATAGGCGCTGCCCACGGTCACTGGCATGAAGGCGTCGAGATCGAGCGGCCGTACGCCGACGGTGAAGCCTGCTTCGGAGAAGGCCTTCGCCACGCCGTCGAGCGCGTGGTTGTAGAGCGGGATCGATGAGGTTTCGCTGAGTACTTTGCGCCACCGTGGCCACACGGCGCTGTCGGTGTGGCAACCCATGGCGGCTATGTAGGCACCGCCCGGCCGCAGAGCGACTTTGATATCGGCCGCATGCGCGGCGAGATCGGGCAGCAGGTAGAGCACCTCGTGACTGAAGGCGAAGTTGAACGTGCGGCCGAGCGCGGCGGCGCTGTTGCCGACCTTGTATTCGATCGGTCGATGGCCCTTCAGCAGTTCGGCGCGCGCCACGGACTCGCGGGCGATGTCGATGCCGACCGCGTCGTGGAAGGGGTGTCGATCGTGCAGCATCCGCAGGAAGCCGCCCTGGTTGCAGCCATAATCGAGCACAGTCGCTTCGCGAAGATCGCAGTGGATGGCGACGTCGATCATGCGCCGCCAGATCGGCGCATGCGCGGCGCCCATCGCCTCTTCATCGGCGGGATTACGGTTCCAGGTCGAGATCGTGCTGCCGCGCTGCATGACGCCCTCCCGCATGGGGAGGGCAGTCTATCACGCTCGGCCGCGCCAGGGGTGGATCAGTAACGGTCCGGCGATCAGCACGCCGAAGGTGATCATGCCGACGGCGATGGCGGTAAAGACTCCGTCCAGGCCCCAGCCCAGGGTTTCGACGGCGAGCCAGCCGCCCAGCGTCGCCACGAATAGGCGCGTGACGCCGGCGAAGAACGGCGCCTTCATGCGGCCCGCGCCCTGGCTTGCGAAGGAGAGCGTCATGCCGACGCCGAACAGGCAGTAGAACGGCGCCACATGCGTGATGTAGCCAACGGTCGCGGCGATCACGTCGGGGTCGCTGGTGAACAGGCGCGCCCAGCCCTCGGGCACGAGCGCCACGATCCAGCCGAAGGCGCCGATGCCGAGGCCGGCAACGAGACTGCCGATCCAGGCGGCCCGTACCGCGCGCCGCCAGTCGTTGGCGCCGGCGGCGACGCCCACGATCGTCGTCAGGCCCGAGCCGATGCCGAAGGCGAGCGGCACCAGCATGAATTCCAGCCGCACGCCGATGCCGTAGCCCGCGAGTGCTGCCACGCCAAAGCGGCCGACCAGCCCCGTCACCAGCATGGCGGTGAGGTTGGCGGTGAAGGCCGAGAAGGAGGCGATCAGTCCGACGCGGAGGATGTCCCAGAACAGACGGCCCTGAAGCGCCAGGCCACCCAGCCCCGGGACGAAGCCCAGCTTGCCGCCCCACAACGCGCGCGCCTGCAACAGCGCCGACACGGCTGACGTGAGAAGCGAGGAGATCGCCGGGCCGGCCATGCCGAGGCCGGGCCAGTCGCCGATGCCGAGCGCCAGTACATAAGAGAGTGGCACCTGCGCGATCGACGACAGCAGCATGTAGCGGCCGGGCGTGGCCGCGTCGCCGCCACCGCGCAGCAGCGCCGACAGGAAGAAGTTGGCCCAGATCACGATCGCGCCGCTGAACAGCACGTGGGAATAGGTGAGGGCGTGCGCGAGCGCGTGATCGTCGCCGCCCAGCAACCTGTAGAGGCCGGGCGCCACGGTCCAGGCCAGCAGCGTGAACAGCATCGCCAGCACGGCGCCCAGGATCAGGGCATGCAGCACCAGTGCCCGCGCATCGTCCTTGCGGCCGGCGCCCAGCGTGCGCGCCATGGCGGCCGCCACGCCGCCACCCATGCCGCCCGCGGCCATCATCGTCATCATCATCATGAGGGGAAAAACGAGCGCGAAGCCGGCCAGCGCCGCGGTGCCCAGCCTACCGAAGATGAAGGTCTCGGCGATGGCGACGAAGGTCTGCGCCACCATCACCGCCGTGGTCGGGCCGGCGAGCTTCACCAGGCTCGATCCGATCGGGGCGGTCAGCAGAGGGTGGGCCCGGACGGGAGCGGCGACGGCGATGGAGGACAAGGCGGGACCCCGAAATTTGAGTGCATATGCACCCTATCAAGGTGCGCTGGCCTGTCACCTGACAAAACAGCCGGGGGTCCATTAGCTTTCGTGCATGACCGACAAAGAACGCCCCCTCGCCAAGCCCTCCGTCCAGGTCGAGAACGACCGGGTAATGGTGACTGAATGGCGGTTTCCGCCCGGCGGCCACACCGGCTGGCACCGCCACAATCATGACTATGTCGTGGTTCCGGTGACCACCGGCGAGCTGCATATTTATGACGGCAAGACGACCGTGCCGGCGCCGCTTCGGGCCGGGGTGTCCTACGCCCGCCAGATCGGGGTCGAGCACGACGTCATAAACCCCAACGATTTCGAGTTCGTTTTCGTCGAAATCGAGCTCAAGGCCTGACCGGACCGGTGGGCAGCCTCCCGCTGCCTGCACATTGACTTGGGGCTTATCAAGCCTCATATCAGGCGCGCCAGCGGTCCGGCCCGATCCACGAGCCTTACGAGACCGCTCCAAAGTCCAGCGGATAGAATGGACTAAACCACGGAAATTAAATGAGTTTTGAGAGTTTGGGGCTGAGCGCCCCGGTACTGCAGGCAGTCGCCGAAAAAGGCTACACGACGCCCACCCCGATCCAGGAAAAGGCCATCCCCATCGTCCTGATGGGTCGCGATGTCCTCGGATGCGCCCAGACGGGCACCGGAAAGACCGCCTCCTTCGTCCTGCCGATGATCGACATCCTTGCGGAGGGCCGCGCCAAGTCGCGGATGCCGCGGACGCTCATCTTGGAGCCGACGCGTGAATTGGCCGCACAGGTGGCCGAAAACTTCGAGACCTACGGCAAGTACAACAAGCTCAACATGGCGCTGCTGATCGGCGGCGTGAGCTTCCCCGACCAGGAACGCGCCCTGGAGCGCGGCGTCGACGTGCTGATCGCCACCCCGGGCCGCCTGCTCGATCACTTCGAGCGTGGCGGTATTTTGTTGAACGACGTCAAGATCCTGGTGATCGACGAAGCCGACCGCATGCTCGACATGGGGTTCATCCCCGACGTCGAGCGCATCGTCGCAACCCTGCCGGCGATCCGGCAGACGCTGTTCTTCTCGGCCACCATGCCGCCGGAGATCAAGCGCCTGGCCGACCGCTTCCTCAGCAACCCGAAGGAAGTCACGGTCTCGCCGCCGGCCTCGGCCAGCACCAACATCGTCCAGGGCCTGATCGTCGTCCCCGAGGACGACAAGCGCGAGGCGCTGCTGGCCCTGATCAAGAGCCAGGAAGTGAAGAACGCGCTCGTGTTCTGCAACCGCAAGCGCGATGTCGCGACGCTCCACACCGCGCTGAAGAAGCACGGCCTCAATGCCGGCGCGCTGCACGGCGACATGAGCCAGCCCGCGCGCACCGAGACGCTGGAGAAGTTCAAGGCCGGCGATATCCAGATCCTTGTCGCCTCCGACGTGGCTGCCCGCGGCCTCGACGTCCAGGACATGAGCCATGTCTTCAACTACGACGTGCCGTTCTCGCCCGAAGACTACGTCCATCGCATCGGCCGTACCGGCCGCGCCGGCAAGACCGGCCATTCCTTCACGCTGGCCGCTCCCCACGAGGGCGGCCTGATCGAAGCCATCGAGAAGCTGATCGGCACGACTATCCCGCGCGTCGAAGTCCCCGGTCTCGAGACCGCGACGCTCGAAGCCGGTGACGGTCGTCGTCGCGGACGTGGCGGTCGCGGTGGTCGCAGCGGCGGCCGCTCGGGTGCCCCTGCCGCCGACAAGCCGAGTGGCCCGCGCCGCGAACCGCGTGCGCCTCGCGAGCATCGTGAGCCGCGTCCCGAGGTCTCGGCCGAGCCGCAGGCAGCGGCGGCCGAAGTGCTGCACGAGGCTGCCCAGGAAGTTCCCCAGGAAGCTCGTCGTGAGACTCCCCGGGAAGCCCATCGCGAGCCGAAGCCGGAACGGGCGCCGCGCGAGCGTCGTCCCGAACGCGAGCGTGCTCCCCGTGAGCATGCCCCCCGCGAGCCGCGCGCTGAGCGTTCGGCCCAGCCGCCGCGTGAACGCAACTCCGAGCGCCGGCCGGAGCGTGGCCAAGACCGTGGGCAAGACCGTCGCCGCGACCGCGACGACGGCGGTCCCGCGCCTGTGGGTCTCGGCGATCACGTGCCGGCTTTCCTGGCGCGCACGCCGCGCTAGAATAGCCGTCGATGCAGACGATCTTCGTCATGGTGAAATGCGAACTCGGCAAGGCCTATGAGGTTGCCGACGACGCCGTTTCAGTCGAGCAGGTGTCGGAGGTCTACTCGACCTCCGGCCAGTACGATCTTCTGATGAAGTGCTATCTCGACGACAAGACCGACATCGGCCACTTCGTCACCAGCAAGGTCCAGACGCTGGGCGGCGTGAAGGACACCTTCACCCTCATCACCTTCAAGGCGTTTTCCTGACTACGGCCGCGCCGCGCAGGCACCTCCCGCGCGGGGAGGATTTCCTGCTGCTGCCGCCGTCGATCCAGCCCTACGCCTATCGCATCGTCGACCAGTTGTTCGCCCACCGCGTGATCCACCGTGGGCCGAACGTGCGCGAGCTGCCGCGCGGCGAAGAGATCGCGCCGCGCTACCTCGTCGATGGCCGCGAGCACGATGTCGCCTCGTTCATGGATCGTAACGTGATCTCGGGTCTGTTGGTGCTGCGCCACGGCAAGGTCGTGCTGGAGCGTTATGGCCTGGACCTCGGCGAGCACGATCGCTGGTCGACCATGTCGACCGTGAAGTCGATGACGGCGATGCTGGTCGGTGCCGCGGTGCACGGCGGCGCCATCGCGTCGATCGACGAGGAGCTGACGCGCTATCTGCCAGCCTTGCGGGGCTCGGCCTACGAGGGCGTGACGCTGCGCCATGTCATGACCATGTCGTCCGGCGTGCGCTGGAACGAGGACTATACGGATCGACATTCCGACGTGAACCGCTACAGCAAGTCGCTGGCCGACAAGGCGCCGGGCGGCGTGCTGCGGCTGATGGCGTCGCTGCCGCGCGCCCATCCGCCCGGCGCCGCCTTTCTCTACAATTCCGGCGATACCTATCTGCTGGGCGCGGCACTCACCCAGGCGATCGGCAAGCCGCTCGCCGACTACATGTCGGAAAAGATCTGGCAGCCCGCCGGCATGGAATGCGACGCCTTCTACACACTCGAAAGCGAGGGCGGCCAGGAGATCGGCGGCAGCCGCGCCGGCATGGTGTTGCGCGACTTCGGCCGCTTCGGACTGTTTGTCCTGGACGACGGCGTGATCGGCGGAAAGCGCGTGCTGCCCGAGGGATGGGTCGAGGCCGCGGCGACGCCGGCCTTCGCGCTCGCGGCGCCGCCGGTCGTCGACATCACGCACTACGGTTACAGCTGGTGGCTCGGCAAGGGCGTGATGGCAGCCCTCGGCCATGCCGGCCAGCGCATCGACATCTTCCGCAACGAGGGCCTGGTCGTGGTGACGCTGGGCGCCTTCCCGCAGCCGCTCTACGCGCCGCCGGCCGACCATCACCGGCGCAACGAAGTTGTCGCTTTCACCAACGCGGTGCGCGCGACATGAGCGGCGGCCAAGCGGTCCTCGCCATCTGGGTCGACATCGATCCGGCCGACGATTCGCTCTTCGAGCACTGGCACAGCCACGAGCATGCCCAGGAGCGTGTCGGCTGTCCCGGCTGGCTGCGCGGCAGCCGCTTCAAGGGCGTCGACAATCCGGGACGCTATCTCCTGTTCTACGACGCCGAGACGACGGGCGCGTTCGAGAGCGCCGAATACTACGCGCGCCTCGGCAATCCGACCGAGATGAGCCGCGCCATCTTCCCGAAGTTCCGCGACACCTGGCGCACCGTCTGCACGGTCGAGCAGCGCTGGGGCGGCGGCATCGGCGGCGCCGTGCTGACGCTGCGCACGACCGTGGGCAACACCGCGCCCTTCGACACGCTGGCCGGGCTCCAGACCGCGCGCGTCGACATGCTGGCGGGCCAGGCCAACCTCGGCCAGGCGCACACCACGGAAAAGGACCTGCGCGCCGCGCCCGATCGTCAGATCGAACGGGCGCTGGTTGCTTTCTTCTGGTCGGTCGAGGCAGCCCAGGCGGCGCGTACCCGGCACGCGCCCGAGGGCGAGGTCTTCGCTCTCCGACACACCGTGTCGAAGAGCGATCTCGTTAGTTAATGAGCCCGTAGAATTTTCCGGCGTTGGTGCAGGTGATCATCTTGACCTGCTCGGCCGGGACGTCGGCGAACTGTTCCCTGATGTACTTGTCGGAGTGCGGCCACACGCCATCGCCGTGCGGGTAGTCGGAGCCCCACATCAGGCTTTCCGCGCCCATGTCGTCGATCAGCTTGGCGCCGATGCGGTCGAACTGGAACGTGGCCTTGCACTGGCGGCGCCAGTAGTCCGACGGCTTCATCTTGAGGCCGAGGTCGGTGAAGCGGTCCTCCCACTCGAAGTCCATCCGGTCGAGCGCGTAGGGTATCCAGCCCGAGCCCGACTCTCCGAAGGCGATGCGGACGTTGGGATAACGCTCCAGCACGTTGGCGCCGATGATTGCGGCCAGGATGTTCACCAGGTTCATCTGGAAGCCCGAGACGATGGTGAAGAACACCGAGCGGCCGACGCGGCCGGGATGCTTCTCGATCATGTTGGGCGGCACCGCCGGGAACGTGTGGAAGTGCAGCGGCAGCTGGACGTCGTTCACCGCCTTCCACAGCGGCTCCCACATCGGATGCCACATCGGCTCCATGTCCCACGAGCAGGAAAGCTCCAGCCCCTTGATGCCCATCTTGGCGACGCGATGGATCTCCTTCACCGCGGCATCGATGTCGCCGTAGGGCAGGCAGGCGAGGCCGATGTGGCGGTCGGGATAGTGGCTGCAGAAATCCTTCAGCCAGTCGTTGTAGATCGTCAGCATCTGGTTGCCGGCCTCGCGGTCGTTGAGGCGGCTGGCGGCACCCAGGATGCCGTAGATCACCTCGGCATCGACACCGTCGCGATCGAGGTCCTTGATGCGCAGATGCGGATCGGAGACGCGGCGGATGTCCTTGGCGCCGTCGGAGTAGAGGCCGGTCTCGGCCATGATGTCGACGCGGCCGTGCTTGCCGGGGATGTATTTCGAGCCGGCTGGGCCGACGCCATTCTTGAAGCCGAAGGTGGCGCCTGTTTTGGACATCCACTTCGGACCGTCGTCGGTGTCGGTGACAAACGGCATGCGGTCCTTCATCTCGCGCGGTGCCATCGACGTGAACAGATCGGGTGGCATCCAGGGCAGGTCGAGATGGCTGTCGGCCGAAATGCGCTTGTACTGCATGGCGTCGCTCCCTTGGATGCGTTGGCCAAATTATGCGCCGTCCAGCGGGCGGGGCAATAGCCCCACTATTTCGCGGGTCGGCTTGTGTGCTACGGATCGATGATGATTGGAGACTTCGACTACATCGTCGTGGGCGCGGGCTCAGCCGGCTGCGTGCTCGCCAACCGGCTGTCGGCCGATCCCACATCGCGCGTCCTGGTGCTGGAGGCGGGCGGCTGCGACAACTGGATCTGGTTCCACATTCCGGTCGGCTATCTCTTCGCCATGGGCAACCCGCGCGCCGACTGGATGTTCCAGACCGAGAAGGAGCCGGGGCTGAACGGCCGCGCGCTCAACTATCCGCGCGGCAAGGTCATCGGCGGCTGCTCGGCGATCAACGGCATGATCTCGATGCGCGGCCAGGCCGCCGACTACGACCATTGGCGCCAGCTCGGCCTCACCGGCTGGGGCTGGGACGACGTGCTGCCGGTCTTCCGGAAACTCGACGGGCATTTCCTCGGCGACACCGAGCATCATGGCGGCAGCGGCGAGTGGCGCGTCGAGGCGATGCGCGTGAAGTGGGACGTGCTCGATGCCGTCACCAGGGCGGCGACCGAGATGGGCATTCCGCGGACGGCCGACTTCAATACCGGCGACAACAACGGCGTCGGCTACTTTCACGTCAACCAGAAGCGCGGGCTGCGCATGTCCGCGGCCAAGGCGTTTCTGAAGCCGGTGCTCGACCGGCCGAACCTCAGGCTGGAAACCGGCGTGCTGGTCGAGAAGGTGATCTTCGAGGGCAGGCGCGCCGTGGGCGTGCGCTTCCGCCAGAACGACCAGGTCGTCGAGGCAAGAACCAAGGGCGAGGTGATCCTGGCGGCGGGTGCCGTGGGCTCACCGCAGATCCTGCAGCTCTCCGGCGTCGGTGCGGCCGAGTGGCTGGGCGAGCACGGCATCGCCACCGTGCTCGACCGCCAGGGTGTCGGCCGCAATCTGCAGGACCATCTGCAGCAGCGCGCCATCTTCAAGGTGCATGACGCCAAGACGCTGAACGCGACCTACCATTCGCTGATCGGGCGCGCGCTCATGGGCATGGAATATGCATTGTTCCGCACGGGCCCGCTCACCATGGCGCCTTCGCAGCTCGGCATCTTCACCACCTCCTCGCCCGACCACGAGCGGGCCAACATCGAGTTCCACGTGCAGCCGCTCTCGCTCGACAAGTTCGGCCAACCCCTGCATCGCTTCCCGGCGATCACGGTGAGCGCCTGCAACCTGCGCCCGACCTCGCGCGGCACGATCCGGCTGCGCTCGGCCGATCCCGCCGACAAGCCGCTGATCGCGCCCAACTATCTCTCGACGCCCGAGGACCGCCGGGTCGCCGCCGATGCGATCCGCGTCACGCGCCGCCTGATGAAGCAGCCGGCGCTGGAACCATTCCGGCCCGAGGAATACCTGCCGGGACCGAGCGTCGGCGACGACGAGTCCTCGCTCGCCAAGGCCGCGGGCGACATCGGCACGACCATCTTTCACCCGATCGGCACGGCCAAGATGGGCCTGCCGTCCGACCCGATGGCGGTGGTCGACGAGCGGCTCCGCGTCATCGGCCTCGAGCGGCTGCGCGTGGTCGATGCGTCGGTGATGCCGACCATCACCTCGGGCAACACCAACACACCCACGATCATGATCGCCGACAAGGCCGCGGCAATGATGATCGAGGATGCGCGTCAAGGAGACAGGCATGCGTAAGGGACTTCTCGGACTACTGGCGGCGCTGGCGCTCGCGGCGCCTGCCGCGGTCGAGGCGCAGCAGCCCCCACGGCAGCCCACGACGCTGCGCGTGGTCATGCATTCGGACGTGAAGATCCTGGATCCGATCTGGACTACGGCCTTCATCGTGCGCAACCACGGCTACATGATCTACGACACGCTGTTCGCATTGGACGGCGAGCTCAAGATCAAGCCGCAGATGGTCGAGAAGTACGACGTCTCGCCCGACAAGCTGACCTGGATCTTCACGCTCCGCGACGGCCTCGAATTCCACGACGGCCAGCCGGTGACGCCTGACGATGTCGTGGCGTCGCTCAAGCGCTGGGCCGTGCGCGATGGCCTGGGCCAGATCCTGTGGACCAAGGTGGTCGAGGCCAAGGCAGTCGATGCCAAGACCTTCCAGATCGTGCTCAAGGCGCCGACCGGCGTCATGCTGCAGGCGCTGGCCAAGCCCTCGGGCAATCCCTTCATCATGCCCAAGCGCGTCGCCGAGACGCCGGCGGGCGACCAGATCAAGGAGTTCGTGGGCTCCGGGCCGTTCATCTTCAAGGCCGACGAGTGGAAGCCCGGCGACAAGACCGTCTACGTCAAGAACCCCAAGTACAAGCCGCGTACCGAGCCGGCCTCGGGCCTGGCCGGCGGCAAGATCGCCAAGGTCGACCGTGTCGAGTGGCTGGCGATGCCCGACCAGCAGACCGCGGTCAATG
The DNA here is from genome assembly GCA_029946105.1 of Reyranella sp. GTDB lineage: Bacteria > Pseudomonadota > Alphaproteobacteria > Reyranellales > Reyranellaceae > Reyranella. The sequence goes on along the minus strand of JAQSDW010000211.1, from coordinate 69,571 downwards.
CGCTGGCGGCGGGCGAGATCGACATCATCGAGACGCCGCAGCACGACCTCTATCCGATCCTGAAGAAGGACAAGAACATCGGACTGGTCACCACCAACAAGTGGGGCAACCAGTACATCTTCCGCTTCAACCAGCTCTTCAAGCCGTTCGACAACGCCAAGGCCCGCCAGGCCATGCTCTACGGCCTCAACCAGCTCGACTTCCTCAATGGCGTCATCGGCGATCCCGAGTACTACAGGGTCTGCAAGGCCATGTTCATGTGCGGCGGTCCCTACGAGACCACCGCGGGCTTCGCCGACAAGTACGAGAGCGACTTCGCCAAGGCCAAGCAGCTCCTGGCCGAAGGCGGCTACGACGGCACGCCCGTCGTGCTGCTGCATTCGACCGACCTCTACGTGCTCACCAACATGGCGCCGATCGCCAAGTCGCTGATGGAGAAGTCGGGCCTCAAGGTCGACATGCAGTCGATGGACTGGCAGACGCTGGTCAGCCGCCGCGCCAAGAGGGATCCGCCGGACAAAGGCGGCTGGAACGTGCTCATCACCTCCACCTCGGGCGCCGATTCGCTCGATCCGCTGACCTACAGCTTCATCGGCGCCACCTGCGACAAGGCCTGGTTCGGCTGGCCGTGCGACGACGAACTCACCCGCCTGCGCGCGGCCTTCGCCGACGAGACCGACGAGGCCAGGCGCAAGGAGATCGTCGAGAAGATCCAGCTCCGCGCCGCCGAGGTGCCGACGCATGCCTTCCTCGGCCAGTACAACAACGCCATGGCGATCCGCAAGAACGTCACCGGCAGCGTCGTCTCGCCGGTGCCCGTCTTCTGGAACATCGAGAAGAAGTAACGCCGAAGCCGGTCAGAGGGCGTTGGCGTCGCGCCGGTCGAGGAAGCGATACCAGGTGACGAAGGCCTGGAAGTAGAGCTTGTTCAGGCCGTGGAACGGCAGCGGCTTGACCTTGCCGGGCGGCAGCGGCAGCGCCATCGGGTCGCCCGACGCGATATAGGCCGCCATCGCCCGCCCCATCGCCGACTGCAGCGCCACGCCGCGCCCCATGCAGCCGATGTCGATCAGCAGGCCGGGCGCCGGTTCGTGCAGATGGGGCAGGTGATCGCGCGTCACCGCCACCCGGCCGCCCCAGCGGAAGTCGATGCCGGCGCCTTTGAGCTGCGGGAACATCTTCTCCATCATCGTCTCGATATGGTTCCAGTCCTCCACCTGCCTGGGCTCGCGCATCGTGCCGCGGCCGCCCAGCAGGAAGCGGCCGGTGTGGTCGAGCCGGTAGTAGAGCCCGATGCGGCGTGAATCGGAGGCCGCCTGGCCGCCGGGCAGGATCGACTTGCGGACATTGTCCGACAGCGGCTTGGTCGCGACCTGGAAGGAATTGGCGGCGATGATGGTCTGGCGCAGATGCGGCCAGAGATCGCCGGTATAGCCGTTGGTGGCCAGCACCACGCGATCCGCCGTCACGGTCGCTCCGCGCGCGGTGCCGACGATCCATTTGCCGTTCTCGCGCACCAGGCTGGTGGCCGGCGTATCGCCGTGGACCGAAGCGCTCGCCGCCAGCGCCGCGCGGGCAAGGCCGCGCGCATAGGCGAGTGGCTGGACCACGCCGGCGCGGCGATCGATCCAGGCGCCGAGATACTGTTCGTGGCCGACGTGCCGGGCCGTCTCTTTTTTGTCGAGCACCTCGACGGGCGCGCCGCGCTTCTGCCATTGCGCCGCGCGGGCCTCGATCGGCCCGACCGCCTGGCTCGAAATGGCGGTCTGGAGCCAGCCGGTGCGCGTATTGGGAACGTCCATCTTGTGCTTGTCGATCAGCTCCCAGACGACATCGGCGGTGCTGCCGACGAAGTCGACGAGGCGCGGTCCGCGTTCGGGGCCGTACATGCTCTCGAGCTCGTCGGGATCGAACTTCAGCCCCGGGATCACCTGGCCGCCGTTGCGACCCGAGCCGCCGAAGCCCGGCTCCTTGGCCTCGAGCACGACAGCCTTGATGCCGCGCTCGGCGAGATGCAATGCGGTCGAGAGGCCGGCATAGCCCGCGCCCACGATGCAAACATCGGTCGAGACCGGCTCCGCGAGCGGCGGTGTCGGTGGCGCCGGCGGCGCCGTCGCGGCCCACAGCGAAGGTTCAAGAGGAAAGGGCTCGGCCATCAGGTCTCACTCGGTTGGGAATGCAGTACCTGGCTGAGCAGGTATCGTGCCGATCGCCGCCTAGGCCCGCGCCTTGAAGTTGAACTCGGCGCCGGAGCGGATGCCGGTCGGCCAGCGCGCGGTGATGGTCTTGAGCTTGGTGTAGAAGCGCACGCCTTCCATGCCGTAGACGCCGTGATCGCCGAAGATCGAGGCCTTCCAGCCGCCGAAGCTGTGATAGGCCACCGGCACCGGGATCGGCACGTTGATGCCGACCATGCCGATCTGCACGCCGCTGGCAAAAGCGCGCGCCGAGTCGCCGTCGCGGGTGAAGATCGCCGTGCCGTTGCCGTAGGCATGGTCGTTGACCATGCCGATCGCCTCGCTGAAATCCTTGGCGCGCACCACCGACAGCACCGGCCCGAAGATCTCGTCCTTGTAGATCTTCATGTCGGTGGTGACGTTGTCGAACAGGCAGCCGCCCATGAAGTTGCCTTTCTCGTAGCCCTGCAGTTTCAGGCCGCGGCCGTCGACGACGAGCTTGGCGCCTTCCTTCACGCCAATGTCGACATAGCCCATCACCTTGTCCTTGTGCTGGCGTGTCACCAGCGGCCCCATCTCCGACTGCGGATCGAGCCCCGGCCCGACCTTGAGCGCAGCGACTCGCGGCGCGAGCTTCTCCATCAGCCGGTCGCCGACGTCGCCCACCGCGACCGCGACCGAGATCGCCATGCAGCGCTCGCCGGCCGCGCCATAGCCCGCGCCGATCAGCGCATCCGTCACCTGGTCGAGGTCGGCGTCGGGCATGATCACCATGTGATTCTTGGCGCCGCACAGGGCCTGCACGCGCTTATTGCGCTGCGTTCCCGTGTGATAGACGTACTCGCCGATCGCGGTCGAACCCACGAACGAGATCGCCGGCACGTCGGGATGATGCAGCAACGCGTCGACCGCCACCTTGTCGCCGTTCAGCACCTGGAAGATACCGGCCGGCGCGCCTGCCTCGGCGAACAGCTCGGCCAGCAGCATCGGCGCGGAGGGGTCCTTCTCCGACGGCTTCAGGATGAAGGCATTGCCGCAGGCCACCGCCATGGCGCCCATCCAGCACGGGATCATGATCGGGAAGTTGAACGGCGTGATGCCCGCCACCACGCCCAGCGGCTGGCGGATCGACCACGAGTCCATGTCGGAGGCGACCTGTTCGGTGAAGTCGCCCTTCATGTGATGGGCGATGGCGCAGGAGAACTCCACCACCTCCAGGCCGCGGCCGACTTCACCCTTGGCGTCGTCGAAGGTCTTGCCGTGCTCCATCGACATCATGCGCGCGAGATCGTCGATGCGCTTTTCGATCAGGTGCTTGAGGTTGAACATCACGCGCTGGCGCCGGAGTGGCGGCGTCGCCGCCCACGCGACCTGCGCCTTCCTGGCGAGCTGCACGGCATCGTCGATCTCGGCCTCGGAGGCGAAGGCCACCATCGCCGTCACCTCGCCGGTCGCCGGGTTGGTGACGTCGCCTTGGCGGCCGCTCATGCCCGCGACCCGCTTGTTGCCGACGAAATGTCCGATCCTGTCTGCCATGAATTCCTCCGCTCTTTGTCCCTTTCTAGCACGGCGATGGGACATTTTCCCGGACGCTAGCGCGCGCGCGCCATTTCCCGTCCAGCAGCGTCCATGTCGTTGTCGGCGCTCGGCAATTCGCCTGTCGCCTGGGCAGGCTGAGGTCCCGCCGGACGGGACATTTTCGAAATCTGCCGCTCGACCTCCTTTTGGACCGCGGCGGCGACGCGCACGTCGAAATCAGCGTCCGCCGCGCGGCGCTGTTCGGCGCGGTGTTCAGCGCGGAGGGCGGCGGCGTCGGCCTGCTTCAGGAGATAGAGGCCGGTGGCGCGGTCGCGCCTGGTGTGCTGGCCGACCTTCTTGCCGCGATAGAACACCGGCCGGACCTCGACATGGGCGGCGGCCAGCACGGCGTCCTCGACGGCTTCCTGGCGGCGCGTCTCGATGATCGCGCGGCACATCGCGTCGAAGGCGGGAAACGTCTTGCGCCAGCGGGCGACGGTGCGCCGGTCCACCCCGGTGCGGGCAGCGGCCTCGGTGATCGTGGGGCAGCGCGCCAGATGGCTGCGGAACGCGGCGCGCCGGCGGCCCGGTGTCGACAGCCGGCCTTCCTTGGCGATGGCGCGGTGCACCAGGGTTTTGGGTTCCTGTGTCGGTGGTGCCTCCGGCTCGGCCGGGTCGGGCTCCTTTTCGGCCGGCGGCGTGGGACGGCCGAGCGCGCGGTCGAGCGGATTGTAGTTGAGCCGCGGCACCGGCATGCGGTCCATCGCGCTCGGCTGCGGCGGCTTGGCGGCTTCCGCCACCAGTATCCTGAGCCGTGTCAGGCCCATGTCGCGGTAGATCTGCGGCACATGGATAAAGTCGCCGTAGGTCTCGATCTTTTCCAGGGCTTCTTCGGCGGTCATCTGTTCCTCCCGTGGTTCCTTCCGGTTCTGGCGGAGTAGGATTAGCAGGAAGATAGGATATTGTAAATAGGCCTACTTTTGGGTTGTGTCCTATGGCGCGCGGGCATTTTGCTGGCACTGGACCGGCACTCTGGGAAAGGTCGTTCTCGGTGAGCCTGGCTACCCTGGTCCGCAGGGAATAGGAATGTTGAGGCCCCATACGCTATCCTTTCGTCAAGATGTCCAAAAAGGAACTGAGTCTTCTCCGACAGGGTCGTTACAATCGACCACCCCAGAGAGGAACGTGACATGACCCAACTGCAGCCGACCGCGCCGGAAGCCCGGCCGACGACCACCGCGACCGACATCGCCGACCAGGTGCGGGAGATCACCGCGCGGGTCCTCGGCATCGACCCGGGACGGGTCGCAGCCGACGCCGACTTCGTGGCCGGTCTCGGCGCCAGCAGCCTCGATCTCGTGGAACTCATCATGGCGATCGAGGATTCGTTCGGCATCGAAATCTCCGACAGCGCCGCCGAAGGAATCGTCACGGTGGGCGACCTTGTGGCGTTCGTCCGCAGCAACGTGCCGGTGGCCCCGGTAGCCTGAAGCGGGATGATTTGAGCTTCGGACTCCGTTTTCAAGACGACGACGAGAAGACTCGGAACGCTGCCGACCGATTCGATCAGGTACCGGCGGTTCTACACGCGCATCCATTCCTGGCGCAGGGCGCCGTCGCTCACATATTCCTCGCGGTGCGAGCCGTCGGTGGCCCGCAGGACCCATTGTGGGCTGCCACCGGCCTCGTTGCGGCGCGCCACGATCTCGTAGACCGCCCGGGTGGCGTCGATGCGCTTGATATAGCGCCCACCGATCATCATCGCGACTTCCCCTCCCTCATGGACGGTCGCTCACACCACCGCATCGCCGGCGATCTGGGTGCGCTGCATGCGGCGGTGAAATGGTCCCGCATCGTGCACGGCGAGGTGCTTGGTGCAGCGGTTGTCCCAGAAGGCGATCGAGCCCGACTGCCAGCGGAAGCGGCAGGTGAATTCGGGGCGGTGGCCGTGCTCCATCAGGAAGTCGAGCAGCGGCTTGCTCTCGTGGTCGGTCATGCCGTCGAAGCGACGGGCGTAGGAGTGGTTCACGAACAGGCATTTGCGGCCGGTCTCGGGATGGGTGCGCACCGCCGGATGTACGTTCTCGGTCGGCCGCCAGTTGGAGTCCTCGCGGATCTTGCTGGAGCGGCGGGCGTTGAGGTTGTTGTGCGGGCCCGCCACCTTGATGTCGCTGTGCACCACCTTGAGGTTGGCCAGCATCGCCTTCATGCAGTCCGACAAGGTCTCCCAGGCGAGATACTGGTTGGCGAACAGCGTGTCGCCGCCGAACGGCGGTACGTCGAGCGCATAGAGGATGGCGCCCATCGGCGGCTCGGGCATCATCGTGGTGTCGGAATGCCACTCCTCGCCGATGATGCGCTCGTCGCCGGGTTGGCGGACCACGCGCACGATCTCGGGATCGCCCTCGCCGGTGTTGAAGTTGGGATGGATGAAGATCTTTCCGAACCGGCGGGTGAATTCCTTGTGGCTCGCATCGTCGAGCCGCTGGTCGCGGAAGAAGATGACGAGATGGTCGAGCAGCGCGCGGCGGATCTCGGCGATCATGGCGTCGTCGAGCCCGGCTGCGATGTCGACGCCGCCGATCTCGGCGCCCAGCGCGCCCGAAATCGGCGAGACGGTGATGCGTTCGTAGGTCGTCGCGGTGGGGCCTGTCATGACGGAAAGACTAGGACCAAGCCGGGCTTTCGTCCAAGGGCTGCGGCCGGTCAGGCTCCGGGCGGCGAAATTCTCAGTCGTCGGCCTGTCCTCGCAGCTTCATCCTCGGATAGCCGGCCGCCCATTCGATGTCGAGCTCGACGGTCTTGCCGCTGAAGGCGTACGTGAGCCGGCTCGCATCGTCGTTGCCGAGCGTCTGGACCTCGGTGACGAGGGTCGTGCCGTCGGCGAGCCATCCGCCGCGCGCGGCGCTGGGCCCGAAGATCAAGCGACCGCCGATGCGATAGTGGCCGTCGAGCCCGATCGGCCCGCCGTATCGCCCCGGCGGCGCCACGGTCTGCCGATCACCGATCTCGTATTCGAACGATCCCTGCAGACCGTCGAACTTCAGGGTGAGCGACGTGACGTTGAGCGGGTTGGGATCGAGCTTGTAGGTCCGGCCGGAGATGGTTTTCGCCAGGTCCGACGATCCGCCGACCGGTGCCGGCTTGTCCTGGGTGGCCTCGCGCAGGCGTTCGGCCAGAGCGACTGTCGCCGGGGGATCGGGCGGCAGCGCCGTGTCGGACTTCACGGCGGCCTCGATGCGGGCGACCAGCGTCTCGAAGCCGTAGGTCGGCGAGAAGGCCCCGCCGCCCGTGTTGAGGCCGCCGCGGGAGGGGAAGTGCGCCGAGCCAGTGGCGACCACCACGATGTCGTGCTTCGGCATGACGACAATGAGCTGGCGGCGCAAGCCGACCGCCATAAAGACGTCCTTGGAGGGAATCACCCAGAACTGGCTGCCGTACCTGAGGCGCGTGGACCAGCTCTCTTTCATGTCGATGTTGGCCGCGCGCACGGCGTCGACCCACGACGCCGGCACGATCTGCTTGCCCGCCCACTGGCCGTTGCGCAGATAGAGATAGCCGAACTTCGCCATGTCGCCGGGCTTCAGGTAGAGGCCGTTGCCGCCGCCCGATATGCCCTGCGGGTCGGCCCGCCACCTCACGTCTTCGATGCCGAGCGGTCCGAACAGGGTCTCGCGGGCATAGTCGAGCGCGCTGCGGCCGGTCACCTTGCCGAGGATGGCCGAGAGCAGGTGGCTGTTGCCGGTGTTGTAGTAGAAGACCGTGCCGGGCACTGCTGCCATCGGGCGGTCGAGGATGAACTGCACCCAGTTCGGGCTGCGCTCCATGGCAACGTAGGTTGCGAATCCGCCGTTCACCCCCTCGTCCCAGTCGAGGCCCGATGTCATGTCGAGCAGGTGGCGGATCGTGATCGCCTTCTTAGCGTCGTCGAGGTTGGCGATCGCGAGCTCGGGGAAGAAGTCGACCACCTTGCGGTCCGTGCTGTCGAGCTTGCCGTCGCGGATCGCCAGCGCGATCAGGGTGGCGGTGACCGACTTGGTGCTCGAATAGATGCGGTGCTTGAGGCCGGCCTGGAAGGGCGCGTAGGTCGCGTCGAGGACGATCCGGCCGTGGCGCGTCACCAGCAGGCTGTCCATGGCGTTGGCAGCACCGAAGGCGACCAGGTCGGCAAGAGACTGCGAACTCATGCCCTCTGCCTCGGGTGAGGAGAGAGGCCATTCGCGGGCGGGCCACGTGAGAGGCTTTTCCTGTGCCGTCGCCGGCAGTGTGCAGAGGAGCGCCGCCGTTGCCAGCAGGATGGCGAGAAGCGCCTTCGAGAGCCGTTGCATCGCCCGCATCCTCCGCGTGGGCGTCAAGCGTACGGGCGCCGGCCGGGCGTTTCAATCGATGGCGTTGCAGTTCTGGTGAAAGCTAGGCCGCCAGCACTTCGGGCAGGATCGGCGCGCCGGCGTCGTGGCGCCGGCCGGCGCGGAGACAGAACAGCGGCGTCAGCATGCGGTCGGCGATTATTTCCGTGCCCTCGTTGTCGCCCAGCTTGAAGCGGCCGCGGTCGTCGGCCAACACCGAGACATCGGCAATGGCGCCGGGCGTGAGCGTGCCGATCTCGCCCTGAAGGCCGAGCATGGCGGCGGCGTTGGTCGTCACCATGGGCGCGATCTGCTGCAGCGTGAGGCCGAGTGCCAGCAGCTCGGTCATCGCGTAGCAGAGGCTGAAGCGCGCCGCGCCGGCGAAGGGATGCGCTTCCTCGGGATCGGGATGCGTCGCGGGCGTGCCGGGCGGCGGCGTCATGCGCGTGTTGTAGCCGTGCATGTCGGCGCCCAGCGTGTCGGGCATCACGCCGGCCTCGAGCGCGAGGCGTGCCATGCGGAAGGAAAAGTGGCTGCCGTGGCCGACGTCGATCTTCAGGCCGCGCGCCAGTGCTGCATCGACGATGGGATGAAGCTTGCCGTGCTTGTCGATGAAGCCGCCGGGATGGCGGGTGAAGGGATGGGCGAGGATATCGCCCGGCCGCATCAACTCGACCACCGCCGGCAGGATGCCGTCGGGATCGACACCGTTGCTGCCTTCGGGAAGGGTCCACATCTGGCCGAAGTGCATGTAGACCGGCAGGTCTGATTCGCGGCCGATCTCGGCGGCCTTGCGCAGCACGTCGAGGCCCCAGCGCGTGATGCCGCCCACCTCGGCATGGACTTTGATGCCGCGGATCAGGCCAGGGTGGGCGCGCGCCGTCTTCACCGTGGCGGCCACGTCGACGCTCTCCGGCCCGTACAGGCTGGGATAGAAATGGCCTTCGAGGCCGCCCACCACATAGGCCGAGAGGAAGGAGAGCACGCGGCTCTCGGCCGGTTCGGCGATGAACTTGGCGAAGCCGGGGAAGGTCATGCACGAGGCGCCGCCCTGGTCGACGACGGTCGTGACACCGCTCTCCACGCCCACCATGTCGGCCGGCAGGCCGAAGCGGCCCGAGACGTAGGTGTAGATGTGGGCGTGGGTGTCGATCATGCCGGGCAGGACGAGGCGGCCACTGACGTCGAGGGTCTCGCGCGCGGTGCCGCGTAGGTCCTCCTTGAGGGCGGCGATGCGGCCATCCTTGATGGCGAGGTCGGCGACGCCGTCGAAGCCCGATGCCGGATCGATGACGCGCCCGCCGCGCAGCAGCAGGTCGTAGACTGGAGCAGGGGTGTTCATGGTCCCGCTGCCGCAAGGTCCATGCCAATCAGGGCGACGTCATGTTCCTCTCCCCCGCTTCGGCGCTGTTTACAGCGCCTGTGGGGAGAGGTTAGGTGAGGGGGCATCGAAGGTCGTGCGTAACCCCCTCACCCATCCTCTCCCCCTAGCGGAGGAGAGGTGAAAGAACTTTGCGGTAACGGGCGACGATCGCGTCGCGGTCGCGATGGCGGCCCTGCTGCACCACGGGGATGCCGCCGCGATAGACCGTCTTGATCGCGGCGTTGTCGGCGGTGAACAGCCAGGCATCGAGGGCCGCATCATCCCGAAAACCGTCGGCGTGCAGCACGACGAAATCGGCGCGTTGGCCGACGGCGATCGCGCCGACGGGCGCGCCCACGGCTTGCGCGCCACCCGCGAGGGCTTCGTCGAACAGGCGCCGGCCAGTCGAGCGTCCGGCTTCACCCAGCACGTTGCGCTGGCGGTGCATCAGGCGTTGGCCGTACTCCAGGGTGCGCAGCTCGTCGGCGGCGGAGATGCGCACCAGCGAGTCGGAGCCGATGCCAAACTGGCCGCCGTTGGCGAGAAGCGCCGGCACGTCGAACAGCCCGTCGCCGAGATTGGCCTCGGTGATGGGGCAGAGGCCGACGATCGCCCGCGCCCGGGTGATGCGCGCGATCTCGTTCGCATCCGCGTGCGTGGCATGGACCAGGCACCAGTGCGCATCGACATCCACCGTGTCGAGCAGCAGGTCGACTGGCCGCTTCTTGTGCGCGGCGAGGCAGTCGTCGACTTCGCGCGTCTGCTCGCTCACATGGATATGCGCCGGCTGGCCGCGCCAGGTCGCGGCGGCCCAGGCGAGATCTTCCAGCGTGACGGCGCGCAATGAGTGAGGGGCAATGCCGAGGATGCCGCCGGGCACGCGGGTTTCCATCAGGCGCGCGTAGGAGTCCCGGTCGTTGAGAAAGCGGCGCTGCATCTGTGTCGGCGGCTTGCCCAAAAAGCCGCTCTGGCGATAGAGCACCGGCAGCAGGGTGAGGCCGATGCCGGCGGTGTCGGCGGCGGCCACGATGCGCTTCGACATCTCGGCCACATTGTCGTAGGGCCGGCCGTCGGGCTGGTGATGGAGATAGTGGAACTCCGCCACCCAGGTAAAACCCGCCTCGAGCATTTCCATGTAGGCGAGGGCCGCGATCGCTTCTGTTTCGTCGGGCGTGAGCCGGTCGACGAAGCGATACATTTGCTCGCGCCAGGTCCAGAAAGAATCGGTCTCTGCTCCGGTCCCGGTGCCGCGCCTTTCGGTGAGGCCGGCCATGGCACGCTGGAAGGCGTGGCTGTGCAGGTTGGGCAGGCCGGGCACCACGACGCCGGAGATGCGGTCGGCGGCGCTTTGGCCTGCCGGCTCGATCGCGGTGATGACGCCATGGTCGATGCCGACCACGAGGTCGTGCTTCCACCCTTGGGGCGTGAGTGCCGTTTCGAGGTGCAATTTACTCGCCATGCGATGGCTTGTACGGTATCGGCCAGCACCTGTTGAGGGGGATTTCATGAAGTTCATTGCTTTGGCCGCCGCCGCGGTCTTCGTCGCGGGGACCGCGCAGGCCCAGCAGCTGGCACCCAGCGCCACGCTCGACGCCATCAAGGCGCGCGGGCACATCGAATGCGGCGTGCATCTGGGGCTGCCGGGCTTCTCTTTCGCCAACGACAAGGGCGAGTGGACCGGCCTCGACGTCGATTACTGCAAGTCGCTGGCCGCCGCCGTCCTTGGCGATAGCACCAAGGTGAAATTCACCCCGACCTCGGTGCAGCAGCGCTGGGCGGTACTTCAGTCGGGTCAGGTCGACCTGCTGTCGCGCAACACCACCATCACCTTCTCGCGGAACGCCACGCTCGGCGTGAACTTCCAGGGCATCAACTTCTACGAGGGCCAGACCTTCGTCGTGCGCACCAAGGCCAAGGTCGCGGCGGTCAAGGACCTGGCCGACGCCACGATCTGCGTCGCCGCCGGCTCGACCGAGGAGAAGATGGCGGCCGACTGGTTCCGCGAGCGCAACCTCAAGGTCACCATCATCAACTTCCAGAAGAACGACGATGCGATCTCGGCCTACGACCAGGGCCGCTGCGACGCCTATACCGCCGGCATCGGCGCGCTGGCCGGCCAGCGCATCAAGTTCAAGGACCCGGCCGAGCACCAGATCCTGACCGAGATCATCTCCAACGATCCGCAGGGTCCGGTGACGCGCTGGGGCGACGAGCGCTGGCAGCTCGTCGTGCGCTGGGTGCTGAACGCGCAGATCGCCGCCGAGGCGCTGGGTGTGACGTCGAAGAACGTCGACGAAATGAAGGCCAAGTCTCAGAGCGCCGAAGTCCGCCGGCTGCTGGGTGTCGAGGGCAAGTTCGGCGGCATGATGGGCCTGTCGGACGACTGGGCCTACAACCTCATCAAGCAGGTCGGCAACTACGGCGAAAGCTACGAGCGCACCGTCGGCATGGGCTCAGCCCTCAAGCTGGCACGCGGCGCCAACGCGCTGTGGACCAAGGGCGGCCTGCTGTTCACGCCGCCGTTCCAGTGAGCTTTTCATATGCCTCTCCCCCGCTAGGGGGAGAGGTTAGGTGAGGGGGCCGTCGACGTTGTGCCTAACCCCCTCACCCGTCCTCTCCCCACAGGCGCTGTAAACAGCGCCGAAGCGGGGGAGAGGAGAATGAAGTCGAGAAGCGCCCAGCCATGAAAGCGTTCCTGCGCGACCGCAAGGTTCGCGATATCTTCTGGCAGGTGTTGGCCTCGGTCGCGCTGGTCGCGGTCGTGGTGTTCTTCGTCAAGAACGCCTCCGACAACATGGTGAAGGCCGGCATCGCCTCGGGCTTCAACTTCCTGTGGCGCGACTCCGGCATCGAAGTGCCGTTCAACCTCACCGGCTATAAGCCCAGTGACACGATCTGGGCGCTGCTGTGGACCGGCATCGTCAACACGCTGCTGGTGTCGGTGGCGTCGGTCTTCCTGGCCACCGTGGTGGGCTTCACCGTCGGGCTGATGCGGCTGTCGCGCAACTGGCTGCTCTCGACGCTCGCTGCGGTCTATATCGAGTTCGTCAGGAACATCCCGCTGCTGTTCTTCGTGCTGTTCTGGTACTTCGGCGTGCTGGCCGCACTGCCGACGCCCAAGGAAAGCTTCGACTTCCTGGGGCTCATCTTCCTCAACCGCCGCGGCCTCTCGATCCCGACGCCGAACGACGTCTCGGGCTTTCATCTGGCGCTGCTGGCGGTCCTCGTCCTGGTCGTCGTGCAGATCGTGCTGGCGCGTTGGGCCCGGGCACGCCAGGCGCGGACCGGCCAGGATTTTCCGGTATGGGTCGTGGGCTTTGTGCTCTGCGGCGCGCTGCCGCTCATGCTCTTCGTCTGGGCCGGCGCGCTCACCAGCTGGGACCTGCCGATCCTGCGCGGCTTCAACTATCGCGGCGGCTTCGTGCTGGTGCCGGAGTTCGTGGCGCTGTTCATGGCGCTCAGCACCTACACCGCGGGCTTCATCGCCGAGGTCGTGCGCGGCGGCATCCAGTCGGTGCGCCAGGGCCAGCTCGATGCGGCGCGGGCGCTCGGCCTGACGCCAGGCCGCGTCGTGCGGCTGGTGGTGATCCCGCAGGCGATGCCGGTGATCATCCCGCCGATCACCAGCCAGTATCTCAACCTGATCAAGAATTCCTCGTTTGGCGCCGCCATCGCCTATCCGGAGATCGTGGCGGTGTTCATGGGTTCGGCGCTGGTCGCCACCGGCCAGGCGATCGAGATCATCGCCATCACGCTCGGCATCTACCTCACCATCGGCATCGCGGTATCGATCTTCATGAACTGGTACAACGCGCGCCATAAACTGGTGACGCGATGAAGAGCGTAGCACCCCCACTGCCCGGCTGGCTCGCCGTCCTCCGCCAGCGCCTGTTCGCGACCTGGCTCGACACCGTGGTCTCGCTGCTCTGCCTCTATGTCGTGTGGCGCATCTCGGTGCCGCTGGTCGACTGGTTGCTGGTCGAAGCCAACTGGAAGGGTGCGTCGCGCGAGGACTGCACCAGCTCCGGCGCCTGCTGGGTCTTCATCCGCGCCCGCTTCGCGCAATTCATGTACGGCCAGTATCCCGTGCCCGAGCGCTGGCGCGTCGATCTCTTGGGCATGCTGGCGGCGTTCGCGGGCGCCGCCCTGTCGTGGCGCGTCCTGCCACGGCGCAGGGAACTGACTATCGCCGTGGCGCTCGTCCTGCCGCCGCTCGGCATCTGGCTGCTCCATGGCGGGTTCGGCCTGAAAATCGTCGAGACGCGCGAATGGGGCGGGCTGATGCTCACCCTGTTCCTGGCGATCTATGCCGGGCTGATCGCGGTGCCGCTCGGCATCCTGCTGGCGCTGGGCCGCCGCTCGCGCCTGCCGCTCATTCGCTTCGCTTCGATCGTGTTCATCGAATTCTGGCGCGGCGTGCCGATCATCACCGTGATCTTCCTGGCCTCGCTGCTGCTGCCGCTGATCATGCCGACCGGCTTCAATGTCGATCGCCTGGCGCGCGCCGTGATCGGGCTCGCCTTCGTGATCGCGGCCTACATGGCCGAGGCGGTGCGCGGCGGCCTGCAGGCGCTGCCCGACGGCCAGACCGAGGCCGCCCAGGCGCTGGGCCTCGGCTACTGGCGCATCATGCGGCTGATCGTGCTGCCGCAGGCGCTCAGGATCTCGCTGCCGGCCATGACCAACGAGTTCATCTCGCTCTTCAAGAGCACGACGCTGGTCCTGATCGTCTCGATCTTCGACCTGTTGGGCATCGCGCAGGCAGCCCTTGCGGATCCGGCGTGGGTCGGCATGAACATGGAGGCCTATGTGTTCGCCGGTGCCATCTACTGGTTCGCCTGCTTCGGCCTCTCGCAGTGGAGCCGCTCGCGCGAGAAGCGGCTGCAGAAGGCCCATGGTCGCTGAGAGCCGTCGACTATCCCGTCAACGCTGCGATTCCAGCCGCAGGGTCGTCACGCGCGCCGGCGAGGATATCCCGCCGGGCGGCGTGTAGCCGGGAACGCGTTTGAAGTCGTAGGGCGCATAGGGATCGGTCGAGCATCCGCCCAGCACGCCGATGCCGACAAGTGCCATCACGAGCCCTGCCACGAACCCTGCCACGAGCCCTGCAAGTCGCCTCATTGCGCTCCCCTCATCGCGGTCAGCGGCAGATGAAGGCTTTGAAGGTGATGATGTCGCACGGCGAGCCGGTGCGCTCGCAGAAGGCCACGAACTCTTCCGGCGTGACCTGGACCATCTGGATGGTGTGCCGGCGGGCGCGCCACTCGGCCATGCGGGCGGTCTCCTTCAGGTGCCAGTCGGCATAGGAGGCGCCGGGGTAGTGCTTCACGAGCTTCTGGAGCTTTTCGTGGTCGGTCGCGCTGACCTTGGCGAAGTATTGTACGGCCATGCCGGTGGTATCCTTGCTGTTGGAGCCGCTTTTACCCGCCCGAGGAGGCTTTCTGCAATGCGTTGCTTTCGCGTCCTTATCCCGGTCCTGTTGCTAACAGCGGCAGCGGTAGTTTTTGCCGCGGCCGAGGCGCGCGCCCAGACCGTGGCCGAGGTCGAACAGGCCTGGCGCGGCTGGATGGGCCGGAACGGCCGCACCACCGGCGGCCTCGCCGTGCTGCATCAGGGCCGCGTCGCCCACGAGGCGGCGATGGGCCGCGACGGTATCGGCCAGCCGCTGCCGATGGCCAGCCTCTCCAAGGCCGTGACCGGCGTCTGCATCGCCGGTCTCATCGACGACGGGCGGCTCGCCTTCGACACACCCCTGTCGCAGGCGCTCCAGCGCACCATTGCCCGGCTCGGCACCCCGGCCGATCGGCGCCTGCTCGGTGTTACGATCGCCCAGCTGCTCACGCACCGTGCAGGCTTCGATCCGGATAAAGGTGGCGATCCGGCGACGGCACCGCTCGGCGCCTACCTCGCCAAGGCGACGGCGACGCGCACCGCCTTCGACGAAGGCGTGATGTGGATTTTCAGGCGCGCGCTGCCGCTGCCGCCGGGCGAGCGCTACGCCTACCGTTCCGCCGCCTAGCCTGATGATACGTCAGTACGGCGTGCCGTCGCCGACCTCTATGTTTACGGACGTCCGATCTCGAGGATCGCGTTGCGCAGCGGATCGCTGGATACCTGAATCCAGCTGCGGTGCATCGGATCACCCAGCTCGAGGATCAGGAGAATGGCTCCCGTGACGGCGAGAGCGCTCAGGAAGAAGCTCGTGATCACCGTGACATTGACGGGGGCGAATATCCCGAAGCTGAGGAAGATGAGAAAGAGCCAGAAGATCAGCACGAAGAGGAATTGTACGGGAACCGTGGTGCCGGGATTTTCCCACAACATCCATCGTTCGGCGTAGAGGTTGGCGGTAATGCCCTGAGCCTGCGAGACCAGTGCCGTTTGTTGTCGGTCAGTGGGGGACAACACCAGGATCGCGCTGAGAAGCGTGTCCAGCAGAATGGAGGCCTCGCGATTTTCGGTCGGTGATCTTTCCGACGCGACGAACAATTCCTCGTTCTTCTTGGTGGCATAGGCCCGGAGGTTCGTACGCGCCTCGTTCGCTTCCGGACCGTAGAGCCGCAGTATGTTGTCGAGGTGAATGAGGTCCGAACTGAGTTTCTTCAGGATCCCCGTATTGATCGAAAAGGAACTGTTCGCCGACGTCAACATCAAGGCAAGCACCAGGGACGTCAGCGACACGATGATGGTGGTCGACAGTTTGACGGCGCTTGCCGATGCGCTGCTCAGGTGATGCTCCGGCAGGGCCCGCGCCGCAAAGATGCCGATCAGGGCGCCGCCGAACATTGCAACGAATGCAAGGATACAGAACGGCAAATAGGAATGATCGATCATCAGGCACAATACCCGGATGCTTACGCAACACAATGAACGAGGTTGACGGAAATCAGGCCGCGAAGCTGCGCAGCACTTCACCCGGTCGCGCGTTCCGGTCGATGCAGAAGCCGTCTTCATCGGCTGTCTTGGTGCCGTTGATCCACACGCCCTGCAGGCCGACGGCCGAGGTGGTGAGACGCGCCGCGCCCGAGGGCAGGTCGTGGGCACGGCGCTTGGGGCCGCGCGCCACCGTCGCGGGATCGAACAGCATCAGGTCGGCGGCATAACCTTCGCGCAACAGGCCGCGTCCCTCGAGGCCGAACAGCCTGGCGGGCTGGCCGGTCAGGCGGTGCACGGCCTGCGGCAGGTCGAGCACGCCGAGGTCGCGGCTCCAGTGGCCCATCAGATGCAGGCCGAAGCCCGCGTCGCAGAAGAAGGTGAGATGGGCACCGGCATCGCTCAACGAGATGTGGGTGTTGGGGTCGGCGAGGATTTTTCCCACCGCCTTCTCGTCATTGTGCAGGAGCTGGGCCACGAACTGGGTGTCGAGGTCCTCGGAGAGTGCGAAGTCGAGGATGAAGTCGAGCGGCTCCTTGCCGGCGGCGGCGGCGAGCTGGGCGAGGGGCGCGCCTTCCAGCTTGCGGTTCTCGGGCCGCGCGGCCTCGACGATGAAGAGCTTGTCCCATTCGCCGTTGAACACCAGCCGGCCGCGCGCCGCGTCGATCTCGCGGCGGACCGCGGCACGCCACGACGGATCGCGATAGACCTCCTTCAAGGCTTCATCGCCGTGCGCCGCCATGGCCGGCTTCCACGACTCCATGCTCTCGAACAGGTAGGGGCTCTTGAAGGTGAAATCCATGCTGAGCGGGCAGCACGAGGTCTGCGCCACGAGTTGATGGCCGCGGCCACGGGCGGCGTTCACCTGGTCGAGCGTGGTGAAGGCCGCCGTCGGATTGGTGTTGGAATGGAAGAGGGCCGCGATCACCACCGGGCGCCTGGCCTCGATCGCGAGCTCCTCGAGGTAGGGAATGGAGGTCTTGCTGCCCTTGGTCAGCATGTAGACGCCGCGGCCGCTGTCGCCCATGGCGCGGACCAGCGCGCGCAGTTCGCGGTCGTCGGCCAGGCGCGACGGCATCGGCGTGCCGCCCTCGCCGTTGTGCGCTTCGGCGGTCGAGGTGGCGAAGCCCACGGCGCCGGCTGCCATGCCTTCGCGCACCAGCGTCACCATTTTGGCGATCTCGTCGTCGGTGGCGGTGCGTTCGGTCGCCTGCTCGCCCATCACCCAGGTGCGGACGGAGGAATGGCCGGAGAAGCAGGCGACGTTGGGGCCGACACCCAGCCGCTGCAGCATGTCGAGATATTGCGGGAAGCTCTCGAACTCCCAGCGGATGCCGGCGCGCAAGGCGTCGAGCGACATGCCCTCGACGTGGGTGAGATGGCGCATGGTGAGGTCGCGGTCCTGGGGCCGGCAGGGCGCTATCGTGAAGCCGCAGTTGCCCAGAATGGCGGTGGTGACGCCCAGCGCGGGCGAGGGATCGACGAACGGATCCCAGGTGATCTGGGCGTCGTAATGGGTGTGGCCGTCGATGATGCCGGGCGCGAGCGCGAGGCCGCGGGCGTTCACCGTCTCCTTCGCGGCGCCGAGCTTGGGTCCGATGGCGGCGATCTTGCCCGCCGTCACGCCGAGGTCGCTGTGCACCGGGGCGGAGCCCGCGCCGTCGAAAATCTGTGCGTCCTTAATGACCAGGTCGAACATCTTGGTTTCCTCCGCTGGCAACCCTAGTCTGTCGGCAAGGAAATGGCGCCAAGGAAAGACTGGGAGGATTGCATGACAGGCATGAAACGCCGCGGCTTCGTCGCGGGCACGGCGGCCCTCGGGTTGGCTGCCGGCCTCGCCCCGACTGTTGTGCGGGCGCAGGACTTCCCGACCAAGCAGGTCCGCGTCGTGGTGCCTTATCCGGCGGGTGGCGGTACCGACCTGGTGGCGCGCCTGATCGTGCCGCGGCTGGCCGAGCGCTGGAAGCAGACCGTCATCATCGACAACAAGGGTGGCGCCAGCGGCATTTTAGGCAGCGAGATCGTCGCGAAATCGGCCCCCGATGGCTACACGCTGCTGATCATGACCAGCGCCCACACCATCAATCCCTTCACCACCAAGACGCTGCCCTACGACACCGAGCGCGACTTCACGCCGATCACGCCGCTGGTGGTCGGCACCCTCGCCCTGGTCGGTTCGCCCAAGGCGGGCTTCGATACGATAGACAAGTTCCTGACCGCCGCCCGCGCCAATCCCGGCAAGTACACGTTCGGCAGCACCGAGAACACGACGCGCATGGTCGGCGAGCTGTTCCGCTTGCGCAGTGGGCTGAAGATCGAGAACGTGGCCTACAAGGGGGCCGCGCCGATGATGCAGGAGCTGGCGGGCGGCCATATTCCGGTGGGCTTCACCAGCCCGCTCACGGTGATGTCGCAGCACCGCGCCGGGACCTTGCGCATGCTGGCGGTGACCAGCGGCAAGCGGCTGGCGGCGCTGCCCGAGATACCGACCATGGTGGAAGCCGGCGTGAAGGGCGTCGACCAGTGGGCCTGGTTCTCGCTGTTCGGGCCCGGCAACATGCCGCCGGCACTGGCCAACCGCATCCGCGACGACGTTGTGGCGGTGCTGGCCGAGCCCGAGACCCTGGCCAAGATCCGCGACCTCGCCAGCGAACCGGGCGGCGAGGCGCCGGATGTCTTTGCCAAGCGCGTCAAGGACGAGCTCGTGACCTGGCGCGAGATCGCGAAGGAGGCCGGCATCGAGCCGGAGTGACGGGGTCGTCGCTGGGGGCGCGCGACTCCAGTCGCGCGTCTTCTCATGA
>JAQSDW010000211.1:5484-50483 GCA_029946105.1 Reyranella sp. | reverse complement strand
TGTGTCATGACCGCGCCACTGGAGTGGCGCGCCCCCAGCGGATGATCAACCCACCACCATCTTCTCCTCGACGACGTAGCTCCTGATGCGGCCAATGAAAAGCGCCCCGTCGGCGTGCAGCGCCTGCATCTCGGGCGAGCGCGCCGCCGTTTCGAGCGCCGCGCGATCGTCGAACCACAGCTCGGCGATGCCGTCGATGTCCAGCGCGATGGCCGGGATGTCGGCGCGGGTGCGCTCGTCCTCGATGTGGTTCTGCACATAGCGCCGCAAGCCGGGCACGGCGTGGGCGAGCGGCGCGTGGGTCTGGGTCCAGTGCTTCATGAACTGTTCGTGCGTCCAGGCTGGTTTGCGCGCGAGCAAGCCGATCGTCTTGATCATGATGCGTTTCTCCTCATCGTCCGGGTTAGTATCGGCCATGATCCGCTGGCTCGCGATTGCATTCCTCGTGCTGTTTGCCGGTACTGCCGCGGCGCAGTCCGTCGACTTCCCCAGCGTCGCGGTCGGCAGTTCCGCGGCCGGTCCCGAGGTCAAGGGCTGGGTCTACAAGCCCGCGGGGCCGGGGCCATTCCCGGCCGTCATCCTCGCTCACTCCTGCGCCGGCGTGAACGCGCATACCGCTGTCTGGGGCAGGCTGCTGGTGAGCTGGGGCTATCTCGCGCTGGCGCCCGACTCGTTCGGCCCGCGCGGCACCAAGGCGGTCTGCACCACGCCCAACGTCGTGACGCCCAACATGCGCATCTCCGACATCGCCGGCGCCCTCGACTATCTCGCGACGAGACCCGATGTGATCAAGGGCAAGATCGGAATCATCGGCCACAGCCACGGCGGCTCGACCGTCATCCGTTCGGTGCAGAAGCGCTTCGGACTCGCCCAGCGTGGCCTGGCCGGTGGCGTCGCCTATTATCCCGGCTGCAATCCTCAGTTCGATACCAGCATCAGCGTCCCGGTCCTGCTGCTGGCCGGCGACAAGGACGACTGGACGTCGGCCGATCGCTGCCGGCAGATGGTGGCGGGTCTCGCGCAGCCCGCTCTCGTCGATGCCGTCTATTATCCCAACGCCTATCACAGCTTCGATTCGCAGGTGGCCGACCGCAACGTGCCCGGCGCCGCCGGCAAGACGCACCACCTTGCCTACGATCCGGCTGGCGCGCCCGACGCCGAGGCGCGGACCAAAGCGTTCTTCGCCAAGATCCTGCGCTAGGCGGCCAGGCCCATCTGCCGCGACAGCAGCACCAGCGTCTCGTAGATCACGTGGGCGCAGAGGTGGGCGGCCATGCCGTTCACGTCCTGCGGCGGGCTCACCGTGTTCACGTCGACCGCCACGATGTTGAGGTCGGTCAGGCAGCGCAGCAGGTCGATACCCTCGCGCGCCGACAGCCCGCCCCATGACGGCGTGCAGACGCCCGGCGCGCACGAGGGATCGAAGACATCCATGTCGAAGCAGAGATAGACCGGCCGCTTGCCGACGTGATCGCGGAACTCGGCCATGCGCTGGGCGAAGCCGCCGCGGATCAACTCATCCATCGACACGATCTTGTAGCCGAGGCTCATGGCGCGCGGCACGACATCCTTGGCGTAGGTCGTGCTGCGGATGCCGACGTGCCAGGAGAAGGCGGGATCGACCAGGCCTTCCTCGGCGACGTGCGTGAACTGGGTGGCGGAGTTGTACTTCTCGTCCTCGCCGTAGGGATAGGAGTCGGTGTGCGAATCGATGTGGAGCGCCGCCATCTTCGGGTACTTCTTGCCGACGGCGCGCGCCACCGGAACCGTGACCGATCCGTCGCCGCCGATGGTGACGGGGATGGCGCCGGCCTGGACGATGCGGTCGACAGCCTGCTCGGTGCGTTCGAAGGCGTCGACGATCTTCGAGGGTGTCAGCTTGACGTTGCCGCAGTCGACCAGGCCCAGCGCGGCCACCGGATCGAAGTCGGCGTTGGTCGGGTTGAAGCGGCGCATCAGCGCCGACTGCTGGCGCACCGAATCGGGACCGCCGCGCGCGCCGATCCGCATGTTGGTGCCGCAGTCGAAGGGGATGCCCAGGATCGCGGCCTTGTTGTTCGGGCCCGGCCGGCCATAGGGCGCGCCCATGAAGGTCATCGGCAGGGTGAAGAGCTCGTCGTCGGCGAGGCGTTCGAGGGGGCGGTCCATGATTATTTCTCCGCGGAGAGGAAGTCGTAGGCCACCAAGGTGTGGATCTTGGCGACGGAGACGAGTTCGTCGACCAGAACATACTCGTCCGATCCGCCCATGTTGAAGGGCGTCAGGCCCAGCACCACCGTCGGCACCTTGTACATGCGGTACCAGCGCGAATCGGAACCGCCGACCCGCATGTTCACCGCTGGCGCCTCGCGCAGCACGTCCGCGGCGACTTCCATGGTGCGCGTGACGATCTCGTGGCCGGGATCGGTGAAGGAGGGTTCGAACCGCCGGATCGCCTTCCAGCTCACGCCGTCGAGCGGCGCCAGCCATTCGTCGAGCTTGGCGGCCAGCACGTCGGTGGTGATGCCGACCGGCAGGCGGATGTCGGCGCGGGCGATGGCGTGCGTGGGCACCAGGTTGGGCGAAGTGCCGCCTTCGATGGTGCCGACGTTCACGGTGACGCGGCCCAGCGTCTCGGCCTCGCCCGCCCCCGACAGCGGCTCGGAGACGGGCTTTGCCCGCGCGATCGCGGCGGTGACGATGGGGGGCGCCTGGAAGGGCACGTCCTCGAGGTCTTTCAGCCGGTCGAGCGCCACACGCAGGCGGTCGATGGCGTTGGTGCCCTTGTGCACGTGCGCGCCGTGCGCCGGCGATCCCGTGGCCTCGATCTCGACCCACATCAGGCCCTTCTCGCCGAAGCGCACGACCCGGGGCGAGCCCACGTCGCCGCAGATGTTGGCGTCGCCCCTGGCGTGCGGCACATGCTCGAGCAGATAGCCCGACCCGAGCGAGCCCATGTTCTCCTCGTCGCCGGCCAGCGTCAGCACGATCTCGCCCGCCCAGGCGTCGCGATGCTCGGCGAGGAGCGTCGCCGCCAGGATCGAGCAGGCGATGCCGCCCTTCATGTCGCAGACGCCGCGGCCGTAGAGTTTTCCGTCCTTCAGCACGCCGCCCAGCGGCGGCACGGTCCACGGCAGGTTCTCCAGGATCGGGAAGGTGTCGAGATGGCCGTTGAAGATCAGCCGTCGGCCGGGCTTCTTGCCCTTGATGCGGCCGACCAGGCTGACCACGCGCGGCGCGGGCTCGACACGCTCGATCTCGATGCCCGGGATCTCGCGCAGTAGCGCCTCGGCGACCTCGGCCACGTCCCAGGTGTCGCTCGGCGGGTTGGGCGAGGCCACGGCCACGAGGCGGCGGGTGACGTCGACCAAGTGCTCGCGCGCGGCGTCGACCCGGCGGGCGAGATCAATTCTGTGCGGATCGAACATCAGCGGTTCTGCAGCCTTCGTTCCCAGAAGCGGATGCCCATGGCGAGCGGCCAGCAGATCAGGAAATAGACGACAGCGATGAAGGTGAAGGTTTCCAGCGGCCGGAAGTTGGTGGCCGAGAGTTCCATGCCGCGCCGCGTGATCTCGCTCACCGAGATGACGGCGCCCAGCGAGGAGAATTTGATCAACTGCACGAAGTTGGAGGCAAGCGGTGGCAGGGTCATCTTGATCGCCTGCGGCAGCACGATGCGACGGAACGATTGCAGCGGCGAGAGCCCCAGCACTTGCGCTGCCTCGACATGGCCCTTGGGCACGCTCTGGATGCCCGAGCGGTAGACCTCGGAGATGAAGGCCGCCTGGTAGAGCGCAAGGCCGATGATCAGCGCCACCAGGGCTTCGATGCGGATGCCGAACACGATCGGCAGCACATAGTAGACCCACAGCAGCTGGACCAGGATCGGCGTGTTGCGCACGACCTCGCCGATCGAGACGCCGATCCAGCGCAGCGCCCGGAAGCGCGACATGTCGAGCAGCGCGATGATCAGTCCCCCGATCATCGCCAGCACGAGGGTGGCGGCCGAGACGATGAGCGTCATCTGCAGCCCCGACATCAGGAAGTCGAAGCTGCCCCAGACCGTGTCCCAGCGGAATTGGTATTTGAACATCTCAGGCCTCAGGGGAGCGCGCCACTCCAGTGGCGCTCGTGAAGGATGCGCCACTTAAGGGCGGAGGTTACTCCGCCCGCAGTGGCGCGCTCCCATGACTTACGGCGCCACGATCGGGTCGAGCTTGTGCTTCTTGGCGTACTTCAGCAGCCGGCCGTCGAGCTTGATGGTGTCGACGAACAGGTTGACGTAGTTCAGCCAGATCTGGTCGCCCTGCGGCACGACGTAGGCGTAGGGCGTGATGGCGAGCTTCTCGTTGGGCAAAATATAAGTCGCCCAGTCGAACTCGTCGGTCACTTTGATGGCGGTCGGGAAGTCGGTGATGATGACGTCGACGCGTTGTGCCACCAGCTCGGCCTCGCGCGTGTTGGGCGGCGCCACCGAGACCACCTCGGCGTTCTTCACGTAGCCCTTCATGAAGGGCTCCATGTAGCTGCCGAGCGACACCGCGGCTTTTACGCCCTTCTGGTCGATGTCTTCCCACTTCTTGATCTTGCTGTCCTTGCGCGTGACGGCGTAGAGGTTGGTGAGCAGATAGGGCTTGGAGAATTCGACCGCCTGGCCGCGCTTCATCGTGGCGCCGACGCCGAACATACCGATCTCGCACTTGCCGGCCTGCAGGTCGGCGATGAAGCTGCCGAAGCTCGATTCGACGATCTCAAGCTTGGCGTCGAGCTCCTTGGCGAATTCCTTCGCAAGGTCGGCATCGATGCCCTCGATCTCGCCGGTCTTCGAATTACGGAACGAGATCGAATAGTAGAGCGGGAACTGGCAGACCCGCAGCTTCTTGCTCTTGGTTACCTCGTAGAGCCTGGATTGCGTCTGCTGCGCCTCGGCGCCGCCCGTTGCCAGCATGCTGGCGGTCGTTGCGAGCGCCAGCGCCCCGATAATCTTCGCTACACCCATGATCAGTCTCCCTTCGTTGGCTTCCCCGTCACTCTTCCTCGAACTGCTGCAGGAAGCGCTTGGCGCGCTCCGTCTTTGGTGCGTCGAAGAACGCCGCCCCCGGCGCTTCCTCGACGATCTCGCCGCGATCCATGAACACGGTGCGCGTGCCGACGTGGCGCGCGAAGCCCATCTCGTGGGTGACCACCAGCATGGTCATGCCCTCGAGGGCGAGCTGGCGCATGACGATCAACACCTCGCGGCGGAGTTCCGGATCGAGCGCGCTGGTCGCCTCGTCGAACAGCAGGACCTTGGGCGACATGGCAAGTGCACGGGCGATGGCCACGCGCTGCTGCTGGCCGCCGGAGAGACGCGCCGGATAGGCGTCGCGCTTGTCGGCGAGGTCGACCTTGGCCAGGAGTTTTTCGGCCATGGCGATCGCCTGGTCGCGCGGCATCTTCTTCACCCTGAGCGGCGCCTCGATCAGGTTCTCCAGGACCGACATGTGCGGCCACAGATTGAAGTGCTGGAAAACCATGCCGATCTCGGAACGCACCGCGCGTGCCGCCGTCTTGATCGCCCGGTCCGGCTCGGCGGTCGAGATCGGCGTACCCTCCATCAGGATGCGGCCCTCGCTCGGCAGTTCGAGCAGCGCGAAGCAGCGCAGCAGCGTGGTCTTGCCCGAGCCGGAAGGACCCACGATGCAGACCACGTCGCGCTCCATCACCGGCAGCGTCACGCGCGTCAGCACCTGGTTGGTGCCGAACCGCTTGGTCACGCCATCGGCCAGAATGATGGGAGTAGCGCTCATGGGGTGATCGGCCTCATGCCCGGACATAAGCAATTCCTATGCCTGTCGCAGCGAGACTGCCGGATCGGCAGGAGATTTGCTAGTAAGAAGGCTATGGCTTGCCAAATGAGACATAACGGTTGGTTATAGGGACATGGACGTCAAGCTCCTCGAAGCCTTCCGGGCCGTCGTCGACCATCGCTCGGTGACCGCGGCGGCCGCGGCCATGGGCGTGAGCCAGCCCGCTGTTTCGGCCCAGATCGTGCGCCTGGAGGAAAGCGTCGGCTTCTCGCTTTTCGAGCGTGCCGGCGGCCGGCTGAAGCCCACGGCCGAGGGTTTGCTGTTCTATGCCGAGGCAAGCCGCGTGCTGGGCGAGGTCGATCGCCTGCAGGCCGCGACCGCGCAGATCCGCGAAGGCCAGTCGGGCCGGCTGGTGATCGCCAGCCACCCCTCGGCCTCGATCTCGCTGTTGCCCGGCCTGGTGGCCGAGTTCCTGGCGGCACGGCCCGAGGTCTCGGTGCGCCTGATTTCGCGCCACTCCGACGTGGTGAGCCAGCTCCTGCCCAGCGAAAGCTTCGACATCGGCATCGCCGAGTTGCCGATCGACGATACCCAGGTGACGGTCAGGCGCTACGAGATGCGCTGCGTCGCCATCCTGCCGCCGCGCCATCCACGCGCCGGACACAGGACGCTGACGCCCAAGCTGCTGGCCGACCATCCGATGGTGATGCCGGCGCGTTCGCATCAGGTGCCGAGTCGCATCCTCGGCACCTTCGCCGCCGCCGGCCAACCGCTCAATCCGGTGGTCGAGGCCGAATTTTTCGCCAGCCTGTGCGGCCTGGTCGCCGCCGGTACCGGCTGGTCGATCGTCGATCCGCTGTCGGCCGAGAGCTTCGCCCATCTCGGGCTGGTGGTGCGGCCGTTCGAGCCCGCCATCATCTACGAGATCGGCGCCTTCCACCGCCGCGACCGCGAGCCGTCGGTCCTGGCGGCGGCCTTCCTCGACATGCTCGACGCCAAACTGAAGAAGTGAGTGCCATGCGCCTGGATCCCGACACCGCCGCCCTGATCGCCTCCGACGGCGGCCTGTGGCGCGACTTCAACGACATCTGCGATCGCGGCGGGCGCCTCGCCGGCAGCGAGAGCGAGAAGCGGGCCTTCGCACTCCTGCGCGAGCGGGTGCGGGCGGCCTCGCCCGCCAACACGGGCCGCTCGATCCCGGTGCGCTACGGCGGCTGGCGGGCGACCAAGGCAATGCTGACGCTGGGCGACGGTGGGACCGTGCCGTGTCATCCGCTGGTGCGCACCATCGCCACGCCCGAGGGTGGTCTCACGGCGGAGGTGATCGACCTCGGCCGCGGCACGCCCGACGAATTCGCGGCACATGCGAGCGAGATCGGAGGCCGCATCGTGCTGGTGCGGCACGAGCTGATGTTCGCGGCCGGCACCATCCATCGCCGCCGCAAGTACGACATGGCGCGCGCCAACGGTGCCGTGGGATTTTTGATCGCGGGACCTCTCGCGGGCCATGTCGTGGCCGGGTCGTCGGGTCGCGAGGGCGGCGACGGCATTCCCGCCCTCGGCATCTCGCCCGAGGCGGCGGCGCGGCTCGCGCGCCGTGCTGCCGGCTGGCCCACGGCCACGATGACGATCGAGACAGCAGAAGGACCGGCCGAGACCGAGACGCTGGTCTACGACTATCCCGGTCAGAGCGACGAATGGGTGGTGCTCTCGGCGCATGTCGACGGCCACGACCTCGCCGAAAGCGCGATGGACAACGGCACCGGTCTCGCCTCGGTGCTCGCCGTCGCGCGCGCGCTGGCGCCCAAGGTGGCGGGCTTCCGGCGCGGGGTGCGCGTGATGTTCTTCAGCGTCGAGGAATGGGCGCTCACCGGCTCGGCGCAATATGTGAAGTCGTTGAGCGAGGCCGAGCGCGCGAAGATCGCGCTCAACGTCAATCTCGACTCGGTCGCGGGCAGCCCGCACCTCGCCGCCCTTTCCAGCGGCTATGCCGGCGTCGAACCGTTTCTGCTCGCCGTCGCCGAGGCGAATGGTCAAAGCCTGCGCACCGTGCGGCCGCTGATGACCAACTCCGACCATGCCAACTTTGCCCAAGGCGGCATCCCCGCCATCCGCCTGGTGGCGGGCTTCGACGATCCGGCCGCGCATCTCCGCGTCGTGCTGACGCCGGCCGACACGCGGGACAAGGTGGCGCAATCCGAACTGAGGCAGGCGACGCTGCTCACCGCCGCGCTGGTCGCCGCCGCCTGCAATGCCGATCCCGCCGAAGCGGCGCGCTGGCGGGCGAAGTAGAAGCCGCACGAACGTTCAAGACGCCCATACCGGGCGGCGCTAGCGTCCGGCCATGGTGCTGTCGCTGATCGTGGCCTCTCTCCTCGTCATGGGCAGTCCCGGGCCGTCGACGATCAGCGTGACGGCGGTCGGCGCAGCCTTCGGGCTCAGCCGGTCGATCGCCTACATGTCGGGGTTGGTCGCCGGTACCATCGCTGTCCTGCTCGCGGTGGCGACGGGCGTGGTCGCTGTTCTCCTCGCCATCCCGCAACTCGCCCCCGTGCTGCTGGCGGCCTCTGCCGTCTACATCCTCTATCTCGCCTTCCGGATCGCGACGGCCCCGCCATTGTCCAAGCATGACGAGACCGTGGCCGCACCGTCGTTCACGGGCGGCGTGCTGTTGGCCATCGCCAATCCCAAGGCCTATGTCGCGATCGCCGCCGTGTTTGCGGGCTCGACGCTCGGCCCGGCGCTGAAGGTCGCGGTGCTGGGCGCCATGGTCGTGCTCATCCATCTCGCCTGGCTGCTGGCGGGTGCCGCCTTCTCGCGGGTGTTCCACGATCCAGTGTGGTCGCGGCGCGTCAACCTCGTGTTCGCCGCGGCGCTGGTGGCGACGACGGTCTACGCGACCATGTGACGGCCGAGATCCGTCCGGTGCGCCTTGCGGTGGCCGGGACGGATCAGCGATATCAGGCCCGCCAGGGCGGCCAGGCAGCCGAGCATCAGGAGAACCTGGTGGCTGGCCGCCACCAGCAATGGCGTCGGGACGTTCAGCGTGCTGCCGTCGGTCCCGGTCAGGCCCAGGGCGAACAGCGTCGAGGCGCCGGCGATGCCGGCGCTCATGCCGATCAATCGCACGACATTCAGCACGCTACCCGCCTGGCCGGTCTGTTCGGGCGGCGCCGTCGCCATGATCGAGCTGGTGTTGGGCGAGATGAACAGGCCCTGTCCCGCGCCGAAGATGGCCAACGCCAGCGTGACCAGCGGCAGGTTGCCGGCCGTGCCATCGAGGAAGAAGTAGAGCAGGCCGAGACCGGCCAGGCAGATCAGCATGCCGCAACAGGTCGGCGCCCGGGCGCCGAAGCGGTCGAAGAGGATGCCGCCGACCGGCGCCAGCAGTCCCAAGGTCACCGGGAGGATCGACAGTCGCAGGCCCGCCGCCAGTTCGGAGTCGTGGTAGATGCGCACGAGAACGAAGGGGATGAGAAAGAAAACGCCGAACAAGGTGGCATAGGACAGGAAGTTGGTGGCGTTGCCGAGCAGGAAGGCACGCTTGCCCAGAAGATGCAGGTCGAGCAGCGGTGTCGAGGCGCGCCGCTCGGCGCGGACGAACAGGACGAGGAAGAGCGCGCCGAACAATACGCAGGCGATCAGGGCAGGCGACGTAAATCCCCAGACGTGGCCCTCGTTCAGCACCGCCACGACCGCCGTCAGGGCCGGCGCGATCAGGATCGCGCCTTGCCAGTCGAAGCGGCCGGTATCGGGCAATTTCTTGGTCTCAGGCAAGACGAGCCAGCCGAGGATGAGCCCGACCAGGCCAACCGGGACATTGATCCAGAAGGCCCAATGCCAGCCGAGCGTTCCGAGGATCAGGCCGCCGACCGCCGGTCCGACGCCCAGCCCGATCGCCTGGGCCGCCGATTGCAGGCCGAGGCCACGTCCATGTTCCTGTGGGCCGGTGGCCATGACGATGATGGCGATGCTGTTCGATGTCAGCAGGGCGGCGCCGACGCTCTGCAGGATACGGAAGGCGATCAACATCGGGAGGTCGGTGGCGAAGCCGCACAGGCCCGAGCCGATGATGAAGAGCAGGAAGCCGGCGGTGTAGAGGAGCTTGCGGCCGACCATGTCGGCGAGACGGCCGAACATCGGCGTGAAGGACGCCATCGCCAGCAGGTAGGCGACGGCGACCCAGCTCACGCTGCTGAGGCGGGCCGCGAACTCGACTTCTAGCCGTGGCAGAAGCACCTGGGCCATGCTGGCATCGACCTGGCCCATGAACGAGCCGATGCACACGGTTCCAACGACGCACCAGCGATAGGAGGCGAGGCGGGCGATGGCCTGCACCGGCGGAGGCTCGCGCCCCTCGAGCACGGCCGCGCGAAGCGCCCCGATCGACAGAGGGCCGGAAGATTTTTTAGTCACGATTGTCCTTCTTCCTTCTCCGCCAGCATGGACCATAACGCCGATCCCGCCGCGCTTCTCCCTCATTCGGGCCTCCGCTATAGGAATGATCGGCGGAAGAGGTGACGATGGTCGGGGCAGGACAAGCAGAAGCGCTGAAGGCGGTTCGGGCGCTCACGTTCGACGTCCAGGGCACCTGTGTCGATTTTTGCCATCCACTCCTGCGCATAAGCGAGGCGGTGAACCGCGCCAAGGGCCTGCAGGTCGACTGGGGGGCGTTGTCGTCCGAATGGCGCGGGCTTTACCGCGCGGTGCTCGACCAGATCATCGCGGGCCAACGGCCTTGGCTTCGCGTCGACCGCATCTACCGCGAAACGCTGGATACGTTGCTGGAGCACCACGGTCTGTCGGCAGCCTTCACGGCCGCCGAGCGCGACGAGTTGAACCAGATCTGGAGCCGGCTCGACGCCTGGCCGGACAGTGTCGAAGGGATCGCGCGATTGCGCCGGCGCTTCGTCGTCTCGACTCTTTCCAATGCCGGCATGAGAGCGATGGTCGCGGTGATCAAGCATGCCGGGCTGCCGTTCGACGCGGTGCTGACGGCGGAGATTGCGCAGAGCTACAAGCCCGCGCCGGCTGTCTACCAGCTCGCGGTCGATTATCTCGGCTACCGGCCCGACGAGATCATGATGGTGGCCTGCCACAAGTACGACCTGAAAGCCGCCCGCGCCTTCGGCATGCGTACTGCGTTCGTGGCCCGTCCGCTGGAGTTCGGTGCGGGCGCGAACCCGGACGTCGCGCCGGAACCGTGGTTCGACGTCTATGCGAAGGACTTCATCGACTTTGCCGGCGCGCTGGGCGCTTAGACCCGGATCTCGTCACCAGGTGGGCGCGCCCTCGAATCGCGTCGGCGCCTTCGTCTCGCGCTCCGGCGGCGGGATGCTGGCGTCGAACACGTATCTGGTGCCGACGGCGGACTGGCTGACGCGCTCGCCGTAGGCATTGGCCAGCGCATGCAGGGCGCGCCATCCCGTGCAGTGGCCGGCGATGAAGTAGCCGACATCGAACGGTTGCAGCCCTTCGACCGTCTGGGGAATGAGATGCTCCATGACGCCGCCCAGATGCAGGCCGCCCATCACGGCATGGATCGGCGTGTCGGGAAACTGGTGCCGGACCTCGGTGCAGACATTCACGATGCCGGCATGCGAGCAGGCGCTGAACACGACAAGGCCCTGGTCGCGTACGTTCACGACCAGCATGCGCTCGTCCATCAGGAGGGGATCGGGCCGCCAGTCCTCCTCGTTGTCGCGCCGGCAGAGATGGTCCTCGCGGCCTTTCTCGAACGGGCTGACCCGGGGAATCTCGCCGCTGTAATAGAAGTGACCATCGAGCAGCGTGCGCGCTTTTCCGTCGTTCACGACGCGCGCGCCGCGCGTCTCCATTTCCGCCGGCGTGGGCACGCGGGCGGCGGGAAAGATCGTGCCGTTCTGCAGCAGCACGCCGCGCTCGTTGAACATGTCGGGATTGACGTGGACCCCCACACCGCCCCGGCCGCGGCGGGCGACGATGGCGTCGAGCGCCGCCGGCAGGGCGCCCATGTGATCCCAGTGGCCGTGCGTGACGGCGATTTCCTCGACCTGGCCGAGGTCGATCGCGAGATTGCGACAGTTGCGCAGGAAGGCGGCACCCTCGGTGCCGGTATCGAACAGCAGCACATGCTCGGTCGACCCGACGCGGGTCGTGAGGCGCAGGCCGTAGCCGAGATTGGCCACCAGCAAGGTTTCGCCCGAGATCTCCTTGGCGCCCGCCAGCATGACATTGGCCAGTTCCGAGACGGCGAAGGAGGGTTTGCTGGCATAGGTGTCGCTGACATTGTCGGTGATGACGTCGACCGTCAGCTGATCGACGATGGCGAGCGCGGCCGTCATGAGGGACCTCTCTAGGTCGACTTCAGGAAGGCCAGCAGCAGGCGGTTGACCTCCGCAGCCTGTTCCTGCTGCACCCAGTGGCCGGCGCCCTCCACGAAGTGGATCTCCTTCATGTTGGTGCAGGCGCTCTTCTGCATCCGCGCCAGCGCGCCGGGCGACTGGTAGTTGCCCCAGTCGCTCGCGCCCGAGATGAAGGTCGACGGCACGTCGATGGTGCGGCCGGTGAAGGCGGCGTACTCGCGTTCGACCAGGCCCGAGGTGCGGACGCGATACCAGTTGAGCCCGCCCTGGAAGCCGTTGCGCTGGTATTCGCCGCTATAAACCTTGAGGTCGGCCTCGGTCAGCCACTTGTTGGCCGCAATCTCGGCGGCACTCGGCATCTCATGCGCCACGGTCTCGGCCATGCCCTCGGCCAGGTCCATGATGTAGTAGGTCGGCATCTTGGCCAGTTCCTCGGCGATCCAGCCTTTCAGCTCATGCGGCTTGTTCGCCGTCCAGTCGGCGCTCTTGTGATGATAGTAGGCGCGCAGGAAATCGTGCACGCCCTGCTTGGCCTTCCACTGGTTCGCGTTGGCTTCGCGCGTCGATTGATACCACTGGTAATGCTTGCGCGGCCGCGAGAGGGCGGCGAGGGCGGCATGGACGTCGATGGGTTTGGCTGGCGCCGGCTTGCCCACGGTGTCGAACGGCACGGCGGGCACGCCGCCGAACGGCGCGCTCATCAGCACCATACGCTTGAAGACGTCGGGCCGGACGAGGGCGTGGAACGAGGCGGCGCCGGCGCCGAAATCATGGCCGACCACGGCCTCGGCGGTGCGATGGTCCAGCGCATAGAGCACGCCGATCGCCTCGCGCAGCAGCATCATGAAACGGAAGGACGAGAGGTCGGCATCGAAATCGGCGTTCCAGCCGGTGGTGCGGCCATAGCCGCGCTGGTCGGGCGCGATCGCGTGATAGCCGGCGGCGGCAAGGGCCTGTAATTGATTGCGCCAGCTGAAGGCGATCTCGGGGAAACCGTGCAGCAGCAGCACGGCGGGCCGGCCCTTCTCCTCGAAGCCGGCTTCGAGCACATGGATGTCGAGGCCGTTGATGCCGGGCAGGATGCGGGAGCGCACGCCCTCGGGCAGCACCGATGGGGGCAGCACCGATGCGGGCAGGGGATCGAGAGCGGCCATGGCGTATCTCCCTTGAAGACGCGTTTCGACCTTTCTACGATGGCGACGTCGAAAAAGGCAGGCCGGTGTGGTTTAGCCCGGCGCTTTCGTCCGCAGTGCGGGCGGCGGCCCTGTCGGACGTGGTGAGGCGTTTGATCTCGGCGCGTCTTTTTCCCGCGACCTCGCGCCCGCGCAATCATGCGTCGGCGAACAAGAGGGACGTGGACCATGCAGCAGCAGATTTCCTTGATCACGCTCGGGATCGCCGACCTGGCGCGCTCGAAGCGCTTCTATGGCGAAGGCTTCGGCTGGAAGCCGGTGTTCGAAACGCCCGGGATCGTCTTCTACCAGATGAACGGTCTGATGCTCGGCCTGTGGCCGACATCCGATCTGGAGGCCGACATGCAGCGTCCGGGTCTCGAGCGTCCGGGGGCCTTCGCCCTGGCGCACAATGTTGCGGCACAAGCCGATGTGCAGCTGGTCATCGATCGGCTCGTCGCGGCGGGCGGCAAGATGTTGCGCCTGGCCGACGCGCCGCCGCACGGTGGCTTCCGCGGCTATGTCGCCGATCCCGACGACCACGCCTGGGAGATCGCTTTTAACCCGGCTTGGCCGATCGACGCCGAGGGCCATGTGAAATTCGGCCTCTAGATATATTCAACTGAATGGTTGAATTATACGGCGGCGGCGTTATATTCAACCTTATGGTTGAACAGAACGCCACCGCCCTCGACCGTGTCTTCCACGCGCTCGCCGACCCCACGCGCCGCGCCATGCTGCGGCGGCTGGCCGACGGCCAGCACAGCGTGGGCGAACTCGCGGAGCCTTTCGACATGTCCTTCGCCGCCGCCGCCAAGCACGTGAAGGTGCTGGAGGGGGCGGGGCTTCTCAGCCGGACCATCGAAGGCCGTACCCACCACTGCCGCCTCGAGGCGCGGGCACTGGCCGCGGCCGACCGCTGGATCGCCTACTACCAGCGCTTCTGGACCGGCCGCCTCGATGCCCTGGAGACCGCGCTGCTGCAGCACGCCCGACAAGCGAAGACCAACAAGATGAAGAAGAGGAGTCGCACATGACTGATCAAGCCTATGGCTGCATCACCGCGCCCGCCGAAGTGCGCTTCGAGCGGCTGCTGCCCGGCCCGATCGAGACGGTGTGGGAATTCCTGGTCGACTCCGACAAGCGCGGCCAATGGCTGGCCAGTGGGCCGATGGAGCTGAAAGAGGGCGGCGGGGTCGAACTGCGCTTCCAGCATCGCGATCTGTCGCCGCACAAGGTGGCGCCGCCCGAACGCTACAAGGAAATGGACGAGAAGGGCCACGTCAGCCACGAGCGCGTGCTGCGCGTCGAGCCACCGCGCCTGCTGGTGATCTCGTGGGACAAATCGGATGTCACGTTCGAGCTGGTGCCCGAGGGCAAGAACGTGCGGCTGATCCTGACCCACCGCCACTTGGCCAATCGAGCCGACATGGTCCAGACATCGGGCGGCTGGCACACCCATCTCGATATCCTGGTCGAGCGCGCCAACGGCCGCGTACCGAAGGCCTTCTGGACGGTCTTCGGCGATATCGAAAGCCGGTACGAGCAGCGTTACCCGAATTAATTACGGGTGATCGGCGAGCTGGGGCCCGAACTTCAGTTTTTCCTCGCTGAAGACCAGCAGGCTGCGCGCCTTGGTCTCGCGATCGAGGCAGGCCCGATATCCGGCGCTCGTGGGTTCGAGTCCGTAGGCCTGGCAGGCCTCGCGTGCTTCCGCCGTCACCCGTGCATAGGCCCGCGCGAGCTGCGGCTCGCCCCATTCGATGGCCTGCTCGGCCCGTAGCAGGCAATAGTCGTAGCCCGGCGAGGCGGGCTTGACGCCCTGTTCGCGGCAGATGCGGGCCGCCTGGGCCTCGGCCGAGGCCGGCGGCACCGGCGGGGCGAGTACCGCCACGCTGGCCAGGACGACGATGGCACCGAATACCACGCTGGCGTGGAACTGGCTGTGAGTCATGGACCCCTCCATTTCCGGAAAAAGACGAAGCTATGACGTAGAAACGCCGCGCGGCTGCCCGGGTTGCCTGTTGGATCGCCTTTCGGATCGAGCCCTTTCCGTGGTTCCCTGTCGGGGAGATTTCTTTGCAGGACGGATAAATTGGCGTGAAGCGGCCCGATCTAAGCTGGAATGCGCTGCGCGCATGGGTCCGACAGCACCGGGTGCAACTGGCCCTCACCTTGCGCATGACGATCGCCGCCGTGCTCGGACTGGTCCTGGCTCAGGCGCTCCATTTGCCGCTGCCGCTGTGGACCGTGCTCACTGCGCTGATCGTCACCCAGATGAGCGTCGGCCGGTCGCTGAAAACCTCGACCGACTATCTGTTCGGCACGATCGGCGGCACGGTCTATGGCGGTGTGCTTGCGCTCCTGATCCCGCACGCGAGCGAAGGGGCGCTGCTCGGCGTCCTGGTGCTGGCTGTGGCGCCGCTCGCCCTGATCGCAGCCCTCAAGCGCAACCTCAACGCCGTGCCGGTGTCGTCGATCATCGTCGTGCTGATGCCGGCGATCACGCACGCCAGCCCGCTCGATGCTGCGATCGATCGTGTCCTCGAAGTGAGTCTGGGCGTCGTCGTGGGCCTGCTGGTCACGTTTTTGGTGCTGCCGGCGGGCGCACACCGCCAGGCGCGTGCCGTGGCTGCCCGCGCGCTGGACCTGCTGGCGCAGGGGCTGGGCATCATCCTGACGGTGCCGGCCGGCCAGCAGGACCGCCCGCACCTGCAGCAGATCTACGATGCCATCGGCCTCGCACTCGCCGATCTCATCACCAGCGCCGCCGAGGGCGAGCAGGAGCGCTCGGCCCGGCTGTCGAGTGAACCCGATGCGAGCCCGCTTCGTCGCACGCTGCAGCGCCTGCGCCACGACTGCGTCATGATCGGCCGCGCGGTCGAGCAGCCGCTGCCCGAGGCCATGCAGGCCCGCCTCGCGGCTCCCCTTGCAGCCTTCGGCATGGCCGCCGCCGATTACATGAAGGCCAATGCCGCCGCGCTATTGGTGCGCCAGCCGCCACCCGACGAGACGATGATGGACCGGGCCCATGTCGCCGCGGTTGCCGAGATGATGGCGCTTCGGCGCGAAGGCGTGACGCGGGAGTTGTCGGACGAGCTGGTGGGTCGCTTCTTCGCGCTTTCCTTCGCCCTCGAGCAGATCCGGCGCAACCTCGGCGACCTAGGCAACGTGGTCGCCGAGCAGGCGGTGGCCGCCCGGTAGTTCCCCCGGCAATTCCTCAGCAGCTCGTCAGTAGCTCTTGGGCAGCCCCAGCACGCGCTCGGCGACGTAGCACAGGATTAGCTGCTCGCTGACCGGTGCGATGCGCGCGATCATGACCTCGCGCAGGAAGCGTTCTACGTGGAACTCTTTGGCGTAGCCGTAGCCGCCGTGGGTCAGGATCGCGCGTTCGCAGGCCTCGTAGGCCCACCGCGCGCCGAGATACTTGGCCGAATTGGCCTCGGCGCCGCACTCCTTGCCGTTGTCGTAGAGCCAGGCCGCCTTGAAGGTGAGCAGGTTGGCGGCCTCGAGCTGCATCCAGCTCTCGGCCAGCGGATGCTGGATCGCCTGGTTCTTGCCGATCGGCCGGCCGAACACGATGCGGTCCTTGGCGTATTGCGTGGCCTTGGCCAGGGCGCACTTGCCGATGCCGATCGCTTCGGCCGCGATCAGCACGCGCTCGGGGTTGAGGCCGTGCAGCAGGTAGTGGAAGCCCTTGCCCTCTTCGCCGATGCGGTCCTCGAGCGGGACTTTCAGACCGTCGATGAACACCTGGTTGGTGTCGATCGCCTTGCGGCCCATCTTCTCGATCTCGGTGACCTCGATCTTGGAGCGATCGAAGTCGGTGTAGAACAGCGACAGCCCGTCGGTGTTGCGCTTGCACTTGTCCTTGGGCGTGGTGCGGGCGATCAGCAGCATCTTGTCGGCGACCTGGGCCGTGGTCGTCCAGGTCTTCTTGCCGTGGACGACATAGCCGTTGCCGTCGCGCTCGGCCTTGGTCTCCAGCGCCGTGGTGTTGAGGCCGGCGTCGGGTTCGGTGACGGCGAAGCAGCCCTTGACCTTGCCGGCGATGATGTCGGGCAGGATGCGCTTCTTCTGCTCCTCGGTGCCGAACACCACGATCGGGTTGGGACCGAAGACATTGAGGTGGATGGCCGACGCGCCCTGAAGGGCAGCGCCCGATTCGGCCACCGCCTGCATCATGATCGCGGCTTCGGCGATGCCGAGACCGGAGCCGCCGTATTCCTCCGGCATGGCGATGCCCAGCCAGCCCGCGTCCGCCATGGCCCGATAGAAATCCTCGGGGAAGCCGCCTTCCTTGTCCTTCTTCAGCCAGTACTTGCCGCCGAACTGGGCGCAGAGCTTGCCGACACTGTCCTTGATGGCGAGCTGCTGTTCGGTGAAAGCGAAATCCATTTCAGTGTCCTTGTCGATGGCTCAGCGTCGATAGCTCAACGTCGATGGCTCAGCGGTTTGCCGCCAACCACGACATCATGATGCGATTGAACGGATCGGGCCGCTCGACGTTGGGCAGATGGCGCGCCTTGGCGATCTCCTCGTAGCGGCCGCCGGGAATCTTCGAGGCAATCAGCTTGTTGCGATCGGGCGGCGTGCCTTCGTCCTGCTCGCCGCAGATCACCAGCGTCGGCACCTTGATGGTCGACAGCCGGTCGAGATAGTCGAAATGCTGGATTGCCGACATGCAGCCGGCCGAGCCTTCCGGCGTGGTGCCGCTGATCGTGTCGCGGATCTCGCGCCAGCGCACGGGGTTCACCTGTTTGAACTCGTCGGTGAACCAGCGCTGCATGGTGGCGTCGGCGAGGGCTGCCAGGCCCTTGCTGCGCACCGTCGCCTTGCGCTCTTCCCACGTGCTGGCCGAGCCCGGCGGCGTCGAGGGCTGGGTGTCGCAGAGGCAGAGCGAGGCGAGGGAGCCGGGATTGGCCAGCGCAAAACCCTGGCCGATCATGCCGCCGATCGATAGGCCGATGAAATGCACTTTCTTGATATCGAGCACGTCGAGCGCGCCTTTCACGTCGGCTGCCAGCGCATCCATCGTGTAGTCGCCGTCGACCGGTGCACTGCCGCCGTGGCCGCGCATGTCGAGCCTTAGCACGCGGTAGCCCGCGGCCAGCAGCGGCACCATCTGCTCGACCCACATGCCGCCGTCGGAATTGAGCGAATGGGTGAAGCAGACCGTGGGAGCGTTCTGCGGCCCGGCGAGATCGAAATAAACGCGACGTCCGTTGAGAGAGAGAAGCATGCTGTCCTCCGAATCACATTGCCGAAATGCCACCGTCGATGATCACTTCCGAGCCGGTCATGAAGCTCGATTCGTCCGAGGCGAGGAAGACCAGCGCCCAGCCCACTTCCTCGGGCCGGCCGAGCCGGCCGATCGGCACCTGCTTGCCGAGCTTCTGCTGCATCAGGTCCTGGCCGAAACGGTCGCGGTATTTGTCGAGGATCGGCGTGTCGATGAAGGTCGGATGCACCGAGTTGCAGCGGATGTTGTAGCCCGACTTGGCGCAGTGCAGCGCCACCGACTTCGAGAGCAGCCGCACGCCGGCCTTGGCCGAATTGTAGGCGGCCATGTTGGCGCCGGCGATGATGCCCGAGATCGACGAGATATTGATCACCGAGCCGCCGAGCGTCGACGTGTGCTTCTTGATTTCCTTGACGCCGTGCTTGCAGCCCAGGAACACGCCGTCGAGGTCGATGGCGTGGACGCGGCGCCATTCTTCGAGCGTGATGTCCTCGACCGTCTTGCTGAGGCCGATGCCGGCCGAATTCAGCAGCACATGAAGCGCGCCGAACTTGGTCACGGTCTCGGCGATACAGGCCTGCCAATTGTCTTCCGAGGTCACGTCGAGCCTGGTGAAGTGAGCGGACGCACCCAACTTGTCGGCCAGCGCCTTGCCGCGGTCGGCGGCGATGTCGGCCACAACGACCTTGGCGCCTTCCTTGACCATGAGCTCGGCCGCATTGGCGCCGAGGCCCGAGGCGCCGCCGGTGATGAGGGCCACCTTGCCGGCCAGACGATCTGTCATTTCTTTTTTCCCCCCGCGACAGCTTCGCGCCGAGATTCCCGGTGCGCAATGTAGGTCGTGGCCGCCACGATGATCGCAGCGCCGACGAAGGTCCAGACGTCGGCCGTCTTGCCCCACACCATAACGTCCATCAAGGCGGCCCAGACGATGGCGAGGAAGGTGAT
The DNA here is from genome assembly GCA_029946105.1 of Reyranella sp. Lineage (GTDB taxonomy): Bacteria > Pseudomonadota > Alphaproteobacteria > Reyranellales > Reyranellaceae > Reyranella. The sequence goes on along the minus strand of JAQSDW010000211.1, from coordinate 31,009 downwards.
CGACTGCAGGGCGGAAATGTCGAGCAGCCGGTAGGCCCAGGTGATGAAGAAGTATCCCATCGTGCCGAAGAAGCCGGCGGCCAGGAACAGGCCGAGTTGCGGCATCGTCGGTGTCTGCCAGTACCAGATGCCGAGCGGCGTGAAGCAGATCGCGCCCACCACGCTCTGCCACAGCACGACGACGGCGGGCTTGTCGCGACCCGACACGACCTTGGCAATGAGGTTGGAGCCGGCGATCAACGGCACCGCCAGCAACATCATGATGATGCCCGGGTTCATCTCGACGATGCCGGGGCGGACGATCACCAGCATGCCGACGAAACCCGTCGCCACGCCCAGCCAGCGCCGCCAGTGCACTGTTTCGCGCAGGAACAGCACGGCGCCCAGGGTGACGAATATGGGCCCGGTGAAACCAAGTGCGGCCATGGTGGCGAGCGGCAGCCAGACCACGGCCTCGTACCACAGGCCATAGCCCGGCGTGTGGAAGAGGCCGCGGATGAAATGAAGCTTGAAGTCACGCGTGCGCATCCCGCTCGGTCCGACGCGCCACAATAGATATGGCACGATCAGCACGATGCCGCCGATCCAGCGACCCCAGGCGACATAGAGCGGCGGCATCTCGCTCGCCAACTCCTTCACAGCGCCGTTCAGGAAATTGAAGAACAGCCCGGACACGACAGCGAGGAAGAAGCCACGGGCGACGCGCGAGGGGATGAGATGAGACAGCGCGTCGGGCGCGTCGGCGGTGGGCGCGGACATCAGACCTCGGGCTTGCCCGTGTCCCCGACACCGGTCAAGGCCGATGCGAGGCCGTGTTCAGCCCATCAGGCGATCAGTTCGTGCTTGAGCGGCTGGACGGTCGGAATGCGGGCAACTCGGGCTGGCTGGAAATGCGCGAGCAGGCACAGCGCTTTCTTGCCGATGAACTGGATGCGGCGGTCGGTGATGGTGATCAGACCTTCGGTGCGCAGTTTGGCGAACATGCGATTGAGGTGCGGAACGCTGAGCCCCAGCGCATCGCTTATCACCTCCTGCGAAATCGGCAGGTCGAAGCTGGTCTCGGTAGAGGCTCCCACCAGCACCAGGCGCCCATGGATCTCGAGCAGGAAGTGAGCGAGCCGTTCGACCGGCGTGCGGCGACCGATGTCGACGACGCGATCGGCGTAGCTCATCGCCTCCTGGACGGCGAGCCAGGTGAGCATGAGGCCGAACCTGGGCTGGCGATGGCACACGGCAACGAACCCTTCGAGCGAACAGACCTCAAGCTTGATGTCGGTGAGCGCGATCACCGAGAAGGTGGCCTGGTCGAGAAAGCTGCCGGGAAGACCGATGATGTCACCAGGGACCATGACGTTGATGATCTGGCGCCTGCCGTTGCGCAGCAATTTGTAGCGGGCGGCAAAGCCTTCCTTGATGAAGCTGAGCTTGCTGTATTCGTAGCCGTCGACGACGAGGTCGCGCCGTCGCTCGACGCTCAGCTCGCATTCGATCAGCGCGCGCAGAGTATCGACCTCGGCCGCACCGAGATCGATGAATTGCCTGAGCCGGGCAACGATGGGGCTGTCCCATCTAGCACTCGAGATCTTGCGAACCACCCCGGTCATGTTCCAGTCCCTCGGTAACGTTCCGCGCAGAAGCATTACTTTGAATCATAAAGCCTGCATAAGGCGACCCCTACCAAAGGAGGGGCATGCTTCCCGTAAGAAAGAATCAATCTCCGGGAGGATCATGTGAAAACAACCAAGTCATCGGCAGGCGAGCAGTTTGCCTCGCGTCGTAATTTCCTTCGCCAGGCCGCCGTCGCCGGCGCGGGTATCAGCGCCTTTTCATCGGCGGGCATGACGTCCGCCTCCTTCTTTCCGAGCGCCTGGGCCGCGGATGAGCCGCCGATCGGAACATGGCCCGCTGGGTCGTCCGGCAATTCGGTGTTCATCGGCATCTCGGTGCCGCGCACCGGCCCCTATGCCGTGCAGGGCGAGGACGAGCTCAAGGGCTATGAGCTGGCGATCGAGCACATCAACAGCGGTCATCCGTTGATCAAGGCGATTTCGCCCAAGACGACCAAGGGCGTGCTGGGCAAGGAAGTGAAGTTCGGTGTTGCCGACGACGGCGCCAAGCCGAACAACGCGGTGCAGAACATTTCCCGCTTCATCAGCGAGAACAAGGCAGTGCTGATGACCGGTGGCACCTCGAGCGCGGTGGCTGTGGCGCTGAACAAGCTCGCGCAGCGCGAGAAGGTGCTCTATGCGGTCGGCATCTCCGGCTCCAACGACACGACGGGTAAGGACTGCGTCCGCTACGGTTTCCGTGAGTGCTTCTACGGTGAAACGGCGGCCAACGGCCTCGGCCCCGTCCTGCTCAAGACCTTCGGCAAGGGCAAGAAGGCCGCCTATCTGACGCCAGACTACACGTACGGCCATACCGTCCAGAAATCGATGTCGGAGTTCCTAAACAAGAACGGCGGCTGGACGACGGTGACCAACCAGGTCTCGCCGCTCGGCGCACCCGACTTCAGCTCCTTCCTGCTCAACATTTCCAACTCGGGCGCCGACATCTTCCTCAACATCAACTGGGGCCGCGATGCCGTCCTGTCGATCCAGCAGGCCAAGCAGTTCGGCGTGCTGGCGAAGCAGAAGCTGGTGGTGCCCTACCAGGTTCCCTTCCTCGCGCCCGAGGTTGGCGGTAACCTGATGGAAGGCGTCTATGCCGCCACCGACTTCTGGTGGACGCTGCAAGACAAGTTCCCGCTGGCCAAGATGTTCGTCGAAGCCTTCGAGAAGAAGTACGGCTACAAGCCGGAGTGGGGCGCCAACGCCTGCTACCTGCAGTTCGCCTTCTGGGCGAACTTCGTCGAGACGGCCGGCACCTTCTATCCGCCGGCGGTCATCAAGGTCCTGGAGAGCGGCCAGAAGCTGCAGTCGACGGTCGGCGAGGTCTACTTCCGTGCGGAAGATCACCAGCTCGTCCGTCCCGTCGTCATCGTCCGCGGCAAGAAGGCGGCCGACATGAAGAGCAAGGATGACTACTGGGATGTCGTCGATGTTCTGCCCGGCGCACCGCTGATGCAGAAGCCTGATGCGTTCGGATGCAACCTCGGGCCCTCGACCTGATCGTTGCCAGGAGTTCGCAAGTCGTGTGCAGGGTAGACGAGGCGTGCGTTGTTCACGTGGGCTAACCTCGTCTCTCAGATGTTCAACGGGCTGGTGCTGGGGGCGCTTCTTGCGCTCATCAGCTCCGGCCTGACGATCATCTATGGCACGCTGGGCGTCCTCAACCTCGCCCATGGCGCGATGTTCATGGTCGGCGGCTATGCCGGCTACCTCGTCTTCGAGGGGACGGGATCGTTTCCGCTGGCCATCCTAGGCGGCGCGCTCTTCGTCATGATCCTGGGCGTGGCGATCGAGCGCCTGATCATCCGTCACTTCTATGATCGCCCGCCGGAGGACCAGATGCTGGTCACCTTCGGCCTGGCGATCTGCCTCGTCGAACTCGTGCGCTTCCTGTTCGGCGGCCTGTCGAAGTCGGTGCCGCCGCCGGCCTGGGGACAGGGCGTCACCCAGCTCGGCTTCATGCTCTATCCGACCTACCGCCTCGCGGTGGTCGGCATCGTCGCGCTGGCGCTGGGTGCACTCTACGTCGTTCTCTACCGCACGCGACTGGGCATGATCGTCCGCGCCGGCATCGAGGATGCCGTCATGGTGGATTCGCTGGGCATCAACGTGTTCCGCATCTTCATGGTGGTGTTCGGCATCGGCGCCATGGCGGCGGGTTTTGCCGGGATCGTGAATGCGCCGGTCGTGTCTCTAAGCCCCGATATGGGCGAGGCGATCCTGGTGCAGACGTTTGTCGTCGTGGTGATCGGTGGAGTCGGTTCCTTTCCGGGAGCCATTCTGGGCGGACTTATCGCGGGCCAGATCCTCAGCATCACCTCGATGATCAACCCGGGCTATTCCTACGTCATGCTGTTTGCGGCAATGACGCTGGTCCTGCTGGTGCGGCCGCGCGGTCTATTTGGTCCGCGGAGCCGCGATTGAGCTCGCTGCGCATGCGCCATCCGCGTCCCTTGGTCGTCGAAGCGCTGACTGCCCTCGGTTTGATCCTGGCACCCTACGTGCTGCCGTATCTTGGCTTCTCGCCCAACACAGTGAACCAGATACTGGTCTGGGGCCTGTTCGGGATCGGCTTCGACATTCTGTTCGGCTACACCGGCCTGCTGTCGTTCGGCCAGTCGGCACTCTACGGCACGGGCGGGTTCATCACTGCTTATCTACTGACCCGCAGCGGCATGACCAGTGTGCCGCTCGCCCTGCTCATCGGCACCATTGGCGCCACGCTGGTCGGTCTGCTGATCGGCATCATCGCCTTGCGGCGTACCGGCATCTACTTCGCCATGATCACGGTGGCGATCGCCGAGATGTTCTTCTTCATCGAGAACTCGCCGATGTCGGAGTGGACGGGCGGCGAGAACGGCCTGCCCGGCGTGCCGTCGCCGGTTTTCGAACTGTTCGGCCTGTCGTGGAAAGTCGGCACCGGCTGGTCGATGTATGGCTTCCTGGCTGCCTGCTATTTCGTCGGCATCGTCGTTGCGCTCCGAATCGTGCGCTCACCCGTTGGCGCCATCCTGAGCGCCATCCGCGACAACCCGTTACGGGTGGCCGCCCTCGGCCATTCGGTTGCCCTCTACAAGCTCACGGCGTTCGTCATCGCCTCGACCTATGCCGGTTTCGCCGGTGGCCTGCTGGGGGTGCTCCAGGGTTTCATGCCTCCCGATGCCTTCACCTTCGAGACGTCCGGTCAGCTCGTCATGCAGACGGTGATCGGCGGCGTCGGCACGCTGTTCGGCCCGCTGCTCGGCGCCGCGGTCTGGCTGTTCCTGAGCGACTTCCTGCAGCAGACGATGGGGCTTGGCGCCACCTGGAAGCTGGTGCTGGGGGTGATTTTCGTGCTGCTGGTGGTCTTCCTGCGCCACGGGCTGATCGGCGGCTTCAGGGATCTCTTCCGTCTGGTCGGCTACAAGGATTTGGCAGAGGTCGAAGCCGAGCAGGCCCCGCTGGACGTCGCGCGTCCCGCCGGCGCGCCGAAGGCGACGCCGATGCCGGCACGCCATCGCGAACGCGACGATTTTGCCGGCCCGATCCTGCAGGCTTCGGGCCTGACCAAACGCTATGGCGGCCTGCTCGCCAACAGCGACATCGAGTTCACGGTGACGCAGGGCGAATTGCGCGGCATCATCGGGCCGAACGGAGCGGGAAAGAGCACCTTCTTCAAGATGCTGACCTGCGAGGTCCCGCCGACCTCGGGCACCATCACCTTCGAAGGTCAGGACATCACCGGCAAGGGCGTGACCGACGTGTGCCAGCTCGGCCTGACCAAGAGCTATCAGGTCAATCAGCTGTTCTCGCGGCTCACCGTCCGGCAGAACCTGACGATTGCCGCGCTGGCCGACCTGCGCGGCAAGTTCCGGCTCGATCTCTTCCGCAACCCCGACAGCATCCCGGGCCTTCACGAGCGAGTCGAGCACACGCTTGATCTGGTCGACCTCGTGGCCCGCGCCGACACCATCGTCTCGGCGCTCGCCTACGGCGAGAAGCGCCGGCTCGAGATCGGCCTTGCGCTTGCCACCTCGCCGCGCCTGTTGCTGCTCGACGAGCCACTTGCCGGCATGAGCCCGCGCGAGCGGGTGGAGACGGTGAGCCTGCTGAAGTCGATCAGCCGCGGCCGGACGATGATCGTCATCGATCACGACATGGACGCGCTGTTCGAGCTGGCGGAATGGATTACGGTCCTCCAGGAAGGTCGCGTGCTGGCCGAAGGCACGCCGGACGAAATCAAGGGCAACGCCAAGGTGCGCGAGGCCTATCTGGGCGGAGTGCTCGACGAATGAGCCTGCTCGAAGTCGACGGACTGAATTCGTACTACGGGGATTCCCATATCCTCTTCGATGTCGCCCTACGTGTGGAGCGCAACGAGGTCGTGGCGCTGCTAGGCCGCAACGGCGCCGGCAAGAGTACGACGCTGAAGAGCCTGATGGGAGTGGTACAGCCGCGCACCGGACGGGTGATGTTCGACGGTGTCGACGTGGCCGGCCGCAAGAGCCACGCGATCGCCCAGGCCGGCATGCAGCTGGTACACGAAGATCGGCGTATCTTCGGTAGCCTCAACGTCGAGGAGAACCTGATCCTTGCCGGCCTGACGGCGCCAGGTCGCTGGCCGCTGGATCGCATCTACGAGATGTTTCCGCGGCTCAAGGAGAGGCGCACCAGCCGCGGCACCGACCTCTCGGGTGGCGAGCAGCAGATGCTGGCGATCGGCCGTGCCTTGATCCGCGACCCGAAGATCGTGCTGCTGGACGAACCGTTCGAAGGCCTGGCCCCGATCCTGGTGCATGACCTGCTGGTGACATGCCGCAGGCTGGCCGACGCGGGACAGACCATCCTGATCGTCGAGCAGAACATCTCCGCCGCCATGACGCTGGCCGACCGCGTCTACATCATCAACAACGGCCACATCGTCGAGAACCTCGACGTGCGGCAGGTGCGGGAAGACCCGGAAGTGCTGCACCGGCACCTCGGAGTCTAGTCGAGGGTCACCTTGTAGCGGCTGATGGCCAGCGTCGAGACGATCAGCAGCATGGCGACCAGTGCGATCAGCTCGCCCGAGACGGCACCGAGATCGGCGCCCTTCAGCATGACGCCGCGCACGATGCGCATGAAATGCGTGGCCGGCAGCGCCTCGCCCAACCACTGCGCCCACACCGGCATGCCGCGGAAGGGGAACATGAATCCCGACAGCAGGATCGAGGGCAGCATCATGAAGAACGAGGCCTGCATGGCCTGGAGCTGGTTCTGGGTCAGCGTCGAGATGGTGAAGCCGATGGCGAGGTTGACGGTGATGAACAGCGCGGTGCCGAGGGCGAGGAGGGTGACGCTGCCTTCGATGGTGACGTCGAACAGTAGCCGCGAGACCAGCAGGATCACGATCACCTGCACCGAGCCGATGACGATGTAGGGCACGATCTTGCCGATCATGACCTCGATCGGCCGCACCGGCATGGCGAGCAGGTTCTCCATGGTGCCGCGCTCGCGTTCGCGGGTGACGGCCAGCGCCGTCATCATCACCATGGTCATGGTGAGGATCACCGCCAGCAGGCCGGGCACGACGTTGAGCCTCGACTTGCCCTCGGGATTGTAACGGCGCTGCACCACGAGCTCGACGGCGTCGGCCTTGTTGCGCAGGCCGGCGAGCGGGCCGATGAAGTCGCGGGCGAGCGCCTGGTTGATGGCGGGACTGGCGGCGGCCAGCGGATTGGCGGCGGCCAGCGGATCGGTGGCGTCGGCGTCGATCAGGATCTGTGCCCGCTCGCCACGCACCAGCCGGCGGGTGAAGTCCGACGGGATGGTGACGACGAATTGTACCTCGCCGCGCTGCAGGAGCGCGTTCGCCTCCTCCTCGGACGTCGGGCGATGGGTGAAGTTCATGTAGCCGGTGTTGGCCAGCGCCGAGAGCACGGTGCGCGTGATCTGGCTCTGGTCGGCCGCGATCACGGCCGCGGGCAGGCGGTGCGGATCGGTGTCGATGGCATAGCCGAACAGCAGGAGCTGCATGATCGGCATGCCGAACATCATGGCGAAGGTCAGCCGGTCGCGCCTGAGCTGCAGCACCTCCTTCATGATCATGGCGGCCAGCCGCCGCAGGAACCCCTGTCCCATGGCGAAGCGCCCAATGGTCAAGTGGGCCATGCTCATGCCCCCGGCGCATTGTCGCGCGCCTTGCCCATGAGATGGATGAAGATGTCTTCAAGAGTCGGCTCGGCCTCGTGCCAGGCGATGTTGGGATCGGCCCGGTAGGGCGCGATGGCGCGCTCCAGCGCGGCGGGGTCGGGACCGCAGACATGGAGCGTGGCGCCGAATGCCGCGGCGGCGCTGACGCCGGGCGCATCGCGCAGCTTGGTCGCCAGCCGGTCGGCGCCGGGCCCGGTCGCGATGAAGGCGGAAAGGTTGGACTGGCGGACGATGTCGGCGGCCGTGCCGCGCGCCATCAGTTCGCCATAGGCGATGTAGGCGATCTCGTGACAGCGCTCGGCCTCGTCCATGTAGTGCGTCGACACCAGCACGGTGATGCCCTGGGCCGCATAGGCATGGATCTCGTCCCAGAAGGCGCGCCGCGCCTTGGGATCGACGCCGGCGGTCGGCTCGTCGAGCAGCAGCAGCTTGGGTTCGTGCAGCACGCAAGCCGCGAGCGCCAGCCGCTGCTTCCAGCCGCCGGAGAGGGCGCCGGCGAGCTGGCCCTGGCGCGTGGCGAGGCCCAGCCGCTCGAGCGATTGGTCGACGCGCTCGCGCAGCCGGTCGAGGCCGTAGACGCGGGCCACGAACTCGAGGTTCTCTCGGATGGTAAGATCCTCGTAGAGACCGAAGCGCTGCGTCATGTAGCCGGTCTGGCGCTTGATCGCCTCGCGGTCGCGCACGAGATCGTAGCCGAGGCACGTGCCGCCGCCGCCATCGGGCGTCAGCAGGCCGCAGATCATGCGCAAGGTCGTGGTCTTGCCCGAGCCGTTGGGGCCGAGGAAGCCGCAGATGCGGCCCTGCTCGATCGACAGGCTGAAGCGGTCGACGACGGTGCGCGGGCCGTAGCGCTTGACCAGGTCGTGGACGTCGATCGCCAGGGTCGGAGCGTTGGGCGCCATCGCCGTCAGTCCGCAAAAGGCTGGACGGCGACCGGCAGGCCGGGCGAGAGCGGTGCCTGCGCTGTCTCGGGCCGCGCCTCGACCAGGAACACGAGTTTGGTCCGCGCGCTCTGCGAATAGATGACCGGCGGCGTGAACTCGGCCCGTGGCGAGACGTAGATGATGGTGGCCTTGAGGCCGGGCGGGCAGCCGTCGCAGGTGAAGCCGACCTGCTTGCCGGCCTTTGCCTGAGCGACGTCCTCCTCGGGTACGAAGAAGCGCAGTTTTACGCGGAACGACGGCAGCAGCGAGACCACGGGTGTGCCGGCAGGCACCCACTCGCCCGTGTTGAAGAAGGTGTTCTCCACCAGCGCATCTTCGGGCGCGGCCGGCATCAGGTCGTCGAGCCGTTTCCGCATCTGCTCGAGGTTGGCCTGGTTCTGGCCGATCAGCGCCTTGGCCGCGTCGATCTCGTCGGGCCGCGCGGCGAGGTCGCCCACTCTTTCCTGGGCGGCGAGCGAGGCGGCGCGCGACTTCAGCTGGCGGACCTGCGACTCGGCCTGGTCATAGGCCTGGCGGGTCGTGATCGAGCGTTCGAGAAGCTGGGTCTGGCGCTTGAGCTCGGTCTCGGCCAGCGCGATCGACGCCTCGATCTCGCGGCGCTGGCCGCGAATGACGTCCTGCTCCTCCTGCCGCTTGCCGGTCAGCATGTTCTCGTAGCGCGCCCTGGCTTCGGCGAGCGTGGCTTCGGCGCGCGCCACTTCGGACTTGGCGACCACGGGATCGATCACGAACAGACGGTCGCCCTTCTTGACGAGTTGGCCGCGCTCGACCGGCCGTTCGATCAGGCGGCCGGCAATGGGCGGCGCGATCAGGCTGGTCTCGCCTTCGACATAGCCGAGATAACGGGCGGGATCGGGACCGAGGCCCAGCAGGGCGAGGGCGCGGTCGCCCCAGACTCCGTAGGTGACGAGGATCGTTGCCGCGATGGCGACGACCGCAATCAAAGGCGCGCGTTTCATGAGGGCGCCTCCGCTGTCGGGCGCAGCGCATGCAGCATCAGGTCGGCGTGATGCCGGGCCAGCGCGCGGACGTCGAGCGGCTCCGCGCCGATCGGCTCGAACACGGTGCGCCAGATCACGGCGAGCAGCATCGGGCCCACCATCGACCGGACGGTAAGGCCGGGATCGACCTTGCGGAACTCGCCCTCGGTGATGCCGCGGGTGATCAGGCCCTCCATCAGCGGAATGCCGCGGCCAATCACTTCCTTGAGGTAGAAGCGGCCGATCTCGGGGAAGGCGCGCGATTCGGCGATCACCAGTTTGGCGACGGCGGCCATCGGCGTGTTTTCGATACGGCTCGCCATGAACTCCAGGATGCGCGGGATCAGCTCCGAGACCGGCCCGCGATGGGTGGCCAGCATGGTTTCGACGGTGCCGAGGTTGCGGCCGACCGCCTGCTGGATGACGCCCTCGAACAGGGCGGTCTTGTCGCTGAAGTAGAGATAGATGGCGGCCTTGCTGAGGCCGGCGCGCTTGGCCACGTCGTCGAGGCGCGTCGCGGCAAATCCCTTTTCGACGAACAATGCCAGCGCCGCGTCGAGGATTTCCTGCGGTCGTTCGGTGGGTGCGCGGCGTTGCTTGGCGGGCTTCATTTAAATAACTTACCAGTCAGTTAGTTATAACGCAAGATCCCCCGCCCAGGTTCCGGCGTTAAAGTAGGGAAAGAAGGAGATCGCCCATGGACACTGTCCTCGATACCGCCGGGCGCGCGGGGCGCACGCTCGATTCCAGGCCCATCGCGCCCAGCCTGTTCGCCCACTTCGTGCTGCGTTCGTCGAACGCCGCGGCGATGGTCGACTGGTATACGGCCGTGCTGAACATGCATGTCGTGTATCGCGACGACATGCTGAGCTTCCTGACCTACGACGACGAGCATCATCGCCTTGCGATCATCAACATCGGCGGCCTGCAGGCGCCCGACGACAAGAGCACGGGCCTGTCGCACGTCGCCTATGCCTTTCCGCGCATCGGCGACCTGCTGGCGACCTATCGGCGCCTGAAGGCCAGAGGCATCGAACCCTTCTGGCCGATCCATCACGAGCCCACCGTTTCGCTCTATTATCACGACCCCGACGTCAATGCGGTCGAGCTGCAGGTCGACTGCTTCAGCAAGGCCGAGGCTGCTGCCTATTTCCACACCGAGGCCTTTCGCAAAAACCCGGTGGGCGTGGTGTTCGATCCCGAGGTGCTGGCGTCCGCCTATGAGGCCGGTGCGCCCGAAACCGATCTGTTGCGCCAGCCCGACGGGCCGCCGGCCCGCGTGTAGGACCGCGGAGTCCGCAAGAACGCGCTAGAACAGCCAGATCAGGGCGGAGCCGCCCATCGCCACGATGGCGACCGACGCAAGGACCAGGATGCGGTTCGCCGGCACATAGGTTTCGCTTTCGATCGTCCAGGTGACGTAGCAGTAGTGCCAGAGCGAGCCGCACATCAGCACGATGCTCAGGATGACGAGGCCGAGGCCGACGCTTTCGGCGTGGACGTTGGCCGCTCGCGATCCCGGGGCGATCTTGTGGATCTCCATCAGGAACAGGCTGAAGCGGTTGATGGCGACGCCCAGCGTCATCACCGCGATGGCGGTGCGGATCCACGCCAGCAGCGTGCGCTCGTTGGCAAGATGCTCGGTGACGTGCCGGTTCTTCGGCGGCGGATTTTCCACGGACATCTCCCCTGACGCGATGAAGAAGGGCGCCAAAGATCGAGGGCGCGACCCCCAGAGGATCGCGCTCCCTGTCCGCCCGTCAAGCCTCAGTCGAACGGTCCGGCGGGCGGCGTCAGCGCAGGCCGGCGCGCCGGTCGCGTTCGGCAATCGCCTCGCGGCGGGCGATGTAGGTCGTCGAACCGAAGATCACGATCGCGCCCACGAACGTCCAGACCGGCGGCACGTCGCCCCAGATCAGGGCGCCCAGCGCCGATGCCCAGACCAGTTCGAGGAAGCGCGCGGGCTGGGTGGCGGAAATGTCGGCGGCCTTGATCGAGCGGTTGAGCGCGTAATGTCCGGTCGAGCCCAGGATGCCGGCCAGCACGAACAGGGCCAGGTGCATGTCGGCGACCGGCCGCCAGAACCATAAGGCGAAGGGCAGGGTGAACAGCGAGACGAGCAGGGACTGCCACAACACGATGGTTTCCGGCTGGTCCTGTCGCATCAGGACCTTGGCGATCAGGTAGGAACCCGCCGAAACAGGTGCGGCCACGAGCAGCAACAGGCTGGCCGAACTTGCCGAGATGCCGAGCTGCAGCTTGGGATAGAGGACGATCAGGATACCGGTGAAGCCGAGCCCGATCGCGATCCAGCGCCGCGCGCGCACTGTCTCCCCGAAGAACAGCATCGCACCGATAGTCATGAAGATCGGGCCGGTGAAGCTGATCGCCGTGATCTCGGCCAACGGCACCAGCGGCAGCGCCAGGAACCAGAGGCCCGAGGCGACGGCGTGCACCAGGTTGCGGCCGATCTGCAGCGGCAGGTTCTTGGTCTGCAGCAGGTGCAGTCCGCCGCGCAGAAGGAAGGGCAGGATGACCACGCCGCCGAAGCAGTAGCGCAGGAACTGCGTCTGCCACGGATGAAGGTCGGCGGTGATGATGCGCGTGAGCGCATTGAGCAGGGCGAAGCTCAGGCCGCACAGCACCATCCAAAGGATGCCGCGCGTCGTCGGGCCGAGCGCTTCGGCGCGGCGCCGCGCATAGCTGGCGATGGTCATCGTGCCCCGACCTTAACGAAACGGGGCGCGACCCGGCAGGTCGCGCCCCGCATTGCTGGCATGAAGCCGATTTAGGTATGTCGGTCTAGTTGTACTTGGCGATCTCGAGCCGGCCGACCTGATCGCGATGGACCTCGTCCGGACCGTCGGCCAGGCGCAGCGTGCGCTGGTGGGCGTACATGCTGGCGAGCTTGAACACCTGGGAGACACCGCCGGCGCCATGGAGCTGCAGGCAGCGGTCGACGACCTTCGATGTGATGTTGGGCACCGCCACCTTGATCATCGCGATCTGCTGGCGGGCTTCCTTGTTGCCGAACTTGTCCATCGCCCAGGCAGCCTTCAGCACCAGCAGGCGGGCCATGTCGATCTCCATGCGCATGTCGGCGACATGGGCCTTGGTGACGCCCATCTCCGAGATGCGCTGGCCGAAGGCGACGCGGCTCTTGGCCCGCTTGATCGCCATCTCGAGCGCGCGCTCGGCAACGCCGATCGCCCGCATGCAGTGATGGATGCGGCCCGGCCCGAGACGGCCCTGGGCGATCTCGAAGCCGCGGCCCTCGCCGAGGAGAATGGCCGACTTGGGCACGCGGACGTTGTCGTAGACCACTTCGGCATGGCCGTGCGGGGCGTCGTCGTAGCCGAACACGTGCAGCATCTTCACGATCTTGATGCCCTTGGCGTCGCGCGGCACCACGATCATCGACTGCTGGCGATAGGCCGGCGCGTTGGGATCGCTCTTGCCCATCAAGATGATGACGGCGCAGCGCGGATCGCCCATGCCCGACGACCACCACTTGCGGCCGTTGATGACATAGTCGTTGCCGTCGCTCTCGATGCGGCACTCGACGTTACGCGCATCCGAGGAGGCAACGGCCGGCTCGGTCATGGCGAAGCAGGAACGGATCTCGCCGTTCAGCAGCGGCTTCAGCCACTTCTCCTTGTGCTCCTTGGTGCCGTAGCGCGCGAACACTTCCATGTTGCCGGTGTCGGGCGCCGAACAGTTGACCGCTTCGGAAGCGATCGAGGAGCGGCCCAGCACTTCGCAGATCGGCGCGTATTCCAGGTTGGAAAGGCCCATCGTGCCGTGCGTGTCGCCGGTCTCGCGGTCGGCCGGCAGGAACATGTTCCACAGGCCGCGCGTCTTCGCTTCGGCCTTGCAGGTCTCGAGGACGGGCGGGAGCTGCCAGCGGTCCTTGGCCTTCTCCATCTGCTCTTCGTAGACGGACTCGGCCGGATAGATGACCTCGTCCATGAATTTGTTGAGTTTCTCGACCAGCGCCTTGCTGCGATCCGAGTATTCGAAATCCATCGCTCTCTCCCTTTGTGCTGTGGCGGACTCTGGCTGAAAATGGTGACAATGTGAACGGGCATTCAGGTCGCATCCGGGTTTCGGAGTGCGGGCCGACCGAGGAGGAAATACCGTGAAAATCAGCAGTTTCGAAGCGTTGGCGCTCCGGGTTCCAGAGGACGACCCGCTGGCCAACATGCCTGAGGAAGCCGGCCGCACGCGGCCCACGGTCGCGCTGCGGCTACGCACCGATAGCAGCATCGAGGGCATCGGCGTCACGCTCTACGGCGGCAAGATGAGCCGCAGCCTGCATGTCGCGGTCGAGGAGTTGGCGGCGCTGACGATCGGCGAGGATCCGATGCGGATCGAGAGCATCGTGCAGAAGCTGCGCACCGCTGCGGGCGACAGCGGCCCGGCCGGCATCTTCACGCTCGCCTTGTCGGCGATCGACACGGCGCTGTGGGACATCAAGGGCAAGGCGCTCGACCAGCCGCTGTGGAAGCTGCTGGGCGGCCATCGCAATCGCGTGCCGACCTATGCGTCGGGATCGCTGCGGCGCGGCCTCACCGATTCCCAGGCGCAACGTGCGGCGCAGATCCTTCTGCAGAAGGGTTTCAGGGAAATGAAGACCCAGATGGCGCTGCCCGGCAATCCGACGCCGGCCGAGGAGGTACGCCGCGTGCGCGTGGTGCGCGACGCGATCGGTCCCGATATCAAGCTCATGTGCGACATCAACCAGCGCTGGCGGCCGGAGCAGGCGATCGACATCGGCAGCAGGATCGAGGACGTGGGCCTGTTCTGGCTCGAGGACGTGACCGCGGCCGACGACTTCGCCGGCCTCGCTCGTGTCACCGCGGCCCTCAAGACCCCGATCGCCGGCGGCGAATATGTCTGGGGCATCGTGCCCTTTCGCCACATGATCGAGGCGCGCTCGGTCGACATCGTCATGATCGATCTCGCGCGCGTGGGCGGCGTCACCCAGTGGATGAAGGTGGCCGGCATGGCCGAGGCTTTTAACCTGCCGGTCGTCAGTCACGTCATGCCCGAGATCCTCGTTCACATGGTGGCGGCGTGTCCGAACGGTCTCACGGTCGAATACATGCCGTGGATGCTGGCGCTCTATGAAGAGACGCCGGCGATCGAGAAGGGCCAGCTCGTGCTGTCGGACAAGCCCGGCCTCGGCCTGAAGTTCGACGAGAAGGCGCTCACCGCCTTCAAGGCGTAGCGCGTCGGGCGACCCGGCGCCGCATCGGGCCAAGGACCGCGATGGCGAGAACGGCGGCTATGGCGTTCATGGTGGCGGTGATCATGAACACGGTGTGCCAGTGGCCGCTCTCGACCGCGATGTAACTCAGGACCGGCACGAGCAGCGATGCCATTCCCTTGGCCGTGTAGAGCATGCCGGCATTGGTCGTGACGTACTTCGTGCCGAAGCAGTCCGTGCAGATCGAGGGAAACAGGCTGGCGACCTCGCCCCAGGCGAAGAAGACCAGGCCACCCAGCAGGACGAAGGCCAGCGGGTCGTGGCCATAGACGCTCAAGGCCACGATGCCGACCGCTTCGATCGTGAAGGCGACGAACATCGTGTTCTCGCGCCCGAGATGATCGGAGATCCAGCCGGTGAACGGACGGGTGATGCCATTGGTGACGCGGTCGATGGCCAACGCGAACGTCAGTGCTGGCAGGGTGAGCCCGAGAAGGCTGACGGGAACGTCGGCAACCTTGAAATCGCGCGCGATCGACGCCAGTTGCGCGGTCGCCGCCAGGCCGCCGGTGGCGACCAGGATGAACATCACATAGAGGAGCCAGAAGATCGGCGCGCGCAGCACTTCGGCCGGACGGTAGTCGCGTTCCGGGCGGGCGACTGAGGCGACGATGGGTACTGCGGTGGGGACCGCGCCCGGCCATGGGGCGCGCAGCGCAAACGACAACACGCAGACGACGACGCCTTGGCCGAGGCCGAACCAGAGGAAGGCCGCCTCATAGCCGGACGAATGGATCATGTTCTGGATCGGAACCAGCGTGAACACCGATCCCATGCCGTAGCCCGCGGCGGTCAGGCCGGTTGCGAGGCCGCGCTGTTTCGGGAACCACCGCACCGCATTGCCGATGCAGGTGCCGAAGACGGCGCCCGCGCCGATGCCGCCGAGGGCGGCGGCGACGTAGAGCAGCAGCAGCGTGTCGGCAAACGAGCTCATCACCCATCCGATACCGACGAAGACTCCGCCGAACAGGACGACGCGCTTGGGCCCGAACCGGTCGACGAACCATCCCTCGAAAGGGATCAGCCAGGTCTCGGCGAGCACGAGAATGGTGAAGGCGACCTGGATTTCCGGTCGGCCCCAGCCATATTTTTCGTTGATCGGATGAACGAACAGCGTCCAGCCGTACTGGAGATTGGCGATCGTCACCATGCAGGCGACACCGATCGACAATTGCAGCCAGCGGGTTGCTGGCACTGCTGTCATCTGAAACGCATCCTTGCCCACTGACGCTTCTGGCCCCTAAATCGCTGCAAGATAGAGTAGCGGGAGAAACGACATTGGACAGCGTCATGCAAGCCCCGTTCAAGCCGATCACGTTTCTCAGTCGCGACGTGAAGGTCGAGCGGCGGGACGACGGCACTGTCGTGCTGCAGTCGAACCACCAACTGAAACCGTACGAAAAGCACGTGCCGGCTTTTCTCGCCAAGTGGGCGGCGGAAGTGCCGGACAGGGTCTGGCTGGCGCAGCGCCGCGGCCCGGATCGCGACTGGCTGAAGCTCAGCTATGCCGAGGCCAAGCGGCAGGTCGATGCGGCCACGCAGGCGCTGCTCGATCGCGGCTTCGGGCCCGACCGGCCGGTGATGATCCTGTCGTCCAACTCGATCGAGTTCGCGCTGCTCACCATGGCCGCCATGCAGGCGCGCGCGCCCGTGGCGCCTGTTTCGCCGGCCTATTCGGTGATGAGCCAGGACCACGCCAAGCTGAAATACGTCTTCGATCTCGTCAAGCCCGGCCTGGTGTTCGTGCAGAATGGTGAGATCTACGCCAGGGCATTGGCGGCACTGGATCTGGAGGGCGTGCTGCTGGTCCATGTCGACAAGCCGCCGCCCCTGATGCAGTCGCTGCCGTGGAGCGAACTGGTCGCCACGAAGACGACCGACGCGGTGGCCGCTTCCGTGGCGAAGATCGAGCCCGGCACCGTGGGCAAGTTCCTGTTCACCTCGGGCAGCACCGGCATGCCCAAGGCGGTGATCAACACCCAGGAGATGATGTGCGCCAACGTGGCGATGATGAGCATGGCGCGCGTGCGCAAGCCCACCGATCCAGCGCCGGTCATGCTCGACTGGCTGCCGTGGAACCACACGATGGGCGGCAACGCCACCTTCCAGGGCAATCTTGCCGAGGGCGGCACGACGTGGATCGACGACGGCAAGCCGCTGCCCGGCCTGTTCGAGGAGACGCTGCGCAACCTGCGCGAGGTCTCGCCGACCTCGTTCTCGAACGTGCCGGCGGGCTACGCCATGCTGGCGACCGCGCTGGAAAAGGACGAGGTCCTCGCCCGGCGCTTCTTCGGCAATATCAACGTGCTGTCCTACGGCGGCGCCACGCTGCCGGACGATCTCTACGAGCGCATGGAAACGCTGGCGGTGAAGCACACCGGCTGTCGCATTCCCTTCATCACCGGTTGGGGCGCGACCGAGACGGCGCCGACCGCGACGTCGGTGCACTGGGCGTCGGACCGCGTCGGCCTGGTCGGCCTGCCGTATCCCGGCGTGCAGCTCAAGATGGTGCCGACGGGCGAGGAGGGGCGCTATGAGCTCCGACTGAAGAGCGTGATCGTGACCCCGGGCTATTTCAAGCAACCCGATCTCACGGCGAAGATGTTCGACGAGGAGGGCTTCTACAAGATCGGCGATGCCGGCCGCTTCGTCGACCCGGCCGATCCGAGCTGGGGCCTGATCTTCGACGGCCGCGTGGTCGAGGACTTCAAGCTGATGAGCGGCACCTTCGTGCTGGTCGGCACCCTGCGCACCACGGCGATCGCGGCGGCAACGCCGGTGCTGCAGGATGCCGTGGTCTGCGGCGAGGGTCGCGACCAGGTGGGCCTGCTGGGCTTCCCCAACATCGCCGCCTGCCGCCAAGTCGCGGGCGACAAGGAGGCGACCCTCACGACGGCGGAGTTGCTGGCGCATCCCGCGGTGGTCGACACGCTGAAGAGCGGGCTCGCCGCGATGAACGCCGCGGCCAAGGGCTCCTCGATGCAGGTCCGGCGCGTGCTGCTGATGGCCGAGCCGCCCTCGGTCGATGGCCACGAGATCACCGACAAGGGCTACATCAATCAGCGCGCCACGCTCGAGCGGCGCCGCGCCCTGGTCGACAGGCTCTATGCCGGCGGCGAGGGTGTGATCGTGGTCTAGATCGTGCAACGGCCTGGACACCAGGCCGCGCAACGGTCGCGGGACAGGAGGGAGAAGCAGCCCATGGAGCGTCCGAGCCCGACCGAAACGCCCGAAAAGGACGTGCCGCTGCGCTACGACACCAGGCTGCTCGGGCGCATCCTGGGCGATACGGTGCGCGCCCAGGAAGGCGAGCCCGTGTTCGAACTCGTCGAACGCATCCGCCGCGCAGGCGTACAATTCCATCGCGACGCCGACCAGGCCGCCCGGCAGGAGTTGCAGGCGACCATGAGCGGCCTGCCGACCGATCAGGCCATCCGCATCATCCGCGCCTTCGGTCATTTTTCGCACCTGGCCAACATCGCCGAGGACCAGCATCACATCCGCCGCACCCGGGCCTATGCCATGGCCAAGGCGGCGCCGCGGCAGGGCACGATGGCCTATGCGCTCCGCCGCGCGAGGAGCGCCGGCGTTTCCCGCGAGCGGCTGCAGGCATTCTTTGCCCACGCGCTCTGCAGCGCGGTCCTGACGGCGCATCCGACCGAGATCCGTCGCAAGAGTTCGATCGACCGCGAGATGGAGATCTCGCGCCTGCTTGACGAGCGCGACCGCATCCAGTTCACGCCGGAGGAGCTGCGCGCCAACCGCCGCGCATTGCGCCGCGCCGTGCTCACCCTGTGGCAGACCAGCATCCTGCGCGACAGCCGACTCAGGGTCATCGACGAGGTCGCCAACGGTCTCGCCTATTACGACCACACGTTCCTGCGCGCTTTGCCGGCCTTCTACGCCGACCTCGAGGATCGCCTCGGCGGCGCCGATCCCGCCTGGCAGGAGGTCGACGTGCCGTCCTTCCTGCGCATGGGGAGCTGGATCGGCGGCGACCGCGACGGCAATCCCTATGTCACCGCCGAGGTGACGAGCCAGACGCTCACCATGCAAAGCCAGCGCGCGCTGCGCTTCTATCTCGGGGAGTTGCACCTGCTGGGCGGCGAGCTGTCGCTCGATGGACGCATCGTGCACGTCTCCGAGGGATTGCGCGGGCTGGTCGAAAGCTCGCCCGATCGTGCGCCGGAGCGCAAGGACGAGCCCTACCGGCGCGCGATCGTCGGCATCTACGCCCGCCTCGCCGCGACCGCATGGTCGCTCGACAAGCTCGAACCGCCGCACCCGCCGGTCGGCCCGGCGCCGGCCTATGAAGCGGCGGGCGATCTCCGTGCGGATCTCGAAACGGTCTACCGGTCGCTGGCGGAAAACGGCTCGGCGGGTCTCGCACGAGGCCGGCTGCGGTCGCTGCGCCGCGCCGTCGATGTCTTCGGCTTTCATCTCGCCTCGCTCGACCTCAGGCAAAACTCCGACATCCATGCGCGCGTCATGGCCGAACTCGTCGAGGCGGCCGGACTCGGCGCCGACTATGCGACGCTGGCCGAGGAGGCACGCGCGGCACTGCTGGTCGGCGAACTGGGCAACATGCGGCCGCTGGCCTCGCCTTACCTGACCTATGGCGATGAAACGGCCACCGAACTCGCGATGCTGCAGGTCGCGGCCGACGCGCATCGGCGCTACGGCTTGGCCGCCATGCCCCACTATGTGATCTCCAAGGCCGACAGCGTTTCCGACATCCTGGAAGTGGCCGTGCTGCTCAAGGAAGCGGGCCTGCTCCATCCGCGCGAGGGCCGGCTCGATCTCGACATCGTGCCGCTGTTCGAGACCATCGGCGACCTGCAGCGCTGCGGGCAGATCATGGACGATCTTCTCGGACTGCCGGCCTATCGCCGCCTGCTCGCCTCGCGCGGCGGCACGCAGGAAGTGATGCTGGGCTACTCCGACAGCAACAAGGACGGCGGCTATCTCACCTCGACCTGGGAGCTCTACAAGGCCGAGCTGGTGCTGATCGAGACTTTTAGGCGCCACAAGATCGGGCTGCGCCTGTTCCATGGCCGCGGCGGCTCGGTCGGCCGCGGCGGGGGCCCGAGCTACGAGGCGATCCTGGCCCAGCCGCCCGGCGCCGTGCAGGGCGCGATCCGCATCACCGAGCAGGGCGAGGTGATCGCCGGCAAGTATTCCAACGCCGAGGTCGGGCGGCGCAATCTCGAAACCCTGGCCGCGGCCACGCTCGAGGCGTCGCTGCTCGACGCCGACCGGCCGCCGCCGCCGGCCGATTATCTCGCCGTCATGGAGGAGCTGTCGGCGCACGCCTTCCGTGCCTACCGCGACCTGGTCTACGAGACCCCGGGCTTCGACCAGTATTTCCGTGAGTCCACCGTGCTGGAGGAAATCGCCTCGCTCAATATCGGCAGCCGTCCGGCATCGCGATCCAAGAAGCAGGGCATCGAGGACCTGCGCGCCATTCCCTGGGTGTTCAGCTGGGCGCAATGCCGCCTGATGCTGCCGGGCTGGTACGGCTTCGGCGCCGCGATAAAAGCCTGGAGCGCCGCGCGGCCTGGTGACGGCATGGCGATGCTGCAGGAGATGCACGACAACTGGCCGTTCTTCCGGACCATCCTGTCGAACATGGACATGGTGCTGGCCAAGAGCGACATCGCCATCGCCTCGCGCTACTCCGAACTGGTGACCGACACCGCGCTGCGCGGGCGGGTCTTCAGCCGCGTGCAACAGGAATGGCAGTCCTCGATCGACGTGGTCTGCGCCATCACGCGGCAGAAGACGCTGCTGGAGCGCAACCCGCTGCTGGCGCGCTCGATCCGCAACCGCTTTCCCTACATCGACCCGCTCAACCATGTGCAGATCGAACTGCTGAAGCGTCACCGCGCCGGCGATGCCGACCCCGCGGTGGTGCAGGGCATCCACCTCAGCATCAACGGCATCGCCGCCGGCCTGCGCAACAGCGGGTAGCGTCGGCTTCCATTCAGGGGGCATCGATCGATGCCTTCAAGCTCCTGTCTTCCCCCTCACCTAGCCTCTCCCCCTCGCGGGGGAGAGGAACATGAATAACCTCAAACCCACAGCCCTATGCCGGGCGGCCTACAATCTGGGAAGGCGTCGAACGACCGCTAAGGATTGGATGATGGCCGAGTCTGTCAATGAGAAAGGCAGGAAGCGATCAATCACGGCCTCGAGTTCTCGCACATCGCCGACCATGGCTTTCGCCAGAAAACAATCTTCCCCGGTGACGCGATCCGCTTTGACAACCTGGGGTGTGTCGATGAGCATCTGCGCCAGTCGTCTTACCTCTCCGAGCATGGCGCGCATCCGCAAATGAGCGCTACGACATGAGGCTGTTGTTGGATCGACAGTGAATCTGGCCAACAAGACTGGCCGAGATGTGTGAATCCGATAGCCCATTGGGGGAAGAGAGGAGCATGAAGATGATCGACGCCGAGAACTACTCGTCGGCGCGCGACTCTCTGATGCGCCGCGTGCCTTGGAACACCGGCTTCAACGGATCCATCACGAAGCGGATGCGCGGCAGATCGGTGTCGACCGTGCTGCAGGTGCCGACGATCGGGTCGGCCAGGGTGACGCCATCGGCGTTCCAGGCTGCGGCGTCGAAGGTGCTCACCTGTGGCTTGCCGCGCTCGGCCTTGTAGAACGTGTACTTGGGATCGACCTGGATCAGCATGGGCTGGGTCTTGCCGTCGAGCGGCGCGTTCGCCGCCGTCACCCAGTTGATGTACTGCACGTCGGTGCCGGAGACCGGCTGCGGATCGACGAGCGCACCATCGAGGATCGTCCTGCCGCCCTTCTTCACCGTGCCCATGATGCGGTCGTGCCGGCGGACGAACTTCACCTCGCCGGCCTCGACCGGAAAGCCCCAGCGGCCACGCAACTCTTTCGCTGCCGCCTCGGTGCTGGCGACGGCGCCCAGCAGAAAGCCACGCGGATGGGCGCCGGCGCGGCTGCCGAGGCGCAGCATGGCGAGATTGAACGGACCGACCGGGCTGTTGGAATATTTCGTGACGGCCAGGATCACATAGGACGGCAACGCCGGATGCATTGCCTTCGGCAGCAGGCTTTCGGTCGAGGTGCGCGGCACTTCCATCAGGAGCTGGAGCATCTCCGCCTTGGGCAGCGTCCAGGCCTCGGTGTCGAGATGGGCGAGCGTCGGCAGCGCCGCAGGATTGGCCGTGAGGTCGAGGGCGCCATAAAGCGGCATCTCTATTCTCCTGCCGCGACGGATACGTTTGCCGGGGAGACGGGGGCCGGGGAGCCTTGCGCCGGCTTCCTGGCGAAGTGCGGCATCACTTCCTTGGCGAAGAGACGCAGGCTCGCCATCACCTGCTCCTGCGGCACGACCTCGTTGGCGTTGAGGATGAAGTTGATGCAGTCGACGCCGAGCGACTCCCACTTCTTGACGGCGCGAATGATGCGCGCCGGATCGCCGTAGGCCATGCCCTCGGTCTGCTGCTCCGAGGCGTCGGGCCCTGTCGCGGCGCGGCGCAAGGCCGGCAGCAGGCCCAGCGACTGGTACGACGGCGAGGAATAGACCTCGCGGGTCGAGATGAGCTGCGTCGCCAGATAGTTGAAGGTGTTGCCGAGCTTCTGGCCCATCTCGACGCCGGTCTTCTCGTCTTCGTGGCAGAACAGGAAGTTGGTGGTGGCGACCTGTTCGTTCACGAAGGCGCCGACCGGCTCGCAGGATTGGATGCGCCGCCGGTAGTCCGAAATCTTCTTTTCCTGTTCGCCGAAGCCCGCGAAGGAAAGACCGAGGCTGCCGAGGCCGCGGTCGGCGGCGTCGATCTCGGTGCCGGGGCTGGTGACGGCGACCCACATCGGCGGGTGCGGCTTCTGGTAGGGCTTGGGCAGGATGGTGCGCTCCGGCATCGACCAGAACTCGCCCTGATACGAAAACGTTTCCTGCATCCACATCCTGGGCAGGCAGCGCACGAACTCGTCCCAGCTCTTCTTGGTCGTGTCGGGATTGGCGCCGAAACCACCGAGTTCGGTCCAGGTGGCGGAGCGGCCGGTGCCGACTTCGAGGCGGCCGGCCGACAGGATGTCGAGCGTCGCCGTGCGTTCGGCGATTTTTATGGGATGGTTGAATTCGGGCACGCAGACCACGATGCCGTGGCCGACGCGGATACGCTTGGTCAGTACGGCGCAGGCGGTCAGGAACAGCTCGGGCGCCGAGCAGTGCGAGTATTCCTCCAGGAAATGATGCTCGACCGCCCAGACATGCTCGAAGCCCAGCTCGTCGGCCAGTTTCACCTGCTCCAGGCAGTTGTTGTAGACGGTGCGCTCCTTCTCCGGCGTCCACGGACGCGGGATGGAGATCTCGTAGAACAGGCCGAACTTCATGTCGGAATCTCCTGCGGCAATGCGAAACGCTAGGCTTGCCCGCAGGCGGGTGCAACAGCACCATGGCATCGGAGGGCGAAATGAAACGATTGGCGGGCAAGGTAGCCATTGTCACCGGCGGCGCGAGCGGCATGGGCCGCGCGACCGTCATGCGCTTTCTCGCCGACGGCGCGAAGGTGGTGGTGGCCGACCTCAACGAGACCAACGGCGCCGAGACGGTGGCCGTCGCCAAGGCGCAGGGCCACGGCGACGACATTGCCTTCGTGCGCTGCGACGTGGCGAAGGAAGCCGACGTGGCGGCCATCGTCGCGGCGGCCGAGCTGCGCTTCGGCCATCTCGACATCGCCTATCTCAATGCCGGCGTGGGCGGCGCCTTCGGCCCGATCGCCGAAACCAGTGTCGAGGACTGGGACTATACCTTCGCCGTGCTGACGCGCTCGGTGTTCCTGGGCATGAAGCATGCGTCCCTCGCCATGAAGAAGCACGGCCAAGGCGGCGTCATTCTGGTCACCGCCTCGATCGCCGGCATGGTGGGCGGCGGCGGCAGCCACGCCTATTCCGCGGCCAAGGCCGCCGTCATCAGCCTGATCGAGAATGTCGCGGCCGAGCTCGGGTCCGATCGTATCCGGGTCGTCGGCATTGCGCCCGGCGTGATCTCGACGCCGCTGGTTCATCGTGGTCGGCCGGAGAAATTCGAAAAGCAGTTCTCGCAGCAGCCGTGGCCCGACCGTGGCGAACCCGACCATATTGCCGACGTGGCGGCGTTCCTGTGTTCCAATGACGCGCGCTTCATCACCGGTGAGACGATCAGGGTCGATGGCGGCCTTCTGGCGCAGGGTGTTGCGTTGTGGGGCACGGGCCGCGACAACACCTTCATGAAAAGCGCGGGCGTCAACCGCGGCACGACCGGCGAGGCCATGGTCGTGCGCAACCTTCAATCCGGGGACCAGAAGAAATGACGAGCGAAGCGCAAAAACTGCACGGACATCTCATCGGCCAGCAGGGGTCGAGGCGTTCGCTGAACACGCCGGCGCTGGTGCTCGATCTCGATATGCTCGACCGCAACATCGCGGAGATGGCGTCCTTCGCCAGGGCGCACGGCATGAAGCTCAGGCCGCACTCCAAGACCCACAAGTCGGCCGACATCGCGCGCCGCCAGGTGGCGGCCGGTGCCGTGGGCGTCTGCTGCGCCAAGCTGGGCGAGGCCGAGGCGCTGGGCGAGGAAGGCATCGAGGGGCTGCACATCACCTCGCCGGTCGTGACGCCGCAGGCGATCGCGCGGCTGATCGAGCTCAACGGCAAGGTGAAGGGGCTGATGGTGGTGGTCGACCATCCGGCCAATGTCGAGGCGCTGGCCGCGGCCGCGGCGAATGCCGGTCAGAAGCTGACGGTGATCGTCGACATCGACCCCGGCATCCATCGCACCGGCGTTGCCTCGCCCGAGGCCGCGGTCGAGTTGGTGCAGCTGGTCGTGAAGCAGAAGGCATTGAAGTATGGGGGCGTGCAGTTCTATTGCGGCAGGCACCAGCACATCGTCGACTTCGCCCAGCGCAAGGCCGAGATCGAGGAGCGCACCGAGTATCTGAAGGGCATCCTCGCGAAGCTGGAGGCCGCCGGATTGAAGCCCGGGATCATTACCGGCTCGGGTACCGGCACGCATCTCATCGATGCCAAGCTGGGTGTCTTCACCGAGCTGCAGGTCGGCTCCTATGTGTTCATGGACCACGACTACAACGTCTGCGACCTGCGGGGCCTCGACAAGCCGACCTTCGAGCAGGCGCTGCAGATCGATGCGCGCGTGGTCAGCGCCAACACCGCTGGCATGGTGACGGTCGACGCCGGCCTGAAGGCGATGGCCACCGAGAAGGGCCCGCCGATGATTCTGAAGGGCGCAGTTGAAGGTGCCACGACACGCTTCATGGGCGACGAGCATCTCGCCGTGATCGCGCCCGAAGGCCAGGCTGCACCTGCGCTGGGCGACCAGGTGATCCTGGTGCCGCCGCACTGCGACCCGACCGTCAACATGTACGAGAGCTATCACGTGGTGAAGGGCGACACGCTGGTCGAGATCTGGCCGGTGACGGGAAGAGGGCGCTCGCGCTAGCGCGGGATGATTTGAAGTCTGGTCATCGTCCGCGGTCGGGCGTTCAGGGGAGCGCGCCACTCCAGTGGCGCTCA
>JAQSDW010000211.1:0-5474 GCA_029946105.1 Reyranella sp. | reverse complement strand
CCCCCCGCTCCCCCGATCAGGGTTAATCGGCGATTCAACCTGACTGAGAGACCAGCAGCCCGCCCTTCCAGGTGCGGGAGAGTGCGATCAGGGCGCACATGCCGATGGCGCTGACGACGACCATGCCCAGGAACGCGTGCTGGCCGTACGTCGAATAGAGCAGGCCGGAGAACTGGTAGACCAGCGCCTGCGTGGCGCCGGTGCCGAGCGCATAATAGAGACTCTGGCCGATCGCCGCGCCATGGGCCGGCAGCGCGCGCTGCAGGAAGGCCATGGCGCCCAGGTGGCAGGCGGCGAAGGTGCAGGAATGCAGCGCCTGCAGCATCACCAGCGCCCACAGCTCGGTTGTGAAGGCCATGGCGGTCCAGCGCACGAGGCCGGCGCCGAGGCCGAGCGCAATCAGGCCGCAGACTCCCAGACGCTTCAGCAGCCAGCCGCCGAACAACATCAGCACGATCTCGATGGCGACGCTCTCGGCCCACAGCGCGCTGATGGTGACGTCGTCGATGCCGGCGGCGCGCCAGGTCAGCGTGCCGAAGCTGTAGAGGACGGAGTGGCTGGCGGCGCACAGGCCGGTCGCGGCGAGGAACAAGAGGAACGCCGGCTGGCGCAGCAGGCTACCGATCCTGATCGCGGTGTGGGCAGGCTCGACGCCGGGCGCCCGGGCGGGCGCGGCGGGCAGCAGCAGGGCGCAGGGCGCCAGCAGCACGATGCTGGCCATGCCGACATAGAGCACCCAGGGCGGGCCGTAGCGGTCGACGGCGATGCCGGCCACGAAGGTGCCGGCGATGAAGGCGACAGAGCTCCACAGGCGCACGCGCGCATAATCGAGGCCATGACGCTTGGTCTCGGTCACCAGCACGCCGTCGTAGAGCGGCATGGGCGGCGACCACAGGAAGCCCCAGATCATGGTGACGACGAAGATCGCGAGAAACGTCGTGGAGAAGTCGTAGGCCACGATCATCACGACCGCCGCGAGGCCGAGCGTCACCATCACGCCGCGCGGGCCGCCCAGGCGATGGGCGATCCAGCCAACGGAGAGCGTGGCGACCACCGAGACGAGCTGGCGCGACATGAACAGCGTGCCGATCTCGGTGTCGGTGACACCGCGGTCGTGCAGCCACACCGGCCAGTAGCTCATGAAGGCGCCGGCGGCGAAGAAGTAGGCGCCGCCGTAGCCTGCAAGGCGCAGGCCGGTCAGCCACTTCGACATCAGGCGGAGAACTCGCGGCGCACCTGGTCCGTGTGCTGGCCGAGCGTCGGCACGTCGCCCAGCCGCTCGGGCTCGCCCGCGTAGGAAGCGGCAAGTGCGGGGATGGAAACCTCGCCCTTGTTCGAGGTGAACACGGTGCGGCGGAGCTGCGGATGCTTGGAAAGATCGCCGACCGAGCTTACGCGCGCCCAGGCGATCTGCGCGGCGTCGAGCTTGGCGGCCAGCGCCTCGAAGCTCTGGGCACCGAAGCTCTTGGCGACGATGGCATTGGTGGCGTCGCGCCGCGAATTGCGATCCTTGTTGGTGGCGTAGTCGGGATCCTTCTCGAGGCCCGGCCGGTCGAGCACGCCGTGGCAGAGACGCTCGAACTCGCGGTCGTTCTGGATCGAGATCAGGAGCGGCACCTTGTCGGCGCTCGGATAGACGCCGTAGGGCGCGATGAACGGATGGGTGAGACCGAGCCGCGGCCATTCGTAGGCGGCGTAGTCCATCGCCAGCAGCGGCACCGTCATCCATTCGGCCATCGAGGAGAACAGCGAGACCGAGATGGCGCGGCCCTCGCCGGTCTTGTGGCGCGCCAGTAAGGCTTCGAGGACAGCGGCATGGGCATACATGCCGGTGCCGATGTCGGTGGCGGAGATGCCGACACGGCCGGGTGCGTGCTCGGTGCCGGTGATCGAGGCGAGGCCGCTCTCGGCCTGCACCAGGAGATCGTAGGCGCGGCGGTTCTTGTAGGGGCCGTGATCGCCGTAGCCCGAGACATCGACGGTGATCAGCTTCTTGTGCTCGGCGCGCATCGCGGCCGAGCCGAAGCCCGCGCGTTCGGCCGCCCCCGGCGCCAGGTTCTGGATCAGCACGTCGGCTTTGGCGATCATGCGGTGCAGCAGCGCGAGATCGTCGGCCTGCTTGAAATCGAGGGCGACCGACTGTTTGCCGCGATTCAGCCAGACGAAATAGCTCGACTCGCCCTTCACGTAACCGTCGTAGGCGCGCGCGAAATCGCCTTCCGGCCGCTCGATCTTGAGGACGCGGGCGCCGGCATCGGCCAGACGCGCCGCGCAATAAGGGGCGGCGACCGCCTGTTCGACGCTCACCACCAGCAAACCGTCCAACGCTCCGGGCATCATTCAACTCTTCTCAATTTGCGTGTCGCTTCGAGTACCATGTCGTCGGTGAAATTGCTGCCGTCATCTCGGGCGACGACGTCAGGGGCCCACGGCGGCGGTGCACTGCACTTCCAGCAGCAGCCCGGGCATCATCAGAGCGGCGATGCCGATGGTCGCGCTGGTATAGGTCGATTGGGTCAGGATCTTCTGGCGGGCCGCAACATAGCCCGCACCGTTCTTGCCGAGATCGACGACAAAGCTTGTCATCTGCAGGATCCGGTCGAGGCCCGAGCTGCCGGCGCGAAGCACCTGCGCGATGTTCCTGTAGGTCTGGACGGTCTGTGTCTCGATGTCGTCGCCGATCACCTTGCCCTCGGGATCGAGCGCGGAGATTCCCGACAGGTAAAGGACGTCGCCGAGACGAACGCAGTTGGTGAAGCCGAAAGGCTCATACGGCAGCACACCGGGGACCGGGATGACCTGTTTCATGGTGGTTCGCTCCTTGGAATCGACGGCATGCGGACAAAGGCGGCCCCATGTCATAGTGCACGCCCGATGTGCCAGTCGAGAGGGCCAGTCGAGAGGGAGCAGGGATGCCGGGACCGTTGACGGGCGTGCGCGTGATCGATCTGACGGCGGTGCTGTTGGGGCCGTTCGCCACGCAGCATCTGGCCGACATGGGCGCCGACGTGATCAAGGTCGAGCCGCCGGAAGGCGATCTCTTACGCCTGTCGGGCGGCGTGATGGGCCGCGACAAGGGCATGGGCCCGATCTACATGGCGGCCAACCGCAACAAGCGCTCGATCTGCCTCGATCTCAAGAAGCCCGAGGCCGTGGCGGTCCTGAAGGACATGATCAAGACCGCCGACCTGTTCATCCACAACAGCCGGCCCGCCGCGATCGAGCGGCTGGGGCTGGGCTACGAGGATCTGAAGAAGATCAATCCCTCGATCGTCTATGCCTATTCACTGGGCTATGCGCGCAAGGGGCCCTACGGCCACAAGCCCGCCTTCGACGATCTCGTCCAGGGCGTGAGCGGGGCGGCCTCGCTGCAGAGCCGCGTCGACGGCGAGCCGCCGCGCTTCATGCCGAGCCTGATCGCCGACAAGACGACGGGCCTTCATCTCTGCATCGCCGTGCTGGCCGCGCTCTATCACCGCAAGTGCACGGGCGAGGGACAGATGATCGAGGTGCCGATGCTGGAGACGCTGGCCTCGTTCTGGCTGACCGAGCATCTGTTCGGCGCGACCTGGAAGCCTGAGCGCGGCGCGATGGGCTATGACCGCATCATCAACAAGTATCGCCATCCGTTCCCGACGCTGAACGGCTACATCTGCGCGCTGCCCTACACCGACCAGCACTGGATCGCCTTCTTCGAGCTGGCCGGCCGGCCCGATCTCGCCAAGGAGAAGAAGTTCGTCGACAAGAACGAGCGGCCGAAGCATTTCAGCGAGCTCTATCAGGTGCTCGACAGCCTGCTGAAGGATCGCACCACCGAGGACTGGCTGGAAATGTTCGACAAGGCCGACATCCCGGCCATGCCGGTGCACACGCTTGAGGAGCTGGTCGACGATCCGCACCTCAAGGCGACCGGCTTCTTCACCGAGCGCGAGCATCCGACCGAGGGCCCGATCACGACCTTCGCCAGTCCGCTCGATTTCGAGAAGACCAAGACCGACTTCCGCCGCCATGCGCCGCGCATCGGCGGCGACGGGGTGGAGGTGTTGCGCGAGGCTGGCCTGAGCGACGCCGCGATCGAGAAATTGAAGGCGGACAAGATTCTTCTGGTGCCCTGACGTAACCGTTTTCCTACGTAAACCCGTTCCGCTTCGCGGCGCATTCAGCCGCGAAGCGACGCCAGCGCGCTTGTCCGGACCGGGCTCGTGGCTAAACTCCCGGCAAATCGAAAACCCGGCCCGGGAGGGACGCATGGACCTTGCTTTCACACCTGACGAACAGAAATTCGCCGACGAGGTACGTGCCTTCGTGCACGCCAACTTGCCCGCCGATACGCGCGACAAGGTGAAGAACGGCAAGCACCTCGGCCGCGACGACTACATGCGCTGGCAGCAGGCGCTCGGGAAGAAGGGCTGGCTGGTCTACACGTGGCCGAAGAAGCACGGCGGTCCCGGCTTCACGCCGGCGGAACGCTATATCTTCGAGAACATCTGCGCCGAGGAATACGCGCCCGGCATCATCCCGTTCGGCACCAAGATGGTCGGTCCGGTGATCTACACCTTCGGCACCGAAGAGCAGAAGGCGGCCTACCTGCCGGCGATCCGCGAAAGCACGGTGTGGTGGTGCCAGGGCTATTCCGAGCCGGGGTCCGGCTCCGACCTCGCCTCGCTCCGCACCAAGGCCGAGAAGGAAGGCGACCACTATATCGTCAACGGCTCGAAGACCTGGAACACCATGGGCCACTGGGCCGACTGGATCTTCTGTCTCGTGCGCACCGATTCCAAGTCCAAGCCGCAGGAGGGCATCTCCTTCCTGCTGATCGACATGAAGACGCCGGGCATCACGGTGAAGCCCATCATCATGGCCGACGGCGGCCACGAGGTGAACGAGGTCTTCTTCGACAATGTGAAGGTTCCGGTCGCCAACCTGGTCGGCAAGGAGAACGAAGGCTGGACCTGCGCCAAGTTCCTGCTCGCCAACGAGCGGCTGGGCATCGCCGCGGTGCCGCAGTCCAAGCGCGGCGTCGCGGCGCTGAAGGACATCGCCCGCGCCGAACAGGACAACGGCCGGCCGCTGATCGAGAACAAGACCTTCGCCGAGAAGATCGCCGACCTCGAAATCCAGGTGACGGCGCTCGAGTACACCGAGCTCCGCGTGCTGTCGTCGATGGCGCATGGCGGCCAGCCCGGGCCTGAAGTGTCGGGCCTGAAAATTCGCGGCTCGGAAATCCAGCAGCGCATCACCGAACTCACCATGGAAGCCGCCGGCGAATATTCCGCGCCGTACCTGCCGGGCCTGCTGTGGCAGGGCACCAACGAGGCGCCGGTCGGGCCCGAGTACGCCCACCTCGCAGCACCGCGCTACTTCAACACGCGCAAGACCACGATCTACGGCGGCAGCAACGAGATCCAGAAGGGCATCATCAGCAAGATGGTGCTCGGGCTGTGATGATTCATGGGAGCGCGCCACTCCAGTGG
>JAQSDW010000210.1 GCA_029946105.1 Reyranella sp. | reverse complement strand
CTCATGCCAACAGGTTACTGGCACTGTTGCCAGCCAAGGATCGCCGGCGACTAGATCCTATGGCCGAATCGCCCTATCGCGGCTTCCCAAATGATACAGCCCGCCGGCATCTTGATTTCACGGTGTTGTGCGCGTTCTTCTTGAAGATTTGCACAAGCGTCTTTTCCGCGGCGGCGGCAGTCTCAGAGGTCTACCGCCTTCTTGATGGCTTCCTTTGCCTTACCGATGGCTTCCTGCGCCACTCCCTTGGCTTCCTGCGCGCGACCTTTGCTCTTCAGTTCTTCGTTCTTGGTCGCTTCGCCGACGCCCTGTTTGATCCTGCCTACGGCCTGGTTGGCAGTGCCTTTGATCTTGTCCTTCTCGCTTCCCATCGAACTCTCCTGTGACGCCATGTTAAGCGCGCCATGATAACGCGGAAGCGGTCGCTTGGTTGCAGTGGGGCCATCCCGACTTGCCCGCCAGATCACTGATGCGTTCCCGTGGAACGAAGTGCCGGACTATCTGATCCGGGACCGCGACGCATCTTATGGGCATGCCGTCACCAGGCGTCTGGCGGCAATGGGCATACGTGACCACCCGACGGCCTCGCGCTCACCTTGGCAGAATGGGTACGCGGAGAGACTGATCGGTTCGGTCCGCCGCGAATGCCTTAATCACATCGTCGTATTCGGCGAGGCACATCTGCGTCGGATCCTGGCTGGCTATGCCGCCTACTACAACAACACCCGGACACACCTATCGCTCAACAAGGATTCGCCCAGGCCGCGGCCTGCCCAACGGCTCGGCCAAGTCGTCGCACGGCCGATCCTTGGCGGATTGTACCATGGATACTGCCGGAACTAATATTGGTAGGGACAGTCGTCACACGACTACGCTGCGGCGCAAGGTGTCATTTCGTTGCGAACACTTCGCGTTAAGAACGAACTGCAACTTCAGTCAGGACGTTAACGTTGCGACACCTTAAGGCGAACGCACACGGACTAGGTTCGCCGGACGGGCGCTCCGGCATCGCAGGCTTCCACTCTGGTCCCTGCCGCTGGGCAACAAACTACGACTGCCTGCGTTAGCTCCCCGTCTGCCAAAACCTCTTCACGCGACCATCGTAATGCGAATTGATGCTGCCCTCAGCAACCGGTGCTGTCGTCAATTGCTTCCAGTCTAGATGCGGAAAAAATGTCCCAGGCAGCGATAAACATGGCCGCGATCACCGGCCCGAGGACAAACCCGTTGAGTCCGAAGGACGCGAGGCCACCGAGTGTAGAGATCAGCACAAGGTAGCCTGGCATCTTGGTGTCTTTGCCGACCAGGATCGGACGCAGGAAATTGTCGACAAGGCCGATGACGAGCGTTCCGTACGCGATCAATCCGACGCCCTGCCACAGAGCCCCGGTCGCCAGCAAATAGATAGCAACCGGCAGCCAGACCAAACCGGCGCCTACCATGGGCAACAATGACAGGAAGGCCATGACGACGGCCCATAGCAACGGAGCGCCGATACCGAGAATCCAGAAGATCAGGCCACCCAGCGCGCCTTGCAGAAGGGCCACGAGCAGGTCGCCTTTGACCGTCGCGCGGATGACGACGGTGAACTTGAGCAACAGGGCCTGCTTTTGCTCGGCGCGGAGCGGAATCGCGTTCTTGATGCGCACGAAAAGTGCGGCCTCGTCGCGGAGCAGGAAGAACAGCAGGTACAGCATCACGAACAGGTTCGCGATGAAGTCGAACGTGTTCAGGCCGATACTGAAGGCCTGCCCGGCAAAGAACTGGCCGCCCTTCATGACGCTGTCGGACACTCTTTCCTGCAGCTCGACCATGCTCACGAGCCCGAAGTGATCCAGAAGACCGGTTGCCCATGCGGGCAACGCGTCCACCATCTGCTGGAACATCCGGGCGAGGTCCAGCTCTCCAGCCTGCATCCGTCTGTAAACGGCTGACGCTTCCTGCACCAAGGACACCCCAAGCAGTGTCAACGGTAGAATCACGATCGCCACGATGATGACGACTGTTGAGAGGGCTGCAAGGTTGCGCCTCTGCCCCATGGTCTTCGTCAGTCGTCGGTACAACGGTGCGAACAGAATTGTCGTGACGATTCCCCAGAGCACCGCTCCATAGAACGGCCAGACGATCCATGCAAAAGCCAGCGATACCGCGACGATCAGCAACAGGAAGGCTTTGTCTTCAACGGTGCGCATATTTGCCTACGATGAACCCTTGGCGTGTACCCCGCCAGATGCGCCGGGAGGGCCCTTACCATCCAGTACAGCCGCGAATTCGTGGCAGTACCGACGGTAGGTCAGATCCAAGACAATTGCTGCCGAATGACCGGCCTCGGCTCCTTGATACAGATCAAGAGGCGATCTGCAATTCCCTGCCACATTGCCCACTCGGATGGAGGAGCTTATGGCCTCGAGTAGTCCAAGTGATACTTCCCGTTACCTTAGTGCCGAATACGCGGCACTCAAGGAGCACATCGAACAGCTTGCCGCTGCCATGGAGCAGGCGGCCAAGACCGAAGGTACCGAGGTGCTGAAGGCCTTGAGCGAGAGGGCGCGGGACATTCTTTCACGTGCCACCCCCTTGGTCGATGAACTGGCGAAGGGCGCGGACAAGGCCAAATTCGCTGCCACCGAAGGCCGCGAACACCTTGAAGACTCCATCCGCAAGCAGCCACTACTTGCCGTCGGCATAGCCGCCGCGGTCGGGTTCCTACTGGCATCGTTGCGCCGGCGCTGAGGGGCGACGGAGCCCAGGCGCCATGCTGCTTCTCACCCTCGCTCGGTCGGCTGCGCTGTTCGGTGCTACCGCCGCGCTTGAGGCCGCCCGGCAGGCTGCCGTGACAGCGGCCAGCTATCTGCTGGTCGGCGCGCTGCTGACTGTAAGTCTGGGCTTCCTCACACTTTCAGGCTATCGCGCCATTTTGTCAGCACTGGGCGACGTGTATGCGGCCTTGATCATTGGCTGCGTCTATTTGGTCGCCGCTTTGATCGCGATGCTTGCAGTTCAGACGCGTCGCCAATAATCCTCAATGCTCCGTCTCAAACAGCTGGGCGTCGAACTCCTCGGCCTGGGGTGGAGCGCGTTCAGCGACTTCCGGGCGGGGGAGGTGGGGGCCACCAGTCGGCGACCCGCTGCATCCACCGCCGGGGCGGGGGCGGTACAATCGATGGCTTAAGCCTGAGCCGTGCTCCCTCTCGCCCATGGATCAGTTGAAGCGTCCGGGTATGATAGACAGCGAGATCGGGGCGGTGGCCGATGCTCAGCACGGTCGTGTTCTTCAACTCGTCGTTGAACAAGCCCATGATATGGCGCTGGCTGTCTTCGTCGAGCGCGGCTGTCGCCTCGTCCAGAAAGACCCAGCCCGGCTTATGCAGGAGGAGCCGTGCGAAGGCGATACGCTCCTGCTCGCCGAGCGACAGCTCGCGGTCCCATCGTTCCTCGCGATCGAGCTTGGCGACGAGACTGCCGAGGTCGCACCGTTCGAGCGCTCGTCGAATGTCGGCATCGGAATAGGCATCGGGCGGGCTCGGATAGGTTACGGCGTTGCGCAAGGTGCCGAGCGGTAGATAGGGGCGCTGCGGCAGGAATGCCATGGCCTCGGGCGCCGGCGTGAGGATGGTTCCCGAACCCCATGGCCAGAGGCCGGCGATCGCCCGAAACAGGGTCGATTTCCCGGCGCCGGTCTCGCCGACGATCAGCACGCGGTCGCCGGGCATGAAGCTGGCGCTGGCTTCCTCGATGATGATGTGTCCGTCCGGAAGCAGGATGCGTACGCCCTCGAATGCAAGGTTCCCCTCGGGGTGTGGGGCGCGCTTGATCTCCTCGGCGCCTTCCTCGATTGCGGGAAGGTCGTCCAGCACTTCGCGGAAACGCGCGACCCGATGAATCGCCGCCCGCCAGTCGGCGAGGCGCGAGAAGTTGTCGACGAACCATCGCATCGCCCACTGCACCTGGCTGAAGGCGCCGGCCACCATGATCAGGCCGCCAAGGCTCAAGGTGCCGCCGAAATAGGCCGGCGCGGCGACGAGAATCGGAACGACGAGTGACAGCCATCCCGTGCCCGCCGTTATCCAGGTGAGGTGGGCGAGGGACGAGGAAATACGTCTCATGGTGTCGATGACTGCCTCGAGCGAGCCCCCGAGGTGCCGGTGTTCGTCCTCCTCGCCGCCATGCAGCGCAATGCTCTCGCCGGATTCATTCACCCGCACGAGGGCAAAGCGGAACTCAGCCTCGCGCGCATACCGCTCGGCGTTCAGGGCAATCAGCGGTCGCCCCACGAGCCAGGTCAGACCGGAGCCGGTCAGGGCATAGGCGACGGCACACCAGACCATGTAGCCCGGAATGGCGACGTGGTGGCCCGCCACATCGAAGGCTACCTGCGCCGACAACGCCCACAGGACTCCGACGAAGGCCACGATCTGGAGCAGGGAGTAGACGAGTCCGCAGCCGAGGTCCGCGGTGAGGTCGCCGAGCAGGCGCGTATCCTCCTGCAGCCGCTGGTCGGGGTTGCGTCCATACGGACCTGCGAAGCTCAGTTGATAGACACGCATCGGCTTGAGCCACGCGACCAGGAGGTGACGAGCGATCCACTCCCTCAGCCGAAGCTTCAGTCGTTCCTGGAGAAAGGTTTGCGCCACCGTGAGCGCCAGCAGAACGGCGATGATGATGACGAACGTCCACAAATGATGGAGGAACTCGGCCATCTCCTTGCGCGCCAGGGCATCGAAGAACTGCCCGTTCCATTCATTGAGCCACACCTGCCCGACCATGTTGCCGATGGTGACGACGATCGAGGCAACGAAAATCGCCATCACGCGCCCACCGCCCGGGGCCTGGCGCAGGACGCGCGTAAACAGAAGCAGATCGCGGGTAAGATCGAAGTCGCGCAGCTCCGCGTCGAAGTGATCGCCTGCAGGTGCGGGCTTGATCGCCGCGATCGTTATATCGGGCGCTGTCTGCAACACCTCCGGTTTCTCCAGAGGTGGAGGATGTGCAGCCACAGGAGGAAGAGTCGACGCGAGATCCGTCTTCATTCGTCGCCTGCCCATGTGCTCCGTTGCTGGTCGACCGGCTCGGTCAATTGACATCCGCCTAGTCTGCTTCACGCATTCGTTGCGACCTCGGACACCCAGACCGCTTTCAAGATCCAACTAACCACTTGCGTGGCGAGACGACGCAAAAATCTACTCGATTGGTCTCGAGTCAGATTTGATCTGAGACAAACGCCGCGCCAGCCTACCTCCGGGCTTCGCGGGGGGGTGATTGTAATGTTCCGTTGCTGCAGAAAATCCTTCACGGGAGCTGTCAGTCACGTCGCATTGACCTGAATCTACAATGTCGCATAATGGACATAGTGAAAATGCGCGCATTGAACCGGCATGGCAGGTTTCGTGTCTGAGCCTTCCTGATCGCGGCTGGCGGCTCCCGGTTCCTGAGACGTCGAACAACCGGAGGGACTACCAGCTTGACCGACTTGACCAAGAAATCCGCCGGTCAGAAGGTGGCCGAGGCCGAGGTCAAGGAATTCCGGGATAATCTTGGCCCATTCGTCGTGGCCGCTGAGACGACTCGAATGGCCATGGTGTTCACGGATGCCACGGCGCCCGACAATCCGATCATTTTTGCCAACGACGCCTTCGTCGCCTTGACGGGATATCAACGCACGGAAGTCCTCGGCAAGAGCTTCAGTTTCCTCTTGGCCCATGCGGCGGATGCTGAGGGGCAGGCCGCCATCGACGCGGAGTTCTCGGGCAAGTCGGAAGGCGGTTGCGAGCTGCAGTACCGAAGAAAGGACGGCAGCACCTTCTGGGTCGGGCTGTTCGTCAGCCCTGTCCGCAACGAGCAGGGCAGGATCGTCCAGTACTTTGTGTCCTTCGTCGACCTTTCCGTCCTAAAGGCTCAGCAGGCGCAATCCCTGGCGCTCATCGATGAGCTGAATCACCGCGTGAAAAACACGCTCGCCGTCGTGCAATCGATCGTCTGGCAGGCGCTGCGGGTGACCCCGGACTCCAAGGTTGCGCGCGAGGCGATCGAGTCCCGGCTCTTTGCGCTTTCGCGGTCGCACGATCTCCTCACACGGGAAGACTGGAAAGGCGCCGGACTGCGGCAGGTGATCAGCGAAGCGCTGCAGCCCTTCACGGGTGCCGATCCCGATCGTATTGAGCTCATCGGCGAAGACGTGCGGTTCCCGCCCAGGACAGCCTTGGCGCTCTCCGTTGTCTTCAATGAACTCGGGACCAACGCCCTGAAATATGGCGCGTGGTCGAATGCGCAAGGAAAGGTCCGGATCGAGTGGAACACACTCGATGGACCCGGGGGCAGCCACCTCGTCCTGAAATGGCAGGAGACAGGGGGCCCTTTGGTGAAGCCGCCGTCGCACAAGGGCTTCGGCTCGAATGCGATCGAGCGCGGACTGACCCATGAGCTGGGCGCCGACGTGGGGCTCGACTACAGGCCGGAGGGTGTTGTCTGTACCATCGACATCCCCGCGCCGGACGGTGACCCTGTTGGATAAGCTGCTTTCAGGCCTCCGGATGCTGGTCGTCGAGGATGAAATCATAATCCTCATGATGATCGAAGGCATGCTGTCTGACCTCGGTTGCAGCTCCGTGGTCAGCGCCTCGAGCATCGCCAAGGCTCTGACTCTTGTCGGCGGGCAGCAGTTCGACCTCGCCCTGCTCGACGTGAACCTTGGCGGCCGCGACAGCGTGCCGGTCGCGGAAGCCCTGGCACGGCACGGCGTTCCGTTTGTCTATTGTACGGGCAACAGGGCAGACAACAATGCAAAGGGCGACCTCGACCGCCCGGTGCTTCGAAAGCCCTTCAGTGCCGAGGAACTGGCCGCGGCCCTGTCACGCCTGATCCAGGCGGACTATTCGACATGAGGACGTCATCGTCGCGGGTAAGCTGAGGCTGACGGCGGCCTGGGGACCGGTCTGGTGTCGGCGAACCGGCTTCTACTTCTTCCGATAGAGGCCTGCGCCGATCAATACGATGCCAAGGACCAGGACGCCCCCGCTCAGCAACGGCGGAATGATGTGCGACGTGGATTCGGTGGCCTGGAGCTTGAGCTCGCCCACCCTGGCCAGTTCCGTGGTCTCCTGGGTCGTGAAGATCGGGATGGCGAAGCCGATCAATCCGAGGACGACCAGGATTGCTCCGACGACGACCAACGGGGATTGGTTCATGGGGAGTTCCTTCCTGAAAGTTGGAGAATCACGCGGTCTCGCGTCCGGCAGAAGGCCTTCAAGTTGACCACCAGTCGCCGACTTCCTGTCCGTTGCCAGTTGCAGACTCCCAACGATTGGCGTCCGTCGCGTTCGCCTCGAGATTGCTGCCTCGCAACGGGCGATCAAATAACTACAAGTCCGTGGTCGAATGACATTGACTAAAATCAACTCCGCCGGTCGCCGGCTCCGCCACTTTCGCGCGCGTGCGCCATTTCCTGACCGCAAAGCCGATTGAACCACTGTCGCGCCGCTATGTTGGTCACCCGACACAGTTGATGTACATCAAGGTAGTTCTGCCGGTGCTGGGGCGATCATTGACTCATGGGGGAACATTGTCTTGCGGCCTCCCGGGAAGGACGGGCGATATGTGCCATTCAATCACCACCGGCTTCGATGCGGACCTTGAGGCCTTTCTGCCACGCGTCTGCGGGCCCACGTTAGGTTATGACAAAATAGCGCTGATTCTGCAGCTCGAGGCCACTAGGTGCAATTAGACGATCTCTTTCTCTATTTTGCCTTGGCGATGGGGGTGGTGGCGGCTCCCGTACTTCTCGTTTGGGGGCTGACCCGCCTTGCTAAGCGGCGCAGCAGGAAACCTGATCGCCGGTAAAAACCGTCTAGGATGAACCCGGAGACCATTGGATTTCAGGTCCTCTCCCTCCGCCACTACCTGCTGAAGTCGCCATTTAAGAAGTCGGGCTCGTTTTGCCGATGGGTGATCTGCCGAGCGTGCTCAGAAGCCGCGATCAAGGTCCATGAGCAGACCCGGGATCACCAGCGCGACCATGATGGCTATGACAATGGTCACGATGATCCAGGGCTGCACCAACCAAAAGTTCCGCGTGGTTACGTTGGTTGCCTCGGCAGGCAGTGGCTGCACAACGCGGCCTTCGATTTGCATGAAGGCCGGAGTTGGCACCTTGTCGACAGGCCGGTCCGCTGAGATAGGGTGCTTCAAGACGTTCCACCACTCTTGCCGCTTCGGACCGTCGACCTGGTATCCAGCCATTTTCGGGCCAGGTGAATGTCCGGAAACAGTCGCATCGGCCGCCTGACGGTGGCGAGCGACTTGAAGACGGCGACCAGCTCGTTGTTCCTTTTCACGCCTGCGACCACGGCAAACGGTCCGAGCCCCTCTGTCTCGAGGAACTTGGTCAGGAGCACGGCGAGTTTCTTTCCGTCGTCGTCGCTCATGCCGGATCTGCCCTCCGTCGCGATGAATATCTTGCGGAAGGGCAGAGCATTTTCCTTCTCGAGCGCAGCCAGATAGTCCTGAAAGTCCGCGAGCGTGACCACGCCTTCGGAAACGCAGATCACCATGTGATCGAGGTGAGACACCTTCCACTGAAGTGACATGGGCAACAGTCCCGGACGAAACGCGGGATCAAAACACCTCGGGCGCCGTTCGCCGGCGGATCATCGAGCCGACGACCCGACGGCGAATGGCGCGCAACGGCCTCTAGTTCTTGGCCACCAGCGGGCAGCCGCCCTCGTTCAGCGGCCGGAATGCCTCGTTGCCCGGCACGGTGGCCACCATCTTCACCAGATCCCAGGCGCCTTTCGACTCCTCGGGCGTCTTTGCCTGCATCAGGTACATGTCGCGGATGACACGGCCGTCGGCGCGGATGCTGCCGTTCTTGGTCATGAAGTCGTTGATCGGTAACTTCCTCATCTCGGCCAGCACGGCCTTGGCCTCGTCGGTGCCGGCGGCCTTCACCGCCTTCAGGTAATGCAGCACGGCGCCGTAGGTGCCGGCCTGGATGAAGCTGGGCGGCCGGCCGATCTCCTTGGTGAAGCGGTCGGTGAAGGCGCGCGCCTCCGGAGTCATGTCGTAGTAGAACGGGCTCGCGATCAGGAGGCCCTGCGCGATCTTGAGGCCGACGCCGTGCACGTCGGGAAACTGCGCCAACGGCGCGCTGATCCGCATGCCCTGCTTCACCAGGCCAAACTCGGAGGCCTGCTTCACCCCGTTTATGATGTCGCCGCCGCCATTGGCGAACATCAGCCCCTTGGCCTTCGAGGCCTGGGCCTGCACCACGTAGGAGGAGAAGTCCTGGGTGTTCAGCGGATGGCGGACCGAGCCCAGTACCTTGCCGCCCGCCGCCTTGATGAAGTTGGTGGCGTCGGATTCAACGGCGAGGCCGAAGGCGTAGTCGACGGTGATGAAGAACCAGGTGTCGCCGCCTTGCTTGGCCAGTGCATTGACGATGGTCTTGCCCTGGCCGTAGGTGTCGTAGATCCAGTGGATGCTGTTGGTGGTGCAGGACTTGCCGGTGAGCTCCGAGGTCGCTGCCGCGGTCGGCATGACGATGCGGTTCTTCTCCTCGGCGATCTTCACGAGCGCCAGCGCCAGTGCGGAGTTCGGCAGGCCCACGATCAGGTCGACATTCTCGTTGTCGTACCAGCGCTTGGCGATGCCGACGCCGACATCGACCTTGCTCTGGAAATCGGCGGTCACCAACTCGATCGGCTTGCCGAGCACCGAGCCGCCGAAATCGGCGATGGCGAATTTCACCGCGGCGACATCGCCTGGTCCGGTGTTCTCGGCGTAGGGGCCGGACATGTCGTCCAGTACGCCGATCTTCACCGCCTTGTTCTGGGCCACCACCGTGGCGCCGAACAGGCAGCAGGATAGCAACGCCGTAACGCCTACTCTCGCGTATCGCATCGTTTCCTCCCTATTGAACTTCTTTTCGGCAATTCTATCACAATGCCCGCCATGGCGGGAATGGGTTCCAAGCAGCGGAAGGCCGGGCGGGCACAGGCTTGCCTGATCCTTGCCACCATGCCTGGGCGCTGGTCTTCTTTGCCCTGGGCGAAGGTCTCGCCTTCGCCTGCCTGCAGAAAAGGAATGGGTCCGCGATGCCGAGCGATTCTGCCTATGACTACATCGTCGTCGGCGCAGGTTCGGCGGGGGCGGTGGTCGCCAGCCGGCTGACGGAGAGCGGGGCTTATCGCGTGCTCTTGCTGGAGGCGGGGACCGAGGGCTCGAATTTCTTCTGGTCCCGCGTGCCTGTCGGCGTCGCCAAGATGATCGATGATCCGGCGGTCAACTGGTGCTACTCGTCGGAGCCGGATGAGGGCTCGGGCGGGCGACGCATCGATGTCCCGCGCGGCAAGATGCTGGGCGGCTCGAGCTCGATCAACGGTATGGTCTATATCCGCGGCCAGGCGCAGGACTACGACCACTGGGCGCAGCTCGGCAACCGTGGCTGGAGCTACCAGGACGTGCTGCCGGTCTTCAAGCGGATGGAGCGCTACGACGGCGGCTCGGACGAATTTCGCGGCCGCGACGGCCTGCTGCGCGTCACCGACACGCCGCGCCACAAGGTACCGCTGCTGGAGAAGATGATCGCGGCGGCAGAGCGGATCGGCTTGCCCTTCAACCCTGATCTGAACGGCGAGACGCAAGAAGGCATCGGCATGTCCCAGGTGACGATCGCCAAGGGCCGTCGCCAGAGCACGGCCTATTGCTATCTCGACCCGGCCCGTTCGCGACCGAACCTTACGATCGATCGTGGCGCGATGGCCGAGCAGCTGATCCTGGACGGCAAGCGCTGCGTTGGCGTCCGCTATTCCATCGGCGGGGTGAAGCGTGAGGCCATGGCCACGCGCGAGGTGATCGTCTCGGGCGGTTCGATCAATTCGCCGAAGCTGCTTGAGCTTTCCGGTATCGGCCAGGCGGACCTGCTGCGCAGCAAGGGCATCACGCCGGTGCACGAGCTGCGCGGCGTCGGCGAGAACCTGCGCGACCATTACTCGCCGCGCGTAAAATTCGCCATCAAGGAGAAGAACCTCACCTTCAACGACAACGCCCGCGGCTGGCGGCTGGCGCGCGAGGCGGTCAAGTACGCGCTGTTCCGCGAGGGGTTCCTGGCCTCGACCTCGGTGCCGATCCGCCTCTACTTCCGGACG
The DNA here is from genome assembly GCA_029946105.1 of Reyranella sp. Classification (GTDB taxonomy): domain Bacteria; phylum Pseudomonadota; class Alphaproteobacteria; order Reyranellales; family Reyranellaceae; genus Reyranella. Next base: position 2,522 of record JAQSDW010000210.1, on the reverse strand, counting down.
CGTGTGGGACTGGAAACGCCCGATGCGACTGTTTCGATCGCACCCTTCCTCTACGAGATGGTCGGCCACGAGCGCCGCGTCTCCAAGAAGCGTGGCATCACGATGAACGTGAACGTGTTGCGCTCCGAAAGCACGGGCTCGATCCATATCAAGTCGTCGAACCCAGCCGAACCGCCGGCGATCCGGTTCAATTTCCTGTCGACCGAACACGATCGCGCCGGCGTGCTGGCCGCCATCCGCAAGGGGCGGGAGCTGATGGCGACGTCGCCTCTGAAGGAGGTCACGGGCGAGGAAATCGCGCCGGGCGCGCATGTGCAGAAAGACGACGAGCTGCTTGATTGGGTGAGGAAGAACGCCGAGACGACCTACCACCCGATCGGCACCTGCAGGATGGGCGCGGATCCCCTGGCCGTGGTCGATTCCGAGTTGCGCATCCACGGCCTTCGGGGGCTGCGTGTCGCGGATGCGTCCATCATGCCGACGCTGACCAGCGGCAACACCAATGCGCCCACCATCATGATCGGCGAGAAGTGCGCTGAAATGGTGCTGGCCGCCGCGACGGCACACAAGGCCGTCGCTTAAGCTCAGCCCTTCACCAGCGGCATCACTTCGGCAGCGAAGCGCTGCAGGCGCTCGATGCTTTGGGCGATGGACTCGCCGCGGAAATCGAAGATCAGCTCGTGCACGCCGATGGCGGCAAACGATCGGATGTCGCCCGCGATATCATCAGGGCTGCCGGAGAAGCTGCGGCGCGTTCCGTCGCGATCGGGAATGCCGGTGTCGTAGAGCGGCGCCTTGTAGGAGATGGTGATCGCCGAGAAATCGCGCCCCTCCGCCTCCGTCATCTGCTTCAGCGTCCCCAGATGGGCCCGCATCTCCTGCGGCGGCAGCGGCGAGGCGGCGATGGCTCCGACGGGGTGCCAGCCATCGCCGTGCCGTGCCGTGCGGCGGAGCGCGGCGCGGGAATGACCACCGACCCAGATGGGGGGATGCGGCTTCTGCAGCGGGAAGGGTTCGGAACGAATGTTGGCATAATTGTAGAATTGGCCGGTGAAGCTGGCGGGCGACTGGGTCCAGAGCTGCTTGAAAATCGCCAGCCATTCGTCGGTCACGGCGCCGCGCCGCTCGAAATCCGGGCTGTCCAGGGCCTCGAACTCTTCCTTCAGCCAGCCCACGCCGACCCCTAGCGTGACGCGCCCACCGGACAGGACATCGAGCGACGCCACCATCTTCGCCGTCAGCACCGGGTTGCGATAGGGCAGGACCAGCACCGAGGTGACGAGGCGTAATTTCTCCGTGGCGCCTGCCACCACGCCCAGGATGGAGAAGGTTTCCAGCGCGTCGCCGCCGCCCGGATGCTTGCGGTCGACGGTGTAGGGATAGGCGGAGTCGCTTTCCACCGGGAAGACGATGTGGTCGGCGATCATGGCGGAGTGCAGCCCCAGGCGCTCGCCTTCGCGCGCCAGGGCGAGGACGCCCTCGCGCGTGGCAGTGGGGCCGCGGGTCGGGAGGTAGAAGCCGTAGCGCATCGGATGGGCTCCATATTCTGGCTCGGGATGCCGAAAAGCCGCGCAGTGTAGCGAATTCTGCGCCACGGCCATTGTCCTTACGGAATACTTGATCCGCGCTGGCACGGGGAGCGGGATAAGGTAGGCTGTACCTCACATGATCGCATTCCCAAGACCGCTATTGGGCACCCTTGGCGCGCGATCCAACGGCGAGCGTGAATACCCAGTATGACGAAACCGGTGGTCGGCGTGATCGGAAACGCAAGTGTCGTGAACGACCGGCACAATGTGCAACTCGTGGGGCAGCGTAATCTGCGGGCGATCGCGGAAGTGGCGGGGGCGCTGCCATTGATGTTTGCCGGTACGCCCGACATCACCGACGTCGAAGCGCTGCTGGACGCGGTCGACGGGATCCTGCTGACCGGCGCCCGCGCCAATGTTCATCCGACCCATTTTGGCGTCGAGCCCGATTCCCGGCACGAACCCTACGACCACGATCGCGACGCCATGGCCCTGGGATTGATCCGCGCCTGCGTCGACCGTGGCGTTCCCCTGTTCGGCATATGCCGGGGGTTCCAGGAGATGAACGTCGCATTCGGCGGCTCGCTGCATCCGGAGATTCGCGATATTCCCGGGCGCATGAATCATCGCATGCCCCGGCTAGCGAACGGCGAGGTCCATCCCGACCCCGAAGTCGTGTTTGCCGATCGCCATGAAGTGCGGTTGGCGGCGGAGGGATCGTTCGCCAAGTTGCTCGGCTGCGAGAAAATCCGCGTCAATTCCCTGCACGGTCAGGGAATTCTAGAACCCGGCAGCCGGATCATCATCGAGGGCGTGGCGGAGGATGGCACGATCGAGGCGATACGCATCGCCGACGCGCCCTCTTTCGCACTGGGCGTCCAGTGGCATGCCGAATACGATCCGCAATCCAACCCGATCAATCGAGCCTTGTTCCAGGCGTTCGGCGCCGCCCTGCTGGATCACAAGCGGGCGACTTGACGCGCTGCCGCGCCG
>JAQSDW010000209.1:13037-14231 GCA_029946105.1 Reyranella sp. | reverse complement strand
TAGAGCCTTTTCAGGCCCAAAATCCCTCTGAGAGGATAAATAGGGACGGATAGGATAGTCAAGAGGATGACGGCAGATTACCTCAATCCAGACGGATGCCGGCGCCGGCGATGACCTTCTTCCAGATCTCGGTTTCGCGGGCGATGTGAGCGGCGGCCTCCTGCGCCGTGCCGGCGAGCGTCTCCATGCCCTGCTGGCCGTACGCCGCCTGGACCTCGGGCGCCTTCAGCGCCTTGGTCATGATCGTGTTCAGGGCCGCCACGATCTCGGGCGGCACCTTCGACGACACCACGAGGGCGTACCAGTTGGTGGCGGCATAGCCTGGGAAGCCCTGCTCGGCGATGGTGGGAATCTGGGGATCGAAGGGCGAGCGCTTGGCGCCGGTGACGGCGAGCGCGCGGATGCGGCCGTCGCGCATGAAGCCTGTCGCGGTGGGGGCACTGGCGATCAGCGACGGCACGTGACCCGCCACCAGGTCGTTCATCGCGGGGCCGCCGCCGCGAAACGGCACGTGGTTCAGCCTGGCGCCGCTCCGCGCCTTCAAGAGTTCGCCGGCGAGATGGCCCGCGCTGCCGACGCCCGACGTGCCGTAGTCCATGCCCTCCGGCCGCTTGGCGAGCTCGAGATACTCGGCGAGCGACTTGGCCGGGACGGTGGGATGCACGACCAGCACGTTGGAAAAATCGACCGCCAGGCAGACCGGCGCGATGTCGGTGTGGGGATCGTAGCCGACGTCCTTCATCGCATAGGGATTGACCGCCAGCATGCCGACGTTGGCCAGCAGGATGGTGTGGCCGTCGGCCGGCGCGCGCAGCATCTCGCGGGTGGCGATATTGCCACCGGCACCGGGCTTGTTGTCGACCAGGACCGACAGGCCGGCGCTCTTGGTCAGCTCCGCCGCCAGGACGCGGGCCACGATGTCGCCGCCGCCGCCCGCCGCGAAGCCGACCAGCAGCCGGAGCTGCTTGGACGGGAATGACTGCGCCCGGCTCATGCCCGGCAGCAGGCCGGCTGCCGCCGCGGACCCGATCGCCCCAGACCTGATGAGTGTTCGCCGATACATGCAACGCCCTCCCTACGTTGGCCGTTTCGCCGGCCATCATTCTCTTGTGGATCCGAGCTTAAACCAACCGTCGTAAGTATCGACCGTCTATCGCGTTCCTCAACTCAAGGGAGCGCGCCACTCCCGGGGCG
>JAQSDW010000209.1:0-13019 GCA_029946105.1 Reyranella sp. | reverse complement strand
CCCCCCGCTCCCCCGAGCCGAGAAGTGCCTTGAACGGTCAATACTTAAGGCCGTTGGTATGAGAGCCTTTCCGAGTACCCGCACATTGTCATCCAAGTTTCGGCTATGATCCCGCCGGCATTCCCGTTTCCCCATCCTGCTCGCAAAGGTCATCGCACCATGAAGGCTGCTTACATCGAACAATACGGCGGACCGGAAGTCCTGAAATACGGTGACCTTCCCGATCCCTCGCCCGCACCAGGCCAGGTCGTGGTCGATACCGTTGCCGCGAGCGTGAACGGCGCCGACTGGAAGGTGTGCGCGGGCGAATACAACCATCCGAGCTTCCCCGTGATCCTGGGGCGCGATTTCTCCGGCGTGGTCAGTGCCGTCGGATCGGACGTCAAAGACCTCAAGGTCGGCGACGAAGTGTTCGGCGTGCTGGAAGCGGGCCGCGACGGGACCTATTGCGAAAAGATCGCCATCGGTGCGGCCATCGTTGCCAAAAAGCCGGCCGGCCTGTCGCATGTCGATGCGGCGGCCCTTGCCCTCACCGGCCTCACGGCGATTCGCGCGATCGAGGACACGCTGAAGCTGAAAGCCGGCGAGACGATCCTGATCCAGGGCGGCGCGGGCGGCGTGGCGAGCTTCGCCATCCAGCTCGCCAAGCATCTCGGCGCGCGCGTCATCACCACCGCCAGTGCGGCCAACCTCGCCTGGCTCAGCGAACTCGGCGCCGACCAAGTGATCGACTACAACGCGACAGACTTCCGCAAGGTCGTGCGCAACCTCGACGCGGTGTTCGAAACCGTGGGCGGCGACGTCGCGATGCAATCCTTCGCGGTGCTGAAGCCCGGCGGACGGGCGGCCTTCATCGCCTCGGGCGCCCAGGCGCCCAAGCCCGATCGCGGCGACGTCGTGTCCCTGCGGCCGGCAGTCGGCCGCGACCGGCCGGCGCTCGAGCGCATTGCCGAGCTCGTGCGGACAGGCGCCGTCCGCGTACCGCCGGTCCGGCTCTTCGGCCTGGCCGATGCGGTGGAAGCCGTGCAGATCAGCAAGGCGCGCCACCTGAAAGGCAAGCTGGTGTTCAAGCTGCGGTAGGCGGGCAGCGCTATCGCCTATGGCTCACATTCTCCTCCCTCGCGCTTGTTGCGCGGGGGAGGAGAGAGGCGATAGGCGATAACCCCGATGGCCCGACCGCGCCGGCCGGGCTATGGGTGAACGATGTTTTCATCGTTCTTCCCGAACCCTCGAATTTTCTTTCCGGCCACGATCCTGTGGACGGGCCTCTGCATGGCGGTCTGGTACGGCATTGCCCGCGACCTCGGCCCCCAGCTCAGCCTCGGCGGCCTGGTAGGCTTCGCCTACCCGCCGGCCAATGCCGACGGCGCCGCCATCGCGGTCGAGACGGCGCGCAACATCTGGCTCTACCAGTACATGATTGCGACAGGCGCGGTCTTCGTCGGGCTGGTCGGCTGGCTGATCCCGCATCGCTGGTTCCGTTGGTCGGTCGGCGTGTCGGCCGTCATCATCTTCTTCATCTGGTTCCAGGTGCAGCTCGACGTGATGATCAACAACTGGTTCGGCACCTTCTACAACATGATCCAGCAGGCCCTGGGCAAGCCGGGCGCCGTCACCCAGGAACAGTTCTTCGGCCAGCTCGCGACGTTCGGCGGCATCGCGATGGTCTACATCACCACCGCCGTGCTCGCGGCCTTCGTCACCAGCCACTACATCTTCCGCTGGCGCACGGCGATGAACGACTACTACGTCGCCAACTGGCACCGCCTGCGCCACGTCGAAGGCGCCTCGCAGCGCATCCAGGAAGACACGCAGCGGTTCGCCACCACGCTCGAGCAGCTGGGCGCGAGCCTGATCGACGCGCTGATGACCCTGCTCGCCTTCGTGCCGATCCTGTGGGTCCTGTCCGTCCACGTGAAGGAGCTGCCGCTGATCGGCGAGGTTCCGCAGGCACTGGTCTTCGTCGCCATCATCTGGGCGGCGTTCGGCACCGCACTCCTGGCAATCGCGGGCATCCGGCTGCCGGGACTCGAGTTCCGCAACCAGCGCGTCGAGGCAGCCTACCGTAAGGAGCTGGTGCTGGGCGAGGACGACGCCGACCGGGCGCAGCCGCCGACGCTCGCGGCACTGTTCCGCGACGTGCGGGCAAATTACTTTCGCCTGTATTTCAACTTCCTCTACTTCAACGTCTGCCGCTACGGCTACCTGCAGGCGAGCGTCCTCGTCCCCTACATCGCGCTCGCGCCCACCATCGTCGCCGGCGGCCTGACCTTGGGCGTCATGCAGCAGATCATCCGCGCCTTCGGCCGGGTCGAGGGCTCGTTCCAGTATCTGGTCAAGTCGTGGACCACGATCGTGTCGCTGATCTCGATCTACAAGCGGCTGCGTGCCTTCGAGGCGCTGATGGACGACCAGCCGCTGGATGCCATCGAGGCCGAAGTCACTCCCCTGCCGCAGCCCTAGAGTCTTTCGGACCGAGACAGAATCGCGTTGAGTTTCTGCAACGATACAAACCTCACCCTGAGGAGCGCCCCGGAGGGTCGCGTCTCGAAGGGTGGGCTACAGCACCGTTGATCCGACCCTTTGAGACGGCGCTTCGCGCCTCCTCAGGGTGAGGTAGTCCGGTATGTTACCGTTTCGGTCGGAAAAACTTTAAGGCAGCCGCCGGCCGAGAACTGCTATGTCGAACGCACCGTCGTCGGCGCAGGCGATCCAGCCGTCCTGCGGCGGCATCGACGGTTCGCAGACGACGATGCCCTCACAAAGAACGGCCGCCATGTAGCTGAAACTTCCCTGGCTGGTCACGAGGATGTCGGCCGCGATCATCTCCTGCAGGCTGCTGACCGGATCGGCATCGAGGACCAGCTCGACCCCGGGGCGCACGAATTCCGGAAACTCCGAGACAGGCCCTTGCGAGAAGATGCGGATGGTGTGCTCCAGGCGATGCGCCTGGAGGAGCGCTTCGATGGCGCCGAGCGTGCGGGCCATGCGCGCGCCCGGCATGAAATAGTCGTTGTGATTGTCGTGCCGGTTGAAGCGTCTGACGTGCACGCAAACGGCGAATTTGCGCCCCCTGGACAGCGGCTGCTTGTTCGATCGGTATTTCCGCTGCAGCTCCCGGTGGACCGTGGCATCGAGGAGGGGAATGGGATCGTTTTCCGGATCGTTCGACGTGCCTGGCGGGAGGAACGGCGCGAGGAGCGAGACGAAAGTCGAGGGACCGAAGTTGACGACGTCGCCGCCGCAGCCGGCCGCAAGGCGTTCGCCGACACCAAAATTGAAAAGCGCCTCCCACGCCGCGATCCATTCCGGCAGCGGACGATCGGCGTGATCGATAGCGACGAACGGCGTATGGACGTAGGTACAACCGAGCGCCCGGGCAAAATTGAGCGCGCTCATCACCATGAAGGCCTGTGAGCCTGCGCCCTCACGCTCGAACTCGTCCAGACAGCATGTCACGAGCACCCGGGGACCGCCGAGGCGCTGGCCGAGGTAGCGGCGAAAGAAATCATCCAGCGGCGTGAAGTAGGCCTTCCGGCCGATCGCCTTCTTCACGACGTTCTTGGCGCTACTCCACGCGTAGCCGCGAAGACCCCGGAGGAGGAACCGCGGCAGGTTCGGCCGCAGGACGTAGGGCGATGACATACCGGCTTGATATCACATGGCATGCCACAGTAGCCGCAAAATGCAGTGACGCCTCGGTTGCACTTGATCTAGTAGCGCTGGGCCTAGTAGCGCTTGGGTGTCGTCACCGTCGGCCGCGGCGGCGCCTCGAGGCCGGCCGCGACCTTGAAGGTGAGCGTGGTCACGAACCGCATCCCGTCGTAGGCCTCCGTGCCATGGACGCCCGGCGTGGGGTCCATCAACATCGCCTCGACCTGATAGGTGCCCTTCCACGGCAACTCGACCTCGAAGGCGCCCGCATCGTCGGTCTTGAGCTCGCGCTTCCAGCCGAACTCGGTGCCGACCTCGACCTTCGCCTTGGGCAGCGGCTTGCCGTCGTAGAAGACCTTGAAGGCGCCCGGCTTGCCCGCGGGCACGACATCGAGGGGGATCACGGGCTTGCGCTCGGAGAAGTCGGTCACGTAGCGCGCCGACAGACGGCCGAGGGTGCGCGTGACCTTGTCGCCCTGCTTGCGCTCGGTGACGCGCGCCTGTTCGGCAACGACACTGTCGGTGCCGCCGGGCGCGCCGGTGAGCGCGAAGGAGGCGGGCGTCTTCTCGACCTTGAGCGCCTCGGCCCCGGAGGGTGCGAAGGCCTTGGCCGCCGGCGGCGGCGCGAAGCGGTCGAGCAGGCCGGGCGAGCCCTCGCGCAGATTGTCGTCGAACTCGCCGTAGTAGAGCTGGAAGCCCGCGGCATCAGGCTCGATCCAGAGCGCATGGGCCGAGGCGGCGGATGAGAGCGAGAGCCAGAAGGGCGGCAATGACGAGACGCATGGTGATGTCCTCCGCGAGGACATTTACCATGGACGCGACCAATTACTAGACGCAATCTAAAACAAGAGGCGATAAGAAGCCGACGGACGATGCCGCCGGCTTCCCTTCTCGTTTCAGGTGACTCTCTTCAGGCCGCGCGGCGCTTGCGCTCGGCCATCTCGACGCCCATCGCCTGGGCGACCGACGGCCGCTTCAGGTGAAGTCGGTGGTAGGCCTGGATTGTCGGCCACTTGGCGAAGTCGACGCCGACGAAGGCGAACCAGTTGAGCAGCGTCACGAGATAGGCGTCGGCCACGGTGAAGCTGGTGCCGACCAGCGTCTGCCGGTCGCCCAGCCGCCGGGCGATGGCGTCGAGCGTCGGCTCGAGCTGCGCCTTGGCCGCGGCCTTGGCCGCATCCGGGCTCGCCGTGCCGAAGATCTGGGCGAAGACGCGCTTGTGCACCTCCGTCGACAGGTAGTTCAGCGCGTCGATGAGCTGGTAGCGCTCGACGCTGCCCCAGGCCGGCGCGAGGCCGGCTTCGGGCTTGCGGTCGGCGAGATACTGCAGCACCGACGGGCCCTCGTTCAGCACCTGGCCATCGTCGAGCCTGAGCGCCGGCACGTAGCCGTTGACGGCGATCTTGTAATAGTCGCCGCCGTCGTCGGTCTTCTTGTTCTCGACGAAGCGGACCTTGACCGGCAGACCGGCTTCGAGCGCCGTGATATGCGAGGCGAGCGAGCAGGCCATCGGTGAGGCGAAGAGTTCCATCGTATCCTCCGTATTTATGTGCGATGCAGTACAGAAATACCGAAGCGTCGATCGGGTCAAGGATTATTATGCGAAGTAGTACAGAATCAGCCAGCCGGCCCCGTGGCCGTCCCCGCGCCTTCATTACCGAAGAGGTACTCGACCGCATGCGCGGCGTGTTCCTGGAAAAGGGTTTTGCCGCCGCCTCGCTCGACGAACTGTCCGCCGCGTCAGGCCTCAACCGGCCGAGCCTCTATGCCGCCTTCGGCGACAAGGAACAGCTCTACATCCACACGCTGCGCTTCTACGGGCAGAAGAGCGTCGAGGGCCTTGATACAGTCCTGGCCGGCCCCGGCACCATCGAGCAGCGCCTGTCCAAGGTCTACAAGATGGCGATCGATCTCTACACGGCGCCGCCGCACCGGCCGGGCTGCATGATCGTGGGCACCGCGGCGGTCGAATCGCCGACGCATCCGAAGATCGCCACTGTGGCGAGCGAGCTGCTGGCCGCGATCGAGAAAAGCCTGGAGCGCGCCTTTGCCGCCAGCGATCTCGCGCGCGATCCCACCGCCGCCGATCGCGCACGGATGGCCGGCGCCATCATGTACGCCATCGCCATCCGTGCCCGCCTCGGCATCAAGCCGGCCGAGCTGCGGTCGTTTGCGGCCTCGATGGTGCCGTTGATCTGTCGCTGAGGATCTACACACACCAACCTCATGCTGAGGAGGCTGCACAGCGGCCGTCTCGAAGCATGGGCCACGCACCACGCTGGTTGCCCATCCTTCGAGACGCAGCCTTCGGCTGCTCCTCAGGATGAGGTGGTGCAGAGACTCTAGGCGTACTTCGCGCGCAGCATGCGGGCGGCTTCGGCCTCGGCCTTGAGCTTGAGATAGACCTCGTCGGTATCGACCTTGGCGGCCGAGCCCGGCGCGAAGCCACAGTCCGGGTTGAGCGTGATCCGCTTCTTGTCGATGCGCGTCAGCGCCCGCTCGACCCGCGCGGCGATCAGCGCCGCGGCCTCGGGCGCGCCCGGCGTCACGTCGACCACGCCCAGGCCCAGCTCGAAATCCTCGCGCAGCCGGCCCAGGCTCTCCAGATCGTCGGCGCCCGCGGCGGTGAACTCCATCGTGAGATGCTGAACTGTCAGATTGTTGAGCTGCGCCAGGATCGGCCCGTAGGTGCCGGCGTGATGCTTCTCGCCGCGCACCCGGGCGCCGGCACGGCGGCAGAGATGGACCGCGAACTTGATCTGGTCGAAGCCCTTCACGGTTTCATTGATCATGTCGACGGCGAAGTCGGCGGCGCGGTCGGGATCGTCGTAACTCCGGCGCACGTCGGGGTCGACGAACAGACAGAGGTGCGGATCGTCGATCTGCACGATCTCGACGCCCATGTCCTGCAAGAGCGCGATCTCGGCGCGAAGTGGCGCCACGCAGTCGCGGACAAAATCGTCGCGATCGGGATAGGCCTTCTTCGAGCGTTCCCTGTCCCACAGGCGCTCGCCCAGCAGGGCGGGCGCCGGCAGCGTGATCTTGGTGGCTGCGCGGGCGATTTCCTTCACGAACTTCGCCTCGGCCGCGATGAAGCCCGGCGGCTTGGGTGTGAGCTTCTCGGTCACCACCGTCCACGGCCGTCCGTCGGCCGGATTGATCTCCAGCGTAAAACCGTGCGCCAGCTCGGCGATGACGCCAATGTAGGAGCGGCGGCGCCATTCGCCATCGTTCACGACGTCGAGCCCGGCGCGCTCCTGCATGGCAACGACGAAGCGGATAGCAGAATCCATCGTGTGCTTGTCGGCCTCGTCCCACTCGGGCTTCTCGATCAGCTCGCGCACGACCAGGGGCCGCGGGATCGAGCCTACGATGGAGGCGGGGAACAGCGGCAGTTTCTTCATGTCGGGCTCACGGCTTCCACAAGGTCTGGGCGAGGTTCATGTCTTCCTGGGTGTCGATCTCGCGATACTTGCCCGGCGTATCGGCATGACCGAACGGGATGCCCTGCTCGATCATGTCCTGGAACATGTGGATCAGGTACGCCTTCTGGAAGATCGCCGCCTCGCGGTAGGGCTTGTCCCAGAACTCGGCCTTGCGGCGCCCGTAGAAGTCGCGGAACTGACGCGCGCCCTTCTCGCCAAACTTGGCGACGCCGATGAACTCGCCGGTGGCGTCGTCGTAGGGAATGGTGCGGTAGACGCGCTCGACCTTGCCGCCCCGGGTGATCGCCTTTTCCGCGTCGTGCGGCGGATGCTGGGTGCGCGGCTTATAGTGCTCGCGCCAGTCGGTATCGATGCCGAGCGCCAGCTCGTCCTTCGAGTCCACCAGGCCGCGCACGACCTCCCTGGTGAACAGGATGTCGGAGTAGCTGGTGACGAACGGCCGGTCCATCAGGTCCTCGGCGCACATCAGCGACACCAGGATGTTGTTGTTCGCCCAGTCCGCATTTTCGCGGAATATGAAATCGGGGTATTCGCGCCTGACCGAATCGATGCGGTAGCCGCCGATGAAGACGATCTCGGTGCAGCCGCCGCCCCGGAGCGCCTCGACCGTCCAGTCGAGGATCCGTTTGCCCTGGATCTCGGCGAAGCACTTGGGGGCATCTTCCGTGGTCGGCATCAGCCGGCTGCCACGGCCGGCTCCGATAATAATGGCACGCATCTACTTGGCTTTCGGTTACTTGGCTTTCGGTTCGGCGAACTGCGGGAGATCGTCGGCGACCTGCGGCCGATGGCCGTCGCCGATGATGCGCTCGCGCAGCTTCTTGGACAGGAAGTCGATAGCATACACGGTGAGGACCACCATGATGATGATGAGGCAGGCTTCCTGCAATTCATAGGCACGCAGGCGGTCGGCGAGCAGGAAGCCGATGCCGCCGGCACCGACGATGCCCAGGATGGAGGCCGAGCGCGTATTGTGCTCGAACATGTAGAGGGTGTTGGACACCATCATGGGCAGGACCTGCGGCAGCACGCCGTAGCGGATGATCTGGAGCCGGTTGCCGCCGGCCGCGCGCACGCCGTCCATCTGCTTGCGGTCGAGATTCTCGATCGCCTCGGAGTAGAGTTTCACGAAAGTGCCGACCTCGACGATGGCGATGGCCATGATGCCGGCCATGGGCCCCAAGCCGATGGCCCGGACGAAGATCAGCGCCCAGATCAGGTAGTCGAAGGCGCGCAGCAGGTCGGCGAAGCGGCGGGTGCCGAACTGCAGCGGCCGGAACGGCATCATGTTCTTGGAGGCTAGGAAGGACAGCGGGAAGGCCACGATCGCGCCCAGCACGGTGCCGAGGAAGGCCATGGCCAGGGTCTCGCCCATGACCCGCAGGAACATCGGCAACTGGTCCCAGCCGGTGGGCGGGAAGAGCTGCGCGACCACGACGGAACCGAACTTCAGGACGCCGTCGGCGAAGTTCCAGGTGAAGAAGCCGAAACGGTAGAGGCAATAGACGGTCAAGGCGGCGGCCCCGCCCCACACCAGCACCCGGCGCAGCCGCTCCTGCGGGCTGGGCGAAAAGGCGCGCGGCAGGCGGGCGCGCAGCGCCTCGATCTCGGTGGCGGTCGGCATCATTGCGAGAGCTGCTCCTTGCCGATCAGGCGATGGCGAAAGCGTTCACTCAGCATGTCGATGGCCATGATGGTGGCCACGACGATGAGCAGGATGGCGCCGGCGTCGGCGAAATATAGCAGCTGGATCGAGGTGAAGAGATCATGCCCAATGCCGCCCGCACCGACGAAGCCCACGATGGTCGCCGACCGGACGTTGAGCTCGATGCGCCAGAAAGTGTAGGACATGTAGTTGGGCAGCGCCTGCGGCAGCACGCCGTAGCGCATCTCGTGCAGCCAGTTGCCGCCGGCGGAGCGGATGCCCTCGATCGGCAGCGGACTCACGTTCTCGTTCACCTCGGCGAACAGCTTGCCCTGGGCGCCCAGCGTATGGACCGTGATGGCGAGCACGCCGGCCAGCGGGCCGATGCCGAAGGCCAGCACGAACAGCAGCGCCCAGACGATGTCCGGCACCGTGCGGGCGATCTCGAGCACGCGCCGCGTGATCCAGTAGACGGCGTAACTTTTCACCAGGTTGCGCGCGGCGAGGAACGACAGCGCGCCGCCGATCGTGGTGCCGAGCACCGTCGCGAGATAGGCCATCAGCAAAGTGTTGAGCAGGCTGTTCAACCACTTGCCGATGCCCCAATACCATTCGTCGACGTCGGCGCCGAAGGTCGACCAGCCGATCGGCGGGATCATTTTTACGATGAAATCGGTGGTGCGCGGCAGGCCCACGACCAGCGCCACGACGTCGAAGCGCGTGACGACGAGGGAGACGACGAAGCAGACGACGAACAGTGCCCAGAACAGCACCGTCCACACCGTCTTGCTGCGGCGATATTCCGCGTACTGCCGCTCGAACTGCGCGGCCGCCTGACTGACCGACATCTGGAACCGATCAGTTCTTCCGCTGCTGCTTGCGCGAGGCGCGCTCGAGGTCCGCCGCCTCGCATATCAGGCGGTAATCCTCGTGATAGACGCGGACCATGCCGTTGGTCTTGCCCTGGGCCACAGACTCGGCCAGCGCCATGTCGTGGTCCTTGAGGCGGATGAACAGCTTCTCGAGGTCGGCGCGCATCTCGAGCGGCAGGTCCTTGCGGATCACCACCGGCGGCGAGGGAAGCGGCGGCGACGTCCAGACGATGCGGATCTGCTCGCGCTTGAGCAGGCCCTTGTTCATCATCTGGCGCAGGTTGCCGATATTGTCGTTCTTGCTGGTCCAGGTGAAGGCGCCGTCATAGGTGCCGCGCAGCACGCCCAGCACCGCCTGCGGATGGCCGCCGGAGAGCGGGCTCTGGTAGTACTCGTCGACCGGCTTGCCTATCTGCCGGAACGCGGCGGTGGGAATGAGGTAGCCCGACCCCGACAGCGGATCGGTGCGGGCCACGACCTTGCCCTTGAGGTCCTCGAAGGTCTTGTAGGGACTGTCTTCCTTGACGACGATGACGGCGTTGTAGCCCATCGAACCATCGGGCTCCTGGGCCGCGACCAGCGGCTCGACGCCGCCCTTGCTGTCCATGTGGGTCTGGCAGTAGCTGAAGCCGCTCAGCCAGGCGATGTGGATCTGGCCTGCGATCAGCGCGTTCATCACGCCGGAGTAGTCGGTCGCCGTGTAGAGCTCCCACTTGGCGCCGGTTTCCTTCTGGGCGAAGGCCAGGAACGCGTCCATCGACTTGGTCGTCTGGCCCTGCGTCTCCACCGGAATGACGCCGTACTTCACCGTCGGGTACTTCTTCTGCCAGCCGCCGATGAAATCGTCGGCCAACGCCGGGCCTGCCACTGCTCCCGCCCCTACTGCCAAGGCGGCAATTCCCGTCAGGGCGCTTCTGCGCCCCACATTCTTCATCATGGTCGTCTCCCTACTTCGTTTCTTGCTTTAGTGAGTAGCCGCCGCCGACGTCGCACTGAAGGCCATGGCCACTTCCTCGTCGCCGCCGGCCCCGATGGCGTAGATCTCCCGCGCCAGCGAGTCCGTGAGTTCCGACGGCTTGCCGTCGAACACGATCGTGCCCTTGCGCATGCCGATGATGCGGTCGCAGTAGTCCCGCGCCGTCTGCAGCAGGTGCAGGTTGGAAATGACGGTGATGCCGTCTTCCTTGTTGATGCGGCGGAGCGCGTCCATGACGATCGTGGCATTGCGCAGGTCGAGCGAGGCAATCGGCTCATCGGCGAGCAGGATGCGCGGCTCCTGGACCAGGGCGCGGGCGATGGCGATGCGCTGCTGCTGGCCGCCAGAGAGGGCATCGGCGCGATGCAGCGCGTGGGTCACCATGTCGAGCCGCTCCAGCGCGCGCAGCGTCAGCGCACGATCGGCGTCGGAGAACAGGCCGAGCAGGCTGGGCAGCGTGGCACGATAGCCGATCCGGCCGATCAGCACGTTGGTCAGCACCGGCAGGCGGGGCACCAGGTTGAACTGCTGGAACACCATGGCGCAGCGGCCGCGCCATTCGCGCAGCCGACGGCCACGCAAACCGCTGACGTCGATCGTTTCGGGCAGGACGTCGTCGCACAGGATCCGGCCCGAGGTCGGGTCGGTCAGGCGATTGATCATGCGCAGCAGGGTCGACTTGCCGGCGCCGGAGCGACCGATGATCCCGACCATCTGGCCCGCCGGCACGTCGAAGGTGACGTTGTCGACGGCCGCGACCTGCCCGTAGATTTTCGTTAGTGCTTCTATTTTCAGCATGCGTGGGAATTGTGACGAACATGTTACAAAGACGCCAGTGGGCAACTTCGGCGAAGGCGTGCCGGGCGCACCTGGCGGGGATAAATACATGCCCATGAACTCCCATCCTTGGAGCGCCGGCTTCGAGACCCAGCCGGACGAACACGACTACCGGGTCGAGGACATCGCCGGCACCGTGCCTAAAGGCCTGCGCGGCACGCTGTTTCGCAATGGCTCGGGACGCAACGACCTCGGCGGCAACTGGTTCGCCCACTGGTTCGACGGCGACGGCATGATCTCCAAAATCCGCTTCGACGATTCGGGCATCCACTACCGCAATCGCTACGTCGCCACCGCCAACTACCGCGACGAAACCAGGGCCGGCCGGATCGTCAACCGCGGCTTCGGCAAGATGCGGCCGTACGGCGTGCTGGGAAATGCCTTCCGCCAGCCGGCCAACGTTTCGAACACGTCGGTCGTGATGCAGGGCGACCGGCTGCTGTCGCTGTGGGAGGGCGGGCCGCCGTTTGCGCTCGACCCGGCGACTCTCGACGCACACGGCATCGAGGATTTCAGCGGCGTGCTGAAAGCCTTCTCGGCCCACCCCAAGATTGATCCGGTGACCGGCGAGTTGTTCAACTTCGGCATCGATTACGGCGCCAAGACCACGCTCACGCCCTACCGCCTCGACCGCGGAATTCTGACCCGGATGCCCCCGGTGGCGCTGCCCTATCCGGTGATGAACCACGACTTCGTGCTGACCGCCCGCCACATGGTGTTCTGCCTCGGGCCGATCCTGCTCCATCCGCTGCGCTTCGTGCTCGGCTTCAAGAGCTTCGACCGCGCGCTCCATTGGGAAGGATCCAAGCCGACCCTGATCCTGCTGGTGCCGCGCGACGGCGTCGGCGAGCCGCGCTGGATCGAGACCGACGCCTTCTTCCAGTTCCACTTCGCCAACGGCTTCGAGGAAGACGGCGCCATCGTCGTCGACCTCGCGCGCTACCCGGACTACAGCACGATCGGCGAGGCGTTGCGGACCTACTGGCACTCCGCCTGGCCGTCGCGCGGCATGGCCGCGCTCACCCGGCTGCGCATCGACCTCGGCACGGGCAAGGTCGAGAAGCAGACCTTCGCCACCGGCACGGCGAACGAGTTCCCGAGCATCAACCCGGCCCATACCGGAAAGCGTTATCGCTACGCCTATTTCGCCAGCAATCCCGCCCAGCGCGAGAGCGGGCTGCAGCAGCAGATCTCACGGCTCGACTTCGAGACCGGCGCGGTCGCCTCGCACGATTTCGGACCGTCGGGCTATGTCGGCGAACCGCTGTTCGTCGCCACCGGTCCAGGTAGCGCGGAGGACGATGGCGTCGTGCTCGTGATGGTGTTCAATTCGGCCGACAAGCGCACCGATGTCGTCGGTCTCGATGCGCGCGACCTGGCCGCGCGGCCGCTGTTCACCGCGCGCCTGAAACATCACGTGCCCTATCCGCTGCACGGCACTTTTACGCCGAAGCTTTTTTAGCGTCTTCCGCCTGCAACGAATTCACCTCACCCTGAGGAGCGGTCCGCAGGATCGCGTCCCGAAGGGTGGGCCACAAAGCGTGCCTGCGGCCGTCTCAGGATGGCGATTATCCCATACTCGACAGAGA
>JAQSDW010000208.1 GCA_029946105.1 Reyranella sp. | reverse complement strand
GCCTGCGCTTCGCCATCCGCGAGGGTGGCAGGACCGTCGGCGCCGGCGTCGTCACTAAAGTCGTAAAGTAAACAACTGACGCGACGGACAAGCATCATGGCCATGGACAACACAAATATCCGGATCAGGCTGAAGGCCTTCGATCATCGCGTGCTCGATTCATCGACCAGCGAGATCGTGAGCACGGCCAAGCGGACGGGCGCGCAGGTACGCGGACCGATCCCGCTGCCGACGGGGATCGAGAAGTTCACGGTCAACCGCTCGCCTCACATCGACAAGAAGTCGCGTGAGCAGTTCGAAATTCGTACGCACAAGCGCGTGCTCGATATCGTCGATCCGACGCCGCAGACCGTGGACGCGCTGATGAAGCTCGACCTCGCCTCCGGTGTCGACGTCGAAATCAAGCTCGGCGCCTGAGCGAGCAGGGATAAGGGAAGAGGAACAGACCATGCGTTGCGGTCTCGTCACCCAGAAGGTCGGCATGACCCGCGTCTTCAACGACGCCGGGGAGCACGTGCCTGTCACCGTTCTGAAGGTGGAAACGCTGCAGGTTGTCGCCGTCCGCTCGGAAGAGAAGGACAAGTATACCGCGGTGCAGCTCGGCTACGGCAAGGCCAAGGTAAAGAACGTGACCCAGCCGATGCGCGGTCACTTCGCCAAGGCCAAGGTCGAGCCGAAGAAGAAGCTCGTCGAATTCCGCGTCGCCAAGGACGCCGTTCTCGAAGTCGGCGCCGAGCTGGTGCCGAGCCATTTCGTGCCCGGCCAGTTCGTCGACGTCGTCGGCACCACGATCGGCCGCGGCTTCACCGGCTCGATGGTGCGCTGGAACTTCCACGGCCTCGAGGCCAGCCACGGCGTGTCGGTCTCGCATCGCTCGCATGGTTCGACCGGTAACCGCCAGGATCCCGGCCGTACCTTCCCGGGCAAGAAGATGGCCGGCCACTACGGCAGCGAGCGCGTGACCACGCAGAACCTGAAGGTCGTCGCCGTCGATGACGAAAAGGGCCTGCTGCTGGTCTCCGGCGCCGTTCCCGGCGCGAACAACGGCTACGTCATCGTCAAGGACGCCTCCAAGCGCGCCCGCCCGAAGGATGCGCCGTACCCGGCCGGCCTGCGCAAGGCAGCCGCTGCGGATGCGCCCCCGGCTGAAGCCGCTCCGTCTGACGCTGCTCCGTCGGCTTGAGGGTAGAACAATGAAAGTCGCGGTCAAAACCATCGAAGGCGGCAGCGCCGGTGAGATCGATCTCGCCGATGCGGTGTTCGCCGTGCCCGTCCGCAAGGACATCCTGCATCGTTGCGTCGTGTGGCAGCTGTCGCGCCGCCAGCAGGGCACACACAAGACCAAGGGGCGCGCCGAAGTCACGGCGACGGCCAAGAAGATGTACGCCCAGAAGGGCACCGGTCGCGCCCGACACGGCAACGAGGCGGCCCCGCAGTTCCGTGGTGGCGGCAAGGCATTCGGTCCGGTCGTGCGCAGCCATGCCAGCGACCTGCCCAAGAAGGTCCGCAAGCTCGCGCTCCGTTCGGCGCTGTCGTCCAAGGCGGCCGAGGGCAAGCTGATCATCGTCGACGCGGCCGCCCTGGCGGAGCCAAAGACAGCCAAGCTGACGGCCCATTTCGGCAAGCTCGGCATTTCGAGCGCACTGATCATCGCCGGCGCCGAGGTCGATACCAATTTCGCGCGGGCGGCGTCCAACATCGCCCACATCGACGTGCTGCCGCAGCAGGGCGTCAACGTCTACGACATCCTGCGCCGCGACACGCTCGTGCTGACGCGCGATGCCGTGAAGCATCTCGAGGAGCGTCTGCAATGAGCGCGAAACGCTACAAGGCCATCGTCGTCTCGCGGGCGCGCATGTACGAAGTGATTCGTGCGCCGCTCATCACCGAGAAGACGACCAACGGCTCCGAGCACAGCCAGGTGACCTTCAAGGTCGCCGCCGACGCGACCAAGCCCGAGATCAAGCAGGCCATCGAAGGCCTGTTCAAGGTCAAGGTGAAGGCGGTCAACACCGTCACCGTCAAGGGCAAGAGCAAGGTCTTCCGCGGCCGTCCCGGCGTGCGGAGCGACTGGAAGAAGGCGATCATCTCGCTGGTCGATGGTCACAAGATCGACGTGACCACGGGCCTGTAGGACAAGGGAACGAGAGATGGCACTTAAGACATACAAGCCGACCACGCCGTCGCTCCGACAGCTGGTCATCGTCGATCGGACGGGCCTCTGGAAGGGCAAGCCGGTCAAGGCGCTGACTGTCGGCAAGCACAACACCGGCGGACGCAACAACCATGGCCGCATCACCAGCCACCACATGGGTGGCGGGCACAAGCGCCGCCTGCGCATCATCGATTTCAAGCGTCGGAAGTTCGACGTTGTCGGCACGGTCGAGCGGATCGAATACGATCCCAACCGCACCGCCTACATCGCGCTGCTCAAGTACGCCGACGGCGAACTCGCCTATATCCTGGCGCCGCAGCGCCTGAAGGCGGGCGACCAGGTCGTCTCGGGTCTGCGCGTCGACATCAAGCCGGGCAACGCCATGCCGCTCGGCAACATGCCGGTCGGCACGATCGTCCACAACGTCGAGCTCAAGCGCGCCGGCGGCGGTCAGCTCGCCCGCTCGGCCGGCAACTATGCCCAGCTCGTCGGCAAGGATGCGGGTTACGCCCAGCTCAAGCTCAGCTCGGGCGAACTGCGCCTCGTGTCCGGTGAATGCCTGGCCACGGTCGGTGCGGTCAGCAACCCCGACAACCAGAACATCGTCATCGGCAAGGCCGGCCGTCAGCGTTGGCTCGGTCGCCGCCCGCACGTCCGCGGCGTCGCCATGAACCCGGTCGATCATCCGCACGGCGGCGGCGAAGGCCGCACCTCGGGTGGCCGCCATCCGGTCACGCCGTGGGGCAAGCCGACCAAGGGCAAGAAGACACGCAAGAACAAGGCGACGGATAAGTACATCATCCGCAGCCGTCACTCGACACGCTGACGGTAGCGAGGAGGCAAGAAAGTGGCACGTTCCGTTTGGAAGGGTCCGTTCGTAGACGGTAGCCTGATCAAGAAGGTCGAAAAGGCGAGCCAGACCGTGCGCAGCGAAGTGATCAAGACGTGGTCACGCCGCTCGACGATCCTGCCGCAGTTCGTCGGCCTGACGTTCGCCGTTTACAACGGCCGGAAGTTCATTCCGGTGAACGTCTCCGAGGAGATGGTCGGTCACAAGCTCGGCGAGTTCTCGCCGACCAGGACCTTCACGTCCCACTCGGGCGACAAGAAGGTTTCCAGGGATTAGATGCGATGAGCAAGAAACCCACCCCACGCCGCGAGGCGGAGAACGAGGCCAAGGCCGTGCTGCGCGCCGTTCGCGTCAGCCCGCGCAAGCTCGACCTCGTCGCCGCCACGATCCGCGGCAAGAAGGCATCGTCGGCAGTGAACGAGCTGACGTTCTCCAAGAAGCGCATCGCCATCGACGTCAAGAAGGCGCTGAATTCGGCGATCGCCAATGCCGAGAACAACCATAATCTCGATGTCGATCGCCTGATCGTCGCCGAGGCGTCGGTCGGCAAGGGCCTGGTCATGAAGCGCTTCCAGACGCGCGGCCGTGGCCGTTCGGCCGGCATCATCAAGCCGTTCGCGCATCTGACGATCGTGGTGCGTGAGCGCGCCGAGGCGGAGGACAAGTAAATGGGTCAGAAGGTCAATCCGATCGGCCTGCGGCTCGGTATCAACCGGACCTGGGACTCGCGCTGGTACGCCGAAGGCGCCGAATACTCGAAGATGCTCCATGAGGACATCCACATCCGCAAGGTGCTGCGCAAGCGGCTGGCCCAGGCGGGTGTCGCCAAGATCGTCATCGAGCGTCCGGCCAAGCGCGCCCGCGTCACGATCCACACCGCCCGTCCGGGCGTCGTGATCGGCAAGAAGGGCGCCGACATCGAGAAGCTGCGAGGCGATCTCGCCAAGATGACCAAGGGCGAGGTTGCTCTGAACATCGTCGAGATCCGCAAGCCCGAGATCGATGCCACGCTGATCGCCGAGAACATCGCCCAGCAGCTCGAGCGTCGTGTCGCTTTCCGCCGCGCCATGAAGCGCGCCGTGCAGTCGGCCATGCGACTCGGCGCCCAGGGCATCCGCATCAACTGCTCGGGCCGCCTGGGCGGCGCCGAGATCGCGCGTATGGAGTGGTATCGCGAAGGTCGCGTTCCGCTGCACACGCTGCGCGCCGACATCGACTACGGCATCGCCACCGCCTTCACCACCTTCGGCACCTGCGGTGTGAAGGTCTGGGTGTTCAAGGGCGAAATCCTGGCGCACGATCCGATGGCACACGACAAGCGCGCCGAAGAAGCCGCGCCGCAGCGTACGCCGGCCCGGGTCGAGCGCACCGAGCAGAGGGACGCGTAAGACGCCATGCTGCAACCCAAGCGCACCAAGTACCGCAAGGCCTTCAAGGGCCGCATCAGCGGCGCTGCCAAGGGCGGCTTCAACCTCGACTTCGGGTCGTACGGGCTGAAGGCGATGGAGCCTGACCGCCTGACCGCGCGCCAGATCGAGGCCGCCCGTCGTGCCATCACGCGTCATATGAAGCGTGCCGGCCGCGTATGGATCCGCGTGTTCCCGGACGTGCCGGTATCGAAGAAGCCGGCCGAAGTCCGCATGGGCTCCGGCAAGGGCGCCCCGGAATTCTGGGCCGCGCGCGTGAAGCCGGGCCGCATCCTGTTCGAGCTGGAAGGCGTGCCGGTTCTCGTCGCCAAGGAAGCCCTGGCGCTTGCCGCGGCCAAGCTGCCGATCAAGACGCGTTTCGTCGCCCGCGTCGGCGTCGAAGGTTGAGGGAGATCGAGATGAAAGCCAGCGATCTGCGTCCCAAGACCAAGGACGAACTCAAGAGCGAACTCGGCAACCTCCGCAAGGAGGCATTCAACCTTCGTTTCCAGAAGGCTGGTGGCCAGCTGCAAAAGACTGCCCGCGCGCGCCATGTGCGCCGCGACATCGCCCGCATCAAGACGGTGCAGGGCGAAAAGGCCGCCGGTTAGGGAGCTATATAAATGCCGAAGCGTATCCTGGAAGGCGTCGTCGTCAGCGACAAGATGGACAAGACCATCGTCGTGAAGGTCGAGCGGCGCATTCAGCACCCGATCTACAAGAAGTTCATCCGTAGGTCGAAGAAGTATCACGCGCACGACGAAGCCAATGTCTTTAAAGGCAAGGTTGGCGAAATCGTGCGGATCCGCGAGTGCCGTCCGCTGTCCAAGACCAAGAGCTGGGAAGTTCTGGTCGAGGCCGCGAAGGCCTAGCGGAACGGAGCACAGATCATGATTCAGATGCGTACCAATCTCGAGGTCGCCGACAATTCGGGCGCCCGGCGAGTCCAGTGCATCAAGGTGCTCGGCGGTTCGCGCCGCAAGTACGCCAGTGTCGGCGACGTCATCGTCGTGTCGATCAAGGAAGCCATTCCGCGCGGGCGCGTGAAGAAGGGCGAAGTGCATCGCGCCGTCGTCGTCCGCACGTCGTTCGCGCTGCGCCGCGCCGATGGCAGTGCCATCCGCTTCGACCGCAATGCCGCAGTGCTCATCAGCAAGCAGGATGAGCCGATCGGCACCCGTATCTTCGGACCGGTGACACGTGAACTGCGCGCCAAGAAGTTCATGAAGATCATCTCGCTTGCGCCTGAGGTGCTCTAGCCATGGCCAACAAACTCAAGATCAAGAAGGGCGACCGGGTGAAAGTCATCACCGGTGGCAGCAAGGGTAAGGTGGGTGATGTCCTGCGCGTGCTCCCCAAGGAGCAGCGCGTTGTCGTCTCCGGCGTGAATATGATCAAGCGCCACACCAAGCCGAGCCGGGCCGAGTCCGGCGGAATCATCGAACGCGAGGCCGCGATTCACGTCTCCAACGTGGCCCTGCTGGATCCCAAATCGGAAAAGCCGACCAAGGTCGGGTTCCGGTTCCTTGAAGACGGCCGTAAGGTGCGCTTTGCGCGCGCCTCCGGCGAGACCATAGACCGCTAGGAGAACGGGCCATGCCCGCGCGACTTCAAGAACACTACACCACCACCCTCCGCGAAGCGCTGATCAAGGAGTTCTCCTACAAGAACCCCTTCGAGGTGCCGAAGCTGGAGAAGATCGTCATCAACATGGGCGTCGGCGAGGCCGTCAACGATCGCAAGGCCGTCGATGGCGCGGTTGCCGACCTGACGGCGATTACTGGCCAGAAGCCGGTGGTCATCAAGTCGCGGACGTCGATTGCGACCTTCAAGCTGCGCGAGGGCATGGCGATCGGCACCAAGGTCACGCTGCGCCGGGACCGCATGTACGAGTTCGTCGACCGGTTGATCAACATCGCCCTGCCACGCGTCCGCGACTTCCGCGGTCTCAACGGCAAGTCGTTCGACGGCCGCGGCAACTTCGCCATGGGCCTGAAGGAACAGATCGTGTTTCCCGAAATCGACTACGACAAGGTCGACCAGGTGCGCGGCATGGACATCATCATCTGCACGACAGCGAAGACGGACGCGGAAGCCCGAGCGCTTCTCCGCGGTTTCGACTTCCCGTTCGTGAACTGAGGCCGGAGAATCAAATGGCCAAGACGAGTTCAGTCGAGAAGAATAACCGGCGCGCCAGGATGGCAAAGCAGTATGCCGGTAAGCGCGCCAAGCTGAAGGCGATGGCGGTCGACGACAAGCTGTCGCCGGAGGACCGCTTCGGTGCGCGCCTCAAGCTCGCCAAGCTGCCGCGCAACTCTTCGCCGACGCGCATTCGCAATCGCTGCGAGCTCACCGGCCGTCCGCGGGCGGTCTATCGCAAGTTCAAGCTCTCGCGCCTCGCGCTGCGTGAGCTCGCCTCGTCGGGCGCTTTGCCCGGCGTCGTGAAGTCGAGCTGGTAACGGGGGACCGTAGACCATGATGACAGATCCCGTCGGCGACTTGCTGACACGCATCCGCAACGGCCAGTCGGCACGCCTAGACAGCGTGACCGTGCCTGCTTCGCGGCTGCGCTCGAACGTTCTCGATGTGCTCCAGCGGGAAGGCTATATCCGCGGCTGGTTCGAGGAGGAACTCCGCCCTGGCGTGAAGGAACTCCGCGTCGAGCTGAAGTATGACAACGGCCGTCCGGTCATCAAGGAGATCAAGCGCGTCTCCACCCCGGGTCGTCGCGTCTACTCGAAGATCCGCGAGCTGCCGCGCCACTTCAACGGCCTCGGCATCTCGATCCTGTCCACGCCACGCGGCGTCATGTCCGACGCCGAGGCGCGCGCCGCCAATGTCGGCGGCGAAGTCATCTGCAAGGTGTTCTGATCATGTCGCGCGTCGGCAAAAACCCGGTTCCCATTCCCGCCGGTGTCACGATCGAGCTCAAGGGCCAGCATCTCAAGGCCAAGGGCAAGCGGGGCGAATTGCAATTGATGGTCCACGACGACGTCTCGGTCGCCAAGGAAGGCGAAGCGCTCATCTTCAAGCCGCGCACCGAGAGCCGCCGCGCCCGCATGCAGTGGGGCACGGCGCGCAATCTCGCGAGCAACGTGGTTCGCGGCGTGTCGGACGGATTCACCATCAACCTCGAGATAAACGGCGTCGGCTATCGCGCTCAGGCCGATGCCAAGGTGCTGAAACTGCAGCTCGGCTTCAGCCATGACGTCGAGGTGCCAATCCCGGCCGGCATCCAGATCAAGGCGATCAAGCCGACCGAAGTCGAGATCACCGGCGCGGATCGTCAGAAGGTGGGCCAGCTCGCGGCGAATATCCGCAGCCTGCGTCCGCCGGAGCCCTACAAGGGCAAGGGCATCAAGTACGCCCACGAGAAGATCCGGCGCAAAGAAGGCAAGAAGAAGTAGAGGCGAGACCAAACATGTCCGATCGCAACGCTCTATTCGCCCGCCGTCAGCGGCGCACGCGCTACGCGCTGCGCCAGGCCGCCGGTGGCCGCCCTCGCCTCAGCGTGTTCCGCTCGGGCAAGCACATCTACGCCCAGGTCATCGACGACCGGAAGGGCCTGACCTTGGCCGCTGCCTCGTCGCTCGACAAGGACGTCAAGGGCAAGATCAAGACCGGCGCCGACAAGGGCGCCGCGGCCGAGGTGGGCAAGCTGATCGCTCAGCGCGCTGTCGCCGCCGGCGTCAAGGAAGTCGTGTTCGACCGCGGCGGCTACATCTATCACGGCCGCATCGCTGCGCTGGCCAATGCCGCCCGTGAGGGCGGCCTGTCGTTCTGATCGGGAGTTAACACATGGCTCGTTCACCCGGCGGTTCCGGCCGTTCCCCACGCGATCGCGATCGGGGCCGTGACCGCGACGAGGACAACGAACTGACCGACAAGCTGGTCACCATCAACCGCGTCGCCAAGGTGGTGAAGGGTGGTCGTCGCTTCGCGTTCGCCGCCATCGTCGTCGTTGGCGATCAGCGCGGCCGAGTCGGCCACGGCGCCGGCAAGGCGCGTGAAGTTCCCGAGGCTATCCGCAAGGCGACGGAAGCCGCCAAGCGCGCGCTGATCCGCGTGCCGCTGCGCGACGGTCGCACGCTGCATCACGACGTGAAGGGCCGGTTCGGCGCCGGCAAGGTGACGCTGCGTTCGGCTCCGGCCGGCACCGGCATCATCGCCGGCGGCCCGATGCGCGCGGTGTTCGAGACGCTTGGTCTCAAGGACATCGTCGCCAAGTCGGTCGGCACGTCCAATCCGCACAACATGATCAAGGCGACGTTCAAGGCGCTCGAACAGCTCAACTCGCCGCGCATGGTCGCGACCCGCCGCGGCAAGAAGGTCGGTGACCTGCTCGGCCGTCGCGACGAGACTGTCGTCGAGGCGGCGTAAGGAATACCACCATGGCCGATGGCAAGAAGATCAAGATCACCCAGACGGGCAGCCACATTGGCCGCACGGATGACCAGCGCGGTACGCTGATCGGGCTGGGCCTGAACAAGCGTCACCGCACGCGCGAGCTCGTGGATTCGCCCGAAGTGCGCGGCATGATCAACAAGGTGCGCCATCTCGTGCGCGTCGAAGACGAAAAGCGCTAAGCGTTACTGAACGGCAGCGCAGGGGACCGAACGATGAGACTGAACGAAATTGCCGACAATCCCGGCTCCCGCAAGGGCCGCATGCGTGTTGGCCGCGGCATCGGCTCCGGCAAGGGCAAGACCGCGGGTCGTGGCGTCAAGGGTCAGAAGTCGCGCAGCGGCGTCGCCATCAAGGGCTTCGAGGGCGGTCAGATGCCGCTCTATCGCCGTATCCCCAAGCGCGGCTTCCGGCCGCCGAACCAGAAGACCTGGCAGGTCGTGAACCTCGGCACCCTGCAGAAGGCGATCGACGACAAGAAGCTCGATGCGGGCAAATTGATCGACGCCGCCGCGATGGTGGCCGCCGGTCTGTTCAAGAACGCGTCAGATGGCGTGCGGCTCCTTGGCAAAGGCGAGCTGAAGACCAAGATCGAAGTGAAGGTTGCGGGCGCTTCGGCGTCGGCGATCGCCGCGGTTGAGAAGGCCGGCGGCAAGATCGAACTGCCGCCCAAACCCGTCGCCGAGGCGGCCTGAGCCAGACGGCGTCAATGGGGGCGTCGTTTCCCCCTTGTGTCGTTCACGCGTGAGGTTCCATGGCATCCGCCGCCGAGCAACTTGCATCCAATCTGAACTGGGGCGCGATCGGTAAGGCGACCGAGCTAAAGAATCGCCTGTGGTTTACCTTGGGCGCGCTCGTCGTTTTCCGTCTCGGTGCCTACATTCCCGTGCCCGGCGTCGATCCCGCTGCGCTGGCCGAGATGTTCCAGCAGCAGGCCGGCGGCATCGCCGGCCTCCTCGACGTGTTCTCGGGCGGCTCGATCGGCCGCATGTCGGTGCTTGCGCTCTCGATCATGCCGTACATCTCGGCCTCCATCATCATGCAGATCCTGACGACGGTCGTGCCGTCGCTCGAGGCGCTGAAGAAGGAGGGTGAGGCGGGCCGCAAGAAGATCAACCAGTACACGCGCTACGGCACCGTGATCCTGGCGGCCTTTCAGGCCTATGCCATCGCTGCCGGTCTGGAGAGCCAGGTCGTCTCCGTGGGACCGGTCGTGGTGGATCCAGGCCTGTTCTTCCGGTTCGTGACCGTCGTCACGCTGGTTGGCGGGACATTGTTCCTGATGTGGCTGGGCGAGCAGATCACGGCCCGCGGCGTCGGCAACGGCGTTTCGCTGATCATCTTCGCCGGTATCGTGGCGGCCCTTCCGGGCGCCCTGATCCAGACCCTGGAACTCGGCCGCACCGGCGCTCTCTCGGCGCTGTTCATCATCGCCCTGATCGTCGGCGTGGTGGCGGTGGTGGCTGTCGTCGTCTACGTGGAAACCGCGCAGCGCCGGATCATCGTCCAGTATCCTAAGCGACAGGTCGGCAACCGCATGTACGGCGGCGAGGCCTCGCATCTGCCGCTCAAGATCAATACGTCAGGCGTCATTCCGCCGATCTTCGCGTCGTCGCTGCTGCTCTTTCCGGCGACCATTGCCTCGTTCCAGGGCAATGCCGGCGAGCCCGGTTGGGTGCAGTGGATCGCCACGTGGCTCGGCCACGGCCAGCCGCTCTATCTGCTGTCCTACGTCGCCCTGATCGTCTTTTTCTGCTTCTTCTACACCACCGTCGTCTTCAATCCCGTCGACACTGCCGACAATCTCAAGAAGAACGGCGGCTTCGTGCCTGGCATCCGGCCCGGCAAGAACACGGCCGAATATCTGGAATACATCCTCAACCGCCTGACGGTGATCGGCGCCCTCTACCTCTCGGCGGTCTGTATTCTGCCAGAACTGCTGATCGCCCGCGGCGGTGTGCCGTTCTACTTCGGCGGCACCAGCCTGCTGATCGTGGTGTCCGTAACGCTCGACACCGTGACCCAGGTACAGTCGCACCTGCTGGCCCATCAGTACGAGGGCCTCATCAAAAAGGCGCGCCTGCGCGGGAAGGGTCGATGAACATCATCCTTCTCGGACCTCCCGGCGCGGGCAAGGGCACCCAGGCCCAGCGGCTCCAGCAGGAGCGCGGCATGGTGCAGCTTTCGACCGGCGACATGCTGCGCGCCGCCGTTGCCTCGGGCAGCGACCTCGGCAAGAAGGCCAAGGGCATCATGGAGCGCGGCGAACTGGTGCCGGACGAGCTGATGGTCGGCCTGATCGAGGACCGTATCGCCCAGCCGGATTGCGCCAAGGGCTTCATCCTCGACGGGTTTCCGCGGACCCAGGCCCAGGCCGAGGCGCTGGACCACATGCTGACGATCAGCGGCGCCAAGCTCGACCGGGTTGTCGAGATGGAAGTGGACGAGGCGGCGCTGACCGAGCGCATCGTCGGCCGATTCAGCTGTGCCAAGTGCGGCACGGGCTACCACGACAAATTCAAGCGGCCCAAGGTCGAGGACGTCTGCGACGTCTGCGGCAACAAAGAATTCACCCGGCGCAAGGACGACAATGCCGAGACGGTGAAGACCCGCATGGCCGCCTACCGGGCCCAAACGGAGCCCCTGCTGCCCTACTACGGCGCCCGAGGGGTGCTGCGGAAGGTCGACGGGATGGCCCCGATGGACGCTGTTTACCGTCAAATCTCCGCTGTTTTGGCAGGGACTTGACAAGAGTGAGTTCCGTTGACTCGGGAGCGCAGGTACCTATAATCGCGCGCTTTTCCGGGGCCAGCGGAACATCTGACGGGCGCGCGCAAGCGCGCCATAAGTCTTTGAAGGAGTTGGGATTTTGGCTCGTATAGCCGGCGTGAACATTCCGACCGCCAAGCGGGTGGAAATTGGACTGCAATACATCCACGGGATCGGTGCGGCGAAAGCCAAGGAGATCTGTGGAAAAGTAGGGATCGAACTTGCGCGCCGCGTGAACACGCTGAGCGACGATGAGGTCATCCGCATCCGCGAAACCATCGACCGCGACTACACGGTCGAAGGCGACCTGCGTCGTGAGGTGGCGATGAACATCAAGCGATTGATGGACCTCGCCTGCTACCGGGGCCTGCGGCATCGCCGCGGTCTGCCGGTCCATGGCCAGCGCACGCATACCAATGCGCGCACCCGCAAGGGGCCGGCCAAGCCGATCGCCGGCAAGAAAAAAGTGACGAAGTAAGTCGAGGGGATACGGATCATGGCCAAGCCTGCAGCCGCTGCGAGTGGCACCACTGGCGCCGCGCGTCCCCGTCGCAAGGAACGCAAGAACATCATCGCGGGCGTCGCTCACGTGAACGCCTCGTTCAACAATACGATCGTCACCATCACCGACGCTCAAGGCAACACCATCGCCTGGTCGTCGTCGGGCCAGCAGGGCTTCAAGGGCTCGCGCAAGTCGACGCCGTTCGCGGCGCAGATGGCGGCCGAGGGCGCCGGCCGCAAGGCCATGGAACACGGTATGCGGACCCTGGAAATCCAGGTGCGTGGTCCGGGTTCGGGACGCGAGTCGGCGCTGCGTGCTTTGCAGGCCGTCGGCCTTGCCGTCACCTCGATCCGCGACGTGACGCCGATCCCGCACAATGGCTGCCGGCCGCCGAAACGTCGGCGCGTCTGATTTTCTTACCGGGCGACCGCCTCCCTCGCGGGAGACGGGCCGTCCAGTGAATCGCGGCAATCGCCGCCGATTCCGAAAGATACAGTCGCGGGCCCCCAGGCTGATTGGGATGGTCCGCAGAACACCGGTCTAGAGAGGTAGCCCACGTGCTTCAGAAGAACTGGCAGGACCTGATCAAGCCGGAGAAGCTTGTCACCGAGGCTGGCGTCGACCCTGGTCGTACTGCGACCATCGTCGCCGAGCCGCTGGAGCGGGGCTTCGGCCTTACGCTCGGCAATGCGCTCCGCCGCGTGCTGTTGTCGTCGTTGCAGGGTGCAGCCGTCACGTCGATCAAGATCGACAACGTGCTGCATGAGTTCTCGTCGATTCCCGGCGCGCGCGAGGATGTGGTCGACATCGTCCTCAACATCAAGGCGATGGCCGTGAAGATGCAGGGCGACCGCCCGCAGCGTCTCTATCTGCGCGCCGTCGGCCCCGGCGAAGTCACCGCCGGCATGATCGAACTGCCGGGCGACGTTCAGATCATGGATCCGAAGCACCTGATCTGCACGCTCGACGACGGTGCCTCGATCTCGATGGAACTGATGGTCGCCACCGGCAAGGGCTATATCCCGGCCTCGGCCAACCGTCCGGAAGATGCGCCGATCGGCCTGATCCCGGTCGACTCGGTGTTCAGCCCGGTCAGGCGTGTCTCGTACAAGATCGAGAACAGCCGCGTCGGTCAGGTTACCGACTACGACAGGCTGTCGATGACGGTCGAGACCAATGGTACGACGATGCCGGCCGACGCCGTGGCGCTGGCCGCTCGCATCCTGCAGGACCAGCTCCAGCTCTTCATCAACTTCGAGGAGCCGCGCGAGGTCCGCAAGGAAGAGCAGCAGGACGACTTCCCGTTCAACCGCAATCTCCTGCGCAAGGTCGACGAGCTCGAGCTGTCGGTGCGGTCGGCCAACTGTCTGAAGAACGACAACATCATCTACATCGGCGATCTGGTACAGAAGACCGAGGCGGAGATGCTGCGGACGCCGAACTTTGGCCGCAAGTCGCTGAACGAGATCAAGGAAGTGCTGGCCGGCATGGGCCTCCACCTGGGCATGGAAATCCCGG
The DNA here is from genome assembly GCA_029946105.1 of Reyranella sp. GTDB lineage: Bacteria > Pseudomonadota > Alphaproteobacteria > Reyranellales > Reyranellaceae > Reyranella. Next base: position 628 of record JAQSDW010000208.1, on the reverse strand, counting down.
GCTGGCCGCCGGACAACATCGAGGAAATGGCCAAGCGGCTGGAAGAGCCGTACTAGGCCGGCTGGAAGGATATTAGGTCATGCGTCACGCTAATCGCGGTCGGAAATTCCACCGCACCTCCGAGCATCGCAAGGCGATGTTCATGAATCTCGCCGGTGCTCTCATCAAGCACGAGCAGATCACGACTACGCTTCACAAGGCGAAGGACCTGCGTCCGATCGTCGAGAAGCTGGTCACGCTCGGCAAGAAGGGCGGCCTGCACGCTCGCCGTCAGGCGATCGGCTTCCTGCGCGACCCCTATGTCGCCGACAAGCTCTTCACGACGCTCGGTCCGCGCTACTCCAAGCGTGCCGGCGGCTATCTGCGGGTGCTGAAGGCGGGCTACCGCTTCGGCGACGCGGCGCCGATGGCCGTGATCGAGTTCATCGAGCGCGACACCGCCGCCAAGGGCCAGGACAGCGGTCCGTCGGCCGACACGGCCGAGCAGCAGGAAGCGGCTTAAGCGGCTTCCGAGGATTTTCGAAAACGCCCGGTGGCATTCGCCCCGGGCGTTTTTCTTTGGCCGCTCAGGCGCTAGTCTTTGTTTATGGCAATGACGTTCAGGAAGGCCGTTCCGTCGGAACGGGAC
>JAQSDW010000207.1 GCA_029946105.1 Reyranella sp. | reverse complement strand
CCGCCAAGCGCCTCGTTAGCGAGGCGCTTTCGGTCGCACAATCTTGATCGTCGAGGTGGCGTGGACGATCAGGCGATCCTTCTCGTCCTTGAGGTCGCCGTCGAGGAAGCCGACCGAGCCACCCCACCGCATCACCCGGCCTTCGGCGTAGACGATCCCCGGCCCCATCGCCTCGAAGAAGCTGATCTTGAGTTCGAGCGTCGGCACCGCGACGGCGATCTTGCCCTTGGCGATGGCGGCATTTGCCATCGCCGTGTCGACCATGCCGGTGAGGAAGCCGCCCTGGCAGACGCGACCATTCGAATGGCAGAAGGCCGGCACGATCTCGAAGCGGAAGCGGCAGGTCCCGCGGGCCGAATCGATGTCGAGCATCTCGCCGTTCAGGACCTTCACCGGTTCCGGCGGATTGGCCCGCATCACCGCGAGCAGTTGAGCGTCGGTCATCGAATGGCCGTCGATATGGCCGAAATCGGGATGGGCTGAATTCATTGGGCGTCGGTCATGGCGGGCGGACTATATCGAACGCGCGCCGGCCCGCACCTTTTCCAGCAGGTCGATGAGCATCTGCGTTTCGGCGGTCGAAAGGCGGGACGCGATGCGCTTCTCGTGCACCCGCACCAGGACAGCGAAGCGCGCCAGCGCCTTGGTGCCGGCGGACGTCAACTCAAGCGCGTGGGTGCGCCCGTCGGTAGGTGAGCGCCGTCGCACGAGCAGGCTGCGCGCCTGCAGCCGGTCAAGGATGGGCACCAGCGTCGAACGATCGATGCCCAGCGCCCGCGCGAGCGCCATCTGGCTGAGGCCTGTGTTGCGCGCGACGAGGATCAACAGGCCGAACTCGCCCGGCGTGAGGGCGGCGCCGGCCGCCTGGAAAGTGGCGGCGAAGTCGACAAACACCGCCGACTGGGCGCGGCGCAGCATGTAGCCCAGCAGCGTCGGCAGGACACCGCGGTCAAGTGCCGTGGCAGGTGTCTTGGCAGATGCCGTGGCGGGTTTCTTGACGGGTAGACGGCCCATGGGACGAGTGGTAAACGGAGATTGTTTGGGGAGCAAACAAATTCGCGCGTGCAGTATCCGATGAGCTTCAAAGTCCGCATCACCCAAGCCGACCGCACCATCGACGTCGCCACAGGCGCCACCATCCTGGAGGCAGCGCTGGATGCCGGCGTCTCCTACCCGTTCGGCTGCCAGTCCGGCAATTGCGGCGCCTGCAAGTCGCACCTCGTCAAAGGCGAGGTGACGATGGACGGCTATTCCGAGTTCGCCCTGTCCGACGAGGAGAAGGCGCGCGGCCTGATCCTCGCCTGCCGCGCCGTTCCCTGGGAGGACTCCGAGGTCGCCTGGCTCGAGGAGGACGATCTGATCGTCCATCCGCGGCGCCTGCTCGCCTGCAAGGTGATCGGCCTCGACGATGCCACACACGACATCAAGCGCGTGCGCCTGGAAATCGTCTCGGGCGGCCCCTTCGACTTCTCCGCCGGCCAGTTCGCCTCGGTGACCTTCGACGGTTGCCCGCCACGCGACTATTCGATGGCCAACATGCCGGGCGATCCGATCCTGGAATTCCACATCCGCCGCACCGCAGGCGGCGCCACCAGCCTGCATGTTGCGGAAAATCTCAAGCTCGGTGACAGCGTGCGGGTCGAGGGGCCATTCGGCAGCTCTCATCTGCGCGAGGCCCATCGCGGGCCGATCATCGCCGTTGCCGGCGGCTCGGGCATGGCGCCGATCAAGGCGATCGTGGAGCGCGCCCTGCAGAAGAATCTGCCGCAGCACATCTACTGCTACTTCGGCGTCCGCACCGAGCGCGACCTCTACCTGCACGACCATTTCGCTAAACTGGCCGAAGCCCACAAGAACCTGCACTTCATGCCAGTGCTGAGCGAGGGCGATGGCCTCGCCAGGCGCTGCGGCCTGGTCCACGAAGCAGTCGCCGCCGACTTCGACGAGGTCGACGGCTGCAAGGCCTATCTCGCCGGCCCTCCGGTCATGGTCGAAGCCGCGACGCGGCTGCTCGAGCAACGCGGCATGCGCCGGATCGATATCCACGCCGACGCCTTTTATACCGCCGCCGAGATGGCGAGCGCCGGAAAGAAGACAGGAGCCGACCTATGACGGGAGTGCTTGAAGGACGCGTGGCGATCGTCACCGGCGCGGGCCGCGGCATCGGCCGCGCCATCGCCGAGGCGCTCATTGCCGAAGGCGCAAAAGTGATCGTGGCCGACAATGGCGCCTCGATCGCAGGCGATGACGGCGATCCCGCGGTCGCGCGCGAGACAGCCGCCGCGCTTGGCAAGAATGCGATGGCCTTCAGCGAAAGCGTCGCCTCGCCGGGTGTGGCCAGGCAACTGGTCGATATGGCGGTTAAACAGTTCGGCGGCATCGACATCGTCGTGAACAACGCCGCGATCCTGCGCGATGCCTTCGTCTTCCGCGCCGATCCGCGCGACTGGGACGCGGTGATCCGTACCAACCTCTCCTCGGCGTTCTATCTGATCAATGCGGCCTCCGGCTTCATGCGCGAACAAGGCAAGACAGGCCGTGGCGGCAAAGAGGGTTACGACTGGGGTCGCATCGTCAACATGGTCTCCTCCGTCGGACTCTACGGCAATCTCGGCCAGGCGGCTTACGCCAGCGCCAAGGCCGGGTTGTTCGGGCTCACACGGGTCAGCGCCATGGACCTGCTGCGCGCCAACATCACGGTGAATGCCGTGGCGCCGTTTGCGAAGACGCGGGTCACCGACATCATCCAGCCCGCCAACGATGCGCAGAAACTCTACAAGGAGCGCGCGCTCAAGATCGGCGCCCACCATGTCGCGACCCTCGTGACCTCGCTCGCCTCTCCAGCGGCGAAATCGATCACCGGTCAGCTGTTCGGCGTCCGTGGACGCGAAGTCTTCCTGTTCAGCCAGCCCCGCCCCGTGGCCAAGCTCGTCGTCGAGCAGCCGGCAGCCCTGGCGCAGGACCTCGCCACCAAGTTCGGTGGCCAGTTCACCGACATGACCACCGACCTTGAAGCCTTCAACACCGAACCTTTCGTTTGAGGAGACCAGCAATGACCGACATCGTCGTGAAGACCGTGGAGGAATTGAAGGACGCACCCGAGGAGTATCGCGAAGCAATCTCAAAGCTCGTGATCAGCCACGCGATCAACGAGCTCTACGGTGCCCAGGTGTTCGACGAGCCGGCCATCGCCTATGCGCCGACGCCTTACGCCAAGTGGCTGACCTGCCGTGTTGCCATGGAAGAGTACGGCCATCATGTCCGCTTCAAGCAGCTCGGCACACAGATGGGAATCCCCGAGGAGCGCATGATCCCCAGCTCGACCAAGAAGCCGCTGTCGATCTTCGAATTCCCGCTGAAGACCTGGGAGGAATTCGTCGCCATCAAGCTGTTGGCCGACCTCGCCGAGATCCTGCAGGTCGAGGACCTGCTCCATTGCACCTTCCATCCGCTGCGCAATCTGGCGCGCGCAACCATGCCGGAGGAGCGGTTCCACGCCCAGTTCGGCGAGGACTTTTCCGCCGAACTGGTAAAGACGCCCGACGGCAAGGCGCGGCTGCAGGCGGCGGTGAACGAATACTATCCCTACCTGCCGTCGTTCTTCGGCGGCTCGAAGTCGCGCAACAACGAGATCTTCCGCAAGTGGAAGATCAAGCAGCGCACCAACGACGAGATGCGCCAGGATTTCGTGACGCGCGCGACCGAAGTGGCCAGCAAGCATGGCCTGACCCTGCCGGAGGTCCGGCAGGCGGCGTGACACCAGTCGTCGCCCTGCCCGGCTCGCTCCTTGAATCTCTGCGCGCAGAAGTTCGGACCGCATCGTGGTTCGCCGCTCTCGGCGAGCCGCTGACCGAAGGCGACCATGGCGATGCCGAGGCGTATGTCGCCGCGCTGGGCTTCGGCGTCATGGAGATCGGTGTGGCGCGCGATTGGCCCGAGGCCGAACGACTGCTCAAGGCGCCCGACTGGACACCGGCATGGTGGGATCGCGAGGAGTCCTTGCGTCGCACGCTGCTCGCCCGGGCCGAGGCGCGTTATCCCGAGCGTGCGCTATGGTCCTCGCTCACCGAATTCACGACGGAAACCGGCGATCTCGTGCATGGCAAGGCCGCGACCGCGGCGGCTCGCATGGGCAACGCCGCTGCGGCCTCGATCCATGTCGCGGCAGGCGCTGCGTCGCAGGCGGTCTACCAACTGGCGGTCGCCCGCCTCGCCGGAAAGGCCGCGTCGCCCTTCGAAAGCAAGTTTCGCCTCTATGCTGCCGGCCGCTGGCCGCTCGGCATCCTTGGCCCTAGGCTGGTCCTCTTCTGAGAGGACCACGCATGACTTCCTATAGCGCTCCGCAGCGCACGGTCGGCCGCCTGAAACGTCCGTTCGGCGATCTCTATTACGAAGTCTCGGGCAGCGGGCCGGCACTTCTGTTCGCGCACGGCTTGGGCGGCAATCACCTCAGCTGGTGGCAGCAAGTCGCGCATTTCGCGCCGCATTATACTTGCGTGGCTTTCGCCCATCGCGGCTTCGCGCCCTCCACCGCCATCGCCGGCGGCCCGGATCCGGCCGACTATGCCGGCGACCTCGCCGCGCTGATCGACCATCTGAAATTCCCCGACGTGCGCCTCGTCGGCCAGTCGATGGGCGGCTGGACGATGCTGGAATACGCGCTCGCTCACCCAGCGCGCGTGAAGGCGCTGGTGCTGAGCTCGACCTCGGGCACGCTCGACCGCCGCGGCTGCGATCCGTCCGGCGGAAGACAATACGATGCCTGGCTGATGGAGGCCGAAGCCAAGCTCAAGGACGGCAGCGCCAAGGGAATTCATCCCGCGATGGGCGCTCGCGCGGCGGAACGTTCGCCCGAGCTGCATCTTCTCTATCGCAGCATCGACGAGATGGCGGGCGTGCTCGACAAGGAGAAGCTGCGCGCTGGCCTGCGCCGCACGGCAAGCCGCGGCATGGCAGAGCTAAAAGCCTTCAATGTGCCCACGCTTCTGATCGCCGGCGGCGAGGACGTAGTCTTCCCGCCCTTTCTGGCAAGCGCTATCGCGGCAACCCTGACCTGCGGCGAAGCTGTCCTGATGGCCGATGCCGGACACTCGCCATACTTCGAGCAGGCCGCTACGTTCAACGGGTTGGTCGAGACGTTTCTCGCGCACCAGCGCTAAGGAGGAAATGTTGTCCCAGGACAACCCGCGAATAGCCATTCTCGGCTTCGCCATCGAGTGCAACCGCTTTTCGCCCGTCACCACGGCGGCCGACTTCGAACAGGATGTCGATATCCGCGGCAATCGCATCGTGAGCGAGGCGCGCTCCGGCGCGTCGATCACCATGCCGGACCTGCCCGGCTTCTTTACCGAGATGGATCGCACCGGCAACTGGACGCCGGTGCCGCTTCGCGTGTCGCTCGCCCAGCCGGGCGGCCCGGTCGAGGAAAGTTTCTTCCGCGATTTCCTGCACGAGATCGAAGCCGGCCTTAAGGCTGCCCTGCCGCTCGATGCGGTGTTCATATCGAGCCACGGTGCGGCGCTGGCCCAGGGCACCGACGATCCCGATGGCGACCTGTTCGAGATCGTGCGCCGCGTCGTCGGCGCCGATATCCCGGTTGTCGTCGTGTTCGACCTTCATGCCAACGTCTCGCGCAAGATGACCGACAATATTTCGGTGTTCGTCGGCTATCTCGAGAATCCGCACAACGACATCTACGAGCGCGGCGTCGAAGCAGCCGGGCACATGCGCGAATGCCTCGCCGGCGCCAGGACCGCCATCACCATGGTCAAGGTGCCGATCGTGGCGCCGCAGATCTCGCTGCTGACCGCCAAGGGCCCCTACGCCGACCTTGTCACGTATGGCCAGACCAAGGTGGGCGGCGACATCCTGAACGTCTCGGTGATGGCGGGCTTCGCCTACAGCGACAGCCCAAAGAACGGCCTTACCGCGGTCGTCACGGCGCGCAACGGCAACCGGCAGGCTGCCGCGAGCCTCTCGCTCGACATCGCCAAGCGGGCCTGGGGCATGAAGGAACGCTTCAAGCGCGCGATGATGTCGATGGGCGACGCGGTCCAGCTCGCCTCTTCGGTTGGCCGCGACCGCCGCCGCAGCCCGATCATCCTCGCTGACGTCGCCGACAATCCTGGTGGCGGCGGCCGGGGCAACACGACCTACCTGCTGCGCGCGCTGAAGAGCGCCGGTACGCAGAACGTCATTTTCGGCGTGTTCAACGATGCCGCGCTGGCGGCGAAGGCGCATCAACTCGGCGAAGGCGCATCCTTCACGGCTTCGTTCAACACCGAGGAACATCAGGAATTCTCCCTGCCCTTCGACAGTCCGGCCAAGGTCGTGAAACTGTCGAACGGAGAATATGTCGGGCGCCGCGGTGTGCTGAAGAATGTCTCTGCCGACATGGGCCCCTCGGCACTGCTCGACCTCGGTGGCATCCAGGTCGTCGTCATCAGCTATCGCTGCCAGTGCATGGACCCGCGCCAGTTCGAGATGTTCGGCCTCGACATCGCCCAGGCGCGTGTTGTCGTCGTCAAGAGTCGCGGTCATTTCCGCGGCGGCTTCGACGAATTCTTCAAGCCCGAGCAGATCTTCGAAGTCGACTGCCCCGGCTTGACCTCGCCCGTGCTGGAGAACTTCACCTGGACCAAGCTGCCGCGGCCAGTCTATCCGCTCGACGACGAGACGACCTGGACGCCACCGACCGTCTCCTAGCGAACGAGTGTCGCGCGCCCGATTGGAGTTGTCTGACAACTCGGCAAGTGCCACTCTGCCTCTCGAAACAGGCCACGACTGTCCAAGGTCGGGCGAATTCGGAGGGAAACGATGTCCAAGTCACTGTTGCGCCGTGCGGCGCTGTCGGCGTCCGTGAGTACGGCTCTTCTGCTGGCGGCCGGTCAGGCCTCTGCGCAGAATAGAGTGTTCAGCTTCGCCTACGACCAGCCCAACACCACCGCGTACGGCATCGCCGCCAACATCTTCGATGCCAAGCTGAAGGAACTCAGCGGCGGCAAGTTCAGCATCAACCAGTTCCCCGGCGCCCAGCTCGGCCAGGAACCTCAGATGCTGCAGAAGATGCGCGCGGGCGACATCGATTTCGTCATTACGTCGACAGCCAACGCCTCGACCCTTGCGCCCCAGGCAGGCGTCTTCTCGCTCCACTTCATCTTCCGCGACCAGAATCATCTCGTGAAGGCGCTGGCCGACCCCGCGGTCGCCAAAGCCTTCCGCGACATGGTTAAGCAGTCGGTGCAAGGTGCGCAGGTGCTCGGCCTCATGACCATGGGCATGCGCAACATGTACTCGAAGAAGGAAATCAAGTCGGTCGACGACATGAAGGGCCAGAAGGTACGCGTCCAGGCGACCAAGACCGAGGACACTCATTTCCCGGCCTATGGTGCCCAGACCGTGCACATGCCGTTCGGCGAGGTCTACACGTCGCTTCAGACCGGCGTGGTCAACGTCGCCGAGAACGGCGTCAACGTATACCTCGCCAACAAGCACTACGAGGTGGCGCCCGTCCTTTCGATCACCGAGCACGAAGCCAACAACAACTGCATCTGGGTGAGCGACAAGACCTGGAACAGCCTGACCGACGAGCAGAAGAAGTGGGTCCAGGCGGCTGCCGACGAAGTTGCCAAGACTGAACCGGCCAAGGCCCTGCAACTCGAGAAGGACTCGGCCGAGCGACTGAAGAAGATCGGCGTGAAGGTCGTGGAGAACGTCGACAAGTCCGGCTTCGCCAAGGCCGCCCAGCCGATCCAGGACAGCCTCGCCAAGGAACTCGGGCCCCAGGCCGTCGTGATCCTCGAACTCGTCCGGAACGTCAAATAGGGCGAGCGAACTGTCTTTGGCCGCCAAATCGGAAGCGTAGTTGTGAGTAGCCGTTCGCTCGTTCTCCAGCGCCACCGCCACCTCAAGTGGAAGGCGCTGGATCCGCTGGAAGCGGGACTGATGGTCCTGTGCGGTGCGTCGATCATCGGGTTCACCGGTTCGGTGTTCCTCGACGTCGTCACGCGCGAGATTGGCGCACCGTGGCTGTGGCTGCAGCAGGTGACCACCGGCTTCTTCGCCTGGGGCGTCTTCATTGGCATGGCCGCGGCTGCCCGGCGCAACGATCATCTCTATCTGGTCGAAATCACCAAGCGGTTGCGCGGCCCCAAGCGTACCTTCATGGAGAGCTTCAACCGGGTGGTCGTGCTTGGCGTCGCACTCGCCATGGTCTGGTTCGGCTACAAGAATGCCATGCTCGATCTGGGCAGCTTCCGCATGCCTTCTTTGATCCCGCTGACCTACTACACGGCGAGCGTTCCCCTCTCCGGCCTGCTGATCGCCTTGTTCGCCGTCGAACAGCTCATAAACGGATGGCAGAAGGGCTTCGAGGGACCTGAAGACACCGACGATTTTGCCCGGGTGACCGAATGAGCAGTGGTGCCGTCCTTTTCCTGATGGCCTTCCTGTTCCTCGGTCTGGGCTACATGGGCGTCCCGGTTGCCTTTGCACTCATGGCGGGCGTTCTGGTCGCCACGTCCTTCACCCAGATCAGCCTTCAGTCGATGGTGGGACAGATGTTCCACGGCATCGACTCGGAGACGCTGCTGGCGGTGCCGTTCTTCCTGCTGGTCGGCGAACTGATGACATCGGCCAACGTCACCCAACGCATGGTGCGGCTGGCCCAGACCATGGTCGGTCACATGCGCGGCGGGCTGGCGCAGGTCGTGACACTGTTCAGCATGTTCTTCGCCGGCATTTCCGGCTCCTCGACCGCCGACGTGGCCGTGCTGAGCCGGACCGTGGCGCCCGAGATGGACAAAGAAGGCTACGATCGCGCCTTCACCGCTGCATTGATCGCCTGCGCCTCGACCATGGCCAATCTGATCCCGCCCAGCATCATGGCGGTGGTCTACGGTGCCACCGGCAACGTCTCGATCGGCGGATTGTTTCTGGGCGGCATCGTGCCCGGCGTCCTGATCGGCATCGGCCTGATGATCTACTCGCACTTCTTCGGCCCCGTCGGCGTGCGCAAGGTGCGCGCCGCCATGAGCGAGTTCGTCGATGCCCTGCAAGGCTCGGCTCTGCCGCTGATGATCCCGCTCATCATCATGGGTGGCATCCTGACCGGCTGGTTCACGCCGACCGAGGCCGGCATGATTGCATCGGTCTACATCCTGGTGGTGCTGATCCCGCTGCTCAACCGCGGCCACCTGCCCCATCTGTGGCGTGACTTCATGTACACCGGCATGCTCTACGCTATCCCACTTGCCGCGGTGGCCAGCGCCTCGGCCTTCGGCTGGATGCTGGGCTACCTGCGCGGTCCCGACATCGTGGCGGCATGGATCGCAAATTATGCCGGCACCAGCCCGGGCATGATCCTGCTTCTGCTAGTGCTGCTGTTCGTGATCATTGGCGACTTCGTCGATGCCGTGCCGGCCATCATCATCTTCATGCCGATCATCAACAAGCTGACCGAGCTCGGGAACATCAACCCCGTGCATATGGGCGTGGTGATCATCACGACCCTGGTATTCGGCCTGATCACGCCGCCCTACGGACTGTCGCTGCTGGTGGCGTCGAAATTCGTCGGCGTCAGCTTCGCGCGCGCCATGTACGCGTCGCTGCCGATCTACATCGTGTTCATCGTCACCATCGCCTTCACGGTGCTGTTCCCGGACGTGGTGCTCTATCTGCCCAAGCTGCTGCTGCCGGAATCGGTGGGCTGCTTCAAGAACCCGAGCGGCGTCGGCTACATCTGTCCGACCTAGCGGTCACTTGTCCGGCAGCGGAATGAACTCCGGATCGCCGGGCACCTTGGCGAACCGGCCTTCCTTCCAATCGGCCTTGGCCTTTTCGATCCGCTCCTTCGACGACGATACGAAATTCCACCAGATGTGGCGCGGACCGTCCATGGCAGCACCTCCCAGCAGCATCAGCTTGGCGCCGTCGACGCCGGCCACCAGTCCGGCGGCGACGCCGCCGGCCAGCACTGCGAGATCGCCGACCACAAGCGCGCGGTCACCGACCGTGACGCTGCCGTCGGCGACATAGACGGCGCGCTCGGCATGTTCGGGAGACACCGTGAGCCCGGCGCCGGCTGTCAGTTCCGCGCCGACATAGAAGATCGGCGAGAAATGCGTGGTTGGTGCGGTGCGGCCGGTATAGCTGCCGACGATCAGCCGCAGCGTCGCACCTCCCTCGCTCCAGGCCGGCAGCTTCGCTGCCTCGACATGCTCGAAGGCCGGGGCCGTCTCTTCATGCGCCTTGGGCAACGCCACCCAGGTCTGGACGCCGTGCATGCGAAAGCCGGTGCGGCGCATCTCCGCTTCGGTGCGCTCGCTGTGGGCGATACCGCTGCCGGCAGTCATCCAGTTGACGTCACCCGGCTTGATTGCCTGGGCATAGCCCAGGCTGTCGCGATGGAAGATGCCGCCCTCGAACAGGTAGGTGACGGTGGCGAGACCGATGTGCGGGTGCGGCCGCACCTCCATGCCGCCGCCCGGCGGCACCTCCATCGGGCCGAAATGGTCGAGGAAGACGAACGGCCCGACCATTCGCCGCTTCACGCTCGGCAGCACGCGTCGGACGGCAAAGCCGCCGCCCAGATCGTGGGCACGACCCTGAATCAAAAGGTCGATCGGATCGGACATCTTGCTCTCCTCTATTGTTTGTGCTGCAAACAATGCGTCATGACCGTCCGCACACGCAACCTTTCGCCCTTCTTCGCGCCCCGCAGCCTCGCCGTCGTCGGCGCCGGCGAGCGTGCTACGTCGTCGGGCGGGGCCATCATGCAGATGCTGCGCCAAGCCGGATATGGCGGTCGCGTCGTTCCGGTCAATCCCAAGGGCGGCACGATCTTCGGTTACGAAGCGGTGACCTCGATCGCCGCCATCGACCCGCCCGTCGATCTCGCCGTCATCGTCATACGTCCCGACGCCATCCTCGACGCGGTGCGCGAGGTAGCCGACCGCGGGATTCGCAACCTCCTCATTTTGCCCGGTGGTTTCGCCGAAGCCGGTCCCGTCGGCGTGGCGCGCAACGAGGCGCTGGTGAAGCTCGCGGCCGATCGCGGCCTCACGATCGCGGGGCCCAACTGCGCCGGTATCATCCATCTCGATCCAGCCTGGCGCTTCGCCGCGACCTTCCTGCGCGACTTGCCCCCCGGGGCAGCGCCGGGCGGGCGCAACGGTCTCGCCTTCATCTCGCAATCGGGCGCACTTGCCGAGGAGTTCATCGACAAGGCCAACGCCCGCGGTCTGCCGCTGGCGTCCGTCGTCTCTGTCGGCAACGCCGTTCACCTCGGTGTCGAGGACTATCTCACCTGGCTGGGCGATCGTCCGGAAATCGGCTCGGCGCTCCTCTATGTCGAGTCGATCGAGGATCACGAGCGCTTCCGCCGGGCCGCCCGCGCAGTGGCTGCGACCAAGCCGGTGATCGCCCTCTTCGGTGGCCGAAGCGAGATCGGCGGGCGTGCCGCTTCGGCGCACACCGGCGCCGTCGCCAACGACGATGCCGCCATCGATGCCTTCTGCGCCTCGTGCGGCATCGTCCGGGTGAAGAGCCTGCGCCGGCTGCTGGTGGCCGCCAAGGCGTTCGGCCGCTTCCCCGGCGGCCTCGGGAAGCGGGCGCTGATCCTGTCCAATTCCGGCGGCCCCGGCGTCCTCTGCGCTGATCAGGCGTCGATCGAGGGGCTGGACCTCGCCGCCCTGCCGACCGCCATGGCCGAGGTCTTGCGCCAGCAGTTGCCTCCGGAAGCGTCGGTCGCCAATCCGATCGACCTGCTGGCCGACGCCCGCGAGGACCGTTTCGGCCTCGCCTTCGAGGCGGTCATGAACCATGCCGCCCACGCCTACGACCTGGTCATGATGATCCACGTGGTGCCGTTCATGGTCGATGCCGGCCCGGTGATCAGCCGGCTGGCGAGCCTCGCCGCCGGCGCCCGGATGCCCCTGCTTCACAGCATGATGGGAACCCTACCGGGGAAGGCCGGCTGGTTCGCCACGATGGAGGGGGCCGGGGTGCCGATGTTCAACGACGTCGAGGAGATGGCAGAGGCCGCCGGTTTGCTGGCGAGCTATCCCGCATTGCAGCAATCTCTTCGTTTGGAACCGCCGCCGGCTGTGACCTTTCGCGATCGCCACCGCCGATAGTCGGGAAAAATCGTTAAATAACAACCAGTTAATAACATTGCATGAGTGTTGCATTTTTGCAACTTTTTGTTGGACTTGTGGATAGTCCGCCGCCAGTATCGATCGCAGTGGGGCATCGCGTGGGGCGCCGACCGGCAGGTCGGTGAGTTCGTAGACTGCCCTCCAAGACTATTTGTTGAGTTTAATGAATCGGGGAGAAGCCGATGGCGTCCAAGACAACGCGCGACGAGCGCGCCCAACGTTGGCGAACCGTCCGCACCCTCCTCGCTGCCACCCTTGCCGTTTCCACCTTCCAGCTTTTTTGCGCCGCCGGGTCGATGGCCCAGGTCAAGGCGCCCGCCAAGAATCACCTCCGGGCGCCAGCCAAGCCAGCCCCTGCGGCCCCCAACGACAATATCCAGCCCTTCTCGATCGCCAGCGACGGTGTTGTCGTCGACCAGCTCATCGGCCTCAAGGTCGACCCGGCGGATGCCGCAGCAGCCGGCGACGCGGTCAGCAAGGCGTTGGGCAAGCTGGACGCTAAAGTGACCAGCTCCGGCCGCGCCATCCTCGAATCGCAGGGTGCCGACAGGCCCAAGCGCCTCGTAGCGTTGCAACTCTTTTCCGCCAGTTCCCTGGCCGTCGAACTCGAGCGGGCGAACGATGGCACGTTTGGCTTCAAGCTCGCGCCGGGCGCCACGGAGAGCGATGATCAAAGGGTCTCCACGGTTCCCAGTTCCGTCTCGGCCGCCGGTCCCGGCGCCCGGTCGGTCGTGGCCGGGTCGATCAAACTCGTAAAGGTCAGCAGTGCGACGCTGGTCTCCAGCTTGGCACCGGCGGGGGCCAGTGCGGCGACACTCAAGGAACTCACGCAGGCTTTGGCCGGCTTCGCACCGGCCGCCGCCAAAGTCGAAGTTCTCCATGGCCGCACCGTCGACGGCACCCCACGCGTCCTCCTCGCCAGCCTCGGCGATGGGCAGAGCAAGCAGTCATTCTGGTGGTTCTCGCCTCCAAACCAGCCCGAGGGCTGGTTCAACGAAGAGGGCCGTCGACTGGGAGGCACCGCATTGGCCGAGCCGCGACCCGAGGCGCGTATCTCTTCACCGTTCGGCACTCGGCGCTACTACGGCCGCAAGAGCGGCGGCGGCTTCCACAACGGCATCGATTTCGAGGGCAAGACCGGCGAGCCGATCTTCGCGGCGGCCGATGGTGTGATCAACCACCAGGGCTGGTATTTCAACTATGGCCGTACGATAAAAATCAGCCACGCCGACAATTTCGAGTCCCTTTATGCCCACATGTCGCGCTTCGCCGACGGCATGGGTCCGGGGAGCCGCGTCCACAAGGGCGACCTGATCGGCTATGTCGGCTCCACCGGCCGCTCGACAGGCTCGCACCTTCATTTCTCGGTGATCGTCGACGGCCAGTTCGTGGATCCGGCGCCCTACATCTCTGAAAAAGGCGGCAGCAGCGTGCTGGTCGGCGAGGCGCTGGTCTCCTACCGCCAGTGGCAGCAGGACATCCGGAAAGCCGACCGGCGCGGCAAGCCGCAGTCCAACCAGGATCGGCTTCCCGGCCTGCAGGGTGCCGAACCTTGGTCGCACAGCCCCTTCTCATCCCGACTCTGATCTGTTCTCTGTCGGGCCGCTGCCGAGGGCTTTGCGCGGCGGCGTTGCGCCTCCACGTTTGATCGCCTAGGAATTGCACCATCGCCTGGGAACGGCCGCGCAAGGCGGCTGGTTGGGCGTTCGAGGCAACCACGAGGGAAGGACCACATGTTGAACAAATTTTGGGTCGCCGGCGTCGCCGCCGCTACGCTGGCCGGTGTCGCCACGACGGCGTACGCGGGCAAGGAACTGGATGCCATCAAGGCGCGCGGCTCGCTCATCTGCGGTGTCAGCACCGGCGTTGCTGGCTTCGCCGCCGCCGACAGCCAGGGCAAGTGGACCGGCATCGATGTCGACGTCTGCCGCGCCGTCGCGGCGGCGATCTTCGGTGACGCCGACAAGGTCAAGTTCGTGCCGACCACTGCGCAGCAGCGCTTCACCGCACTGCAGTCGGGTGAGGTCGATCTTCTGGTGCGCACCACGACCTACACGCTGACGCGCGACACCGCGCTCGGCTTCGACTTCACCGGCGTCAACTACTACGACGGCCAGGGCTTCATGGTGAACAAGAAGCTCGGCGTGAA
>JAQSDW010000206.1:11277-14355 GCA_029946105.1 Reyranella sp. | reverse complement strand
CGTGAATCATGAGCGCCACTGGAGTGGCGCGCTCCAATGAATGGTCAATTTGCCTTGGCGCCAAATTCGCGCTCGATCTCGCCATAGGCCCAGTCGAGCCACGGCAGCAGCGCTTCGAGATCGCTCTTCTCCACCGTGGCGCCGCACCAGATACGCAGGCCCGGCGGGGCATCGCGGTAGGAGCCGACGTCGTAGCCCGCCTTCTCGGTTTCCAGCAGATCGGCCATCTTCTTGGCAGCGGCCGCCTGTTTGTCGGCCGGCAAGGCCGTGAACCACGGTGCGATGATGACCAGGCACACCGAGGTGTTGGAGCGGATCGCCTTGTCGGCGGCCAGGAACGCCGCCCACTCGCGGTCGGCCACGAACTTCTCGAACACGCCGAGATTGGATTCCGAGCGCGCGATCAGGCCTTTCAGCCCGCCCAAGCCCTCGCCCCAGCGCAGCCCGTCGATCGCATCTTCGACGCAGAGCAGCGACGGCGTGTTGATCGTGTCGCCCTTGAAGATCGCCTCGGAGAACTTTCCGCCTGACGTCAGGCGGAAGATCTTGGGCATCGGCCAGGGCGGCGAATAGCTCTCGAGACGGGCAATCGCGCGCGGTGAGAGCACCAGCATGCCGTGCGCGCCCTCGCCGCCCATCACCTTCTGCCAGGACCAGGTGACGACATCGAGCTTCTGCCACGGCAGGTCCATGGCGAAGACGGCGGAGGTGGCGTCGCAGATCGCAAGTCCCTCGCGGTCGGCCGCGATCCAGTCGCCGTTCGGCACTTTTGCGCCTGACGTCGTGCCATTCCAAGTGAAGACGACGTCGTGTGTCCAGTCGACCTGGCTGAAGTCGACGACTTGGCCGTACGGCGCCTTGAGGACGCGGGCGTCCTTGAGCTTGAGTTGCTTGGCCACGTCGGTGACCCAGCCTTCGCCGAAACTTTCCCAGGTCAGCATGTCGACCGGACGGGCGCCGAGCAGCGACCACAGCGCCATTTCCACGGCACCGGTGTCCGACGCGGGCACGATGGCGATGCGGTAATCGGCCGGAATGCCGAGCAGCGCGCGCGTACGATCGACCGCTTCGACGATCTTCTTCTTGCCGAGCTTCGATCGATGGGAGCGGCCCACGGCCGCATCTTTGAGGACTTCTGGCGTCCATCCGGGACGCTTGACGCAGGGTCCGGACGAAAAATCGGGACGCGCGGGACGCATGTTCGGCTTCATCATTTACCTCTCTCCCTTACAGAAGAGCTGCACTCCGGTGGGGGAGCGTGGCCCGCGGCCCGTATAAGGGCGGCCGATACGGCGGTCAATGCGGGACGATTGTCGCAGCCCGGCAAAACCTGTGAAAAAGCCTCAGGGGTGCCGTTCTGGCCGCGTCGGCGTTCGCCGCCCTATCTGGTACCAGGCGTTGGCCGCAGGGTATCGAGTTCGGATTGTGCCAGCATGATCCGCTTCATGATATTGACACGCTGGATCACCAGACTTGTATTCTTGGAATCGCGGGCAAGCTTTGACGTGACGGATTCAAGCTGCAGGCGCAGGTCTGTCAGGGCGCCTTCCAGCTCCCCGATCCGTTTCATCGCCGCCGGCGTATTTCGCTCCATCGCCGATCATAACGCCAAGCCCACCCTCGGCGCATTGCCTGCCTTGGGGTCGCTTGGCACGCTACCTCGCCCGAACGGCGTTTTCGGCCTAGGTCTATCCTGCGTCCCCGCTCCCATCCCGCCACCCGTGCCAGGAGACATGCCATGGTCGCACCGCGCCCCTCGAAGACTCACATCGGCAACCATGCGCTGAAGCCCGAGACGCTGATGCTGGGGTATGGATACGATCCGGCGCTGTCCGAAGGCGCGGTAAAGCCGCCGGTGTTCCTCACCTCGACCTTCGTGTTCCGCACGGCCGAGGAAGGGCGCGACTTCTTCGACTATGCCTCGGGGCGCAAGCAACCGCCCGAGGGCAGCGCCGCGGGCCTGGTCTATTCGCGCTTCAACCACCCCAACAGCGAGATCGTCGAAGACAGGCTGGCGATCTACGAAGGGGCGCAGTCCTGCGTGCTGTTTTCGTCCGGCATGTCGGCGATCTCCACGACGATCCTGGCCTACGCCCGTCCCGGCGACGTCGTTCTGCATTCCCAGCCGCTCTACGGTGGAACGGAAACGCTACTGTCGCGCACGCTGGCCAACTTCGGCATCGCGGCAACCGGCTTCGTCGACGGTGTGAGCGAGGCGCCAATTCGCGCCGCCGCCCGGGAGGCGCAGACCAGGGGGCGGGTCTCCGTCATCCTGATCGAAACGCCGGCCAATCCCACCAACACGCTGGTCGATATCGCACTCCTGCGCCGGATCGCCGACGAGATCGGCGCCGCCCAGGGCTTCACGCCGATCCTGGCCTGCGACAACACGCTGCTGGGGCCTGTGTTCCAGCATCCCCTCGCCCATGGCGCCGACATTTCGATCTACTCGCTCACCAAGTATGTCGGCGGTCACTCCGACCTGATTGCCGGCGCCACCCTTGGGTCGCAGGCGATCATCGCTCCCATCAAGGCCCTGCGCGGCAGCCTCGGCACGCAACTCGATCCGCATTCCTGCTGGATGCTGGGACGCTCGCTCGAGACCCTGACCATTAGGATGGAACGCGCCAACACCAATGCCTGGCAGGTAGCCGAATATCTCCGCGATCATGCCAAGGTCGACCAGGTGCACCATCTCGACCTTCTCGAGGAGGGCTCGAAGACGCAGA
This sequence comes from Reyranella sp., assembly GCA_029946105.1. GTDB lineage: Bacteria > Pseudomonadota > Alphaproteobacteria > Reyranellales > Reyranellaceae > Reyranella. The sequence continues at coordinate 11,626 of JAQSDW010000206.1, read as the reverse complement.
TGCTGTTCGCACGGCAATGCACGGGCGCCGGCTCGACCTTCTCGTTCGACATCAAGGGCGGAGAGAAAGCCGCCTTTGCCTTTCTCAATGCCCTGCAGGTCTTCAAGCTCGCGGTCAGCCTGGGGGGCACCGAGTCGCTCGCCAGCCATCCCGCCGCCATGACGCATTCCGGCGTTCCGGCCGAGGTGCGTGCCCGGATCGGCGTGCTGGAGTCGACGATCCGCCTTTCGGTTGGCATCGAGCATCCCGACGACCTGATCGCCGATCTGGCGCAGGCACTTGCCGCGACCACCTGACCAGAGGGCACATGACCAGAGGGCACATGACCAGAGGGCACATGACCGGAGGG
>JAQSDW010000206.1:573-11177 GCA_029946105.1 Reyranella sp. | reverse complement strand
GAGGGCACATGACCGGAGGGATTGTCGCAGCCCTGCAAAACGTGTGAAGAAGACGCATGACTGGACGGGGCAGGCCGGCCCGCAACTGGGCGCGTGTGATCGTTGCGACACTGGGCATTCTGGCCGCGTCGACGTTCGCGGCGGAGTTTGCCGCCCGCACCTTCTTCGACCTCGAGACTTTGGAGTACCGGCGGCCCTACCAGCCGGTGTTCCTCTCGGGCGACTATCATTACCTGATGCCGAATGCGGAGTTGCCGTACGTGGCCGGCGGGCCGGTGGCGCTGGGCTACCGCGAGGGCCTGTTCGGCCTGTTCTATGACGCCACGACGCCTCCGCCCCGCTCCTCGACGACGCTGGCGGACTTCCTCTTCACGCACCGGCATGCGCGCTACAACGCCGCCGAAATCGATCGCATCACCTGCGCCGAGCCCGACGCCGTGCTGGTCCATGTCCTGGGCGGCTCGGTGGCCCAGGGGTTCTCGGCCGACGAGCCGCGCGACACCTGGCACGCCAGGCTTGAGCTTCTGCTGCGCGACAAGCTCGATCGCCGAGATGTCTACGTCTTCAACGGCGCCATGGGCGGCTTCGTCTCGGTGCAGGAGCGGCTCGCCTATCATCTTGCCGTGGCGCCGCGACGCGCAAGCCTGGTGCTGATCGTCGACGGCTACAACGACGTCACCATTCCGGCGAATTCGGCCGTGCGCCCGGGCGATCCCTTCCAGCTCGGCCTGCGCCTCAGCCAGCTCTTCAACGACGGCTTCATCTGGTGGTTCGCCCGCCACAGCGCGATCGCGCACACCCTCCTTCAGAACGAATTCAACGAGCATGTCGCGGCCTACCGCCGCCTGCTCAACGAGAACGATGCCGTGTTCGCCAAGCAGGCCGATGCGATCACCGACATCTACGTCGAGAACATGAACGAGGTGCTGGGCGCCTGCGAGGGCCGCGGCCAGGCTTGCCTTGTCGGCATCCAGCCCGCCCGTTCGGTCACCGCCGCCTATCTCGGCGTGAAGAGCGACGACATCCTGTCCCAGGAACGGATGGTGCAGCTCTATCGCCTGCTGCTCGACAAGGTCGCGGCCAGCCCCCATCGCGCCAAATTCGTCGACCTGACGCATGTCTTCGACAAGGGCGAGAAGCTGCAGCACTACGCCGACTCGGTGCATCCCAACTACGCCGGCCAGCAGGTGTTGGCCAAGGCGCTGCTGGCGCCGTCTCTGGCGGCGCTGCGTTCCACCCCGCCCGCGCCGCCGGCACCGGGCCGCTGCCTCCGCAGGGAATGAGCCTCAGCGGCGTTGCAGCTCGTGGAAGACGCCGATTCGCCGCACATAGAAGACCGGCGAGGCGACGTAGTTGTCGTGCAGCATCTTGTAGATCGCCTGCGCGCGATTGGCCGCCGACAGGCCGCTGAGCTGGCTCGCCAGTTCCGCCGCATCCCAGTCCCAGAAATCGGACGCCACCACCTGGTAGCCGAGGTCGAGCGCGCGATCGATGTCGCGCTTCAGCGCCGCGGCATGCTCCTCGGGAGTCCAGCCAGGGTGACGGATGCCGCCGGCCGTCAGCGCGATCCACTTGAATTTCGGATCAGCCTTCGGCGCGGGTGACAGCGCCGGTGTCTGGGCGGAATTCCAGAGATCGGAATCCCAGGTGTGGCTCCACAGCGCGAACTGCCAGGTCGTAACGGACTCGAAGCCCCAGTAGAGGAAGACCGTCTGGTCGGTCGGGAACCTGCGCTCGAGTGCAGCCAACCCCTTCACCATCACCGTGTCCGCGCCGCGCCAGCGCGCGAGCTGCGCCAGGTTCCAGGCCAGCGGCGCCAGCGCCACGACGCCGAGGACCGCCAAGGTGACCCCCCGCGCGCGGACCGTGCCACCGGCAGCAAGCAGATGCGCCGCCAGCAACCCCCACGCCACCGTCAGCCACGGCATGACGTTGATCTGCATCTGCGGATCCTGCGGCTGCGAATAGAAATTGAAGACCTCGCCGGCGCCGAAGGTGCCGAGGAAGACGAGGGCGATGGCACGCAGGCGCCGGTCGCCGCGCCGCGGCCACAAGGCAACGAGCGTGGCCACCAGGAGAGCCGCCTGGATCAGCACCGACACCGAGAGCGCAATGGCCGACAGCCGGATGGCGGGCAGGTCGATGAGCGCACCGAAGATCAGGAAATAGCTGCCGATGCCGGCGAGCAGCATCCAGGCCTTGTCCCAGTTCAATCCGGCCCATCCCGTCTCGACGCCCTTGCCGGTCCACAGCAGGCCTTCCGGCCCGACCGATCCCGAATGCCCGATCGTCACCAGCGCCGCCAGCCCGGCCACGGCCACGATGGAGGCGATCAAGGCGCCGATCAGCGCCAGCCGCCGCCGCATGCTTTCTTTCGACAGCGCCAACGCGAGGACCAAGGCGGGCAAGGTCGGGAAGATCAGCCGCCATTCGATCAGCCAGCCCAGGCTGAAGACGACGCCGACCAGGACCACGCGTCGATACGTCGGCCGGTCGAACCACAGGCCGGCCAGCGCCATGGCGGCGAACACGATCGTGTAGCCCGGCATGATGTCTTCGTTGATCGTGGCCAGGAGCAGGAAATAGCCGCTGCCGAGGTGGAAGCAGGCGGCCAGCGCCGCCGCCGCCGCACGCGCGGTCACGCGATGGATGAAGGCATAGACGAAGGTGACGCAAAGGCTCGCCCAGAAGGCGTTGAGGTAGGCGAACTGCTGCCACGCCGCGCCGCGCAGGAAGCCCACCGCATCGAGCAGCCGGCACAGGGCACCGTACAGCGGGAAGAACAGATAGTTCGACGCATCGAGGGTGGCGTGCGCCGGGTCGGCGATCCAGGGCTCGCCCTGGAGGCTCTTGTACATGCCGTTGGTCGTCAGGACGTGGACGTTCTCCAGCCAGACGATCTGCCCGGCGAGAACCGCGAGCGACACGGTGAACGCCAGCGCCAATTGCCAGCGGAGCGCCGGAACCTTCACCGTATCCCCGATAGCCCGGCGTAAAACTTCAGTGCTTGCGGCCGAGTAGAACCACCGCGCCTTCGGGCCCGTAGCTCTCGAAGTGCAGGCACCCCCGCGGCATCGAGAAGGTCTCGCCAGCCTTGTAGGTACGGACGTCGCCGTCACGGCTGAGGGTGAGCGCACCCTCCATGACCAGCGCGCGCACATCGAAGGGATGGCTGTGCTCGGGATTGATCTTGGCGCCGGGCGTCGTATTGACGCCGACCTCGTAGCCATCGCGCTTCAATTCAGATTCGAATATCGCCTGATCCATCCAACTCTCCTGTCAGCCTGCCCTGTCAGCCTGGTTTCCGGGCCGCCACGACATACTGCGCGCCGAGCGGCAGCCATGCCAGCGTCCGGTCGACCGGCCGCAGGATCGCCAAGCCGGGCGGCATGAACATCAGATAGTCGGTGTCGAGGTCGTAGCGCCCTGTATCGAGCAGCCCGTGCCGCACTTCCTTGGGGTCGAGCAGGATCGCGTTCTTGTCGATCGGTGTGCGCGCCACGACGTGGCGGACCAGCGGGTTGCGCGGATTGTGCTCGAAGACATAGAGCCGCCCGCCGGGCTTCAGCACGCGACCGAGCTCGGCATAGACCGCTGGCCGCTCGGCGACCGGCACATGGTGCAGCACGGCGCTTACGGTCGCGATGTCGAACTGGCCGTCGGCGAAGGGCGTGCGCGCGCCCTGCTGCGGCGCCAGCGCGGGCAGCGGCGCAAGCGATACAGGCCATCGCTTCTCGACCTGACGCAGCATGCCGGTGGAGATGTCGCAGCCGGTGAAGTCCGCGCGCCCGCCCGTGTTCACCAGCACGCGCATCAGGCTGCCGATGCCGCAGCCATAATCGAGCATGGCGAGCCCCCCGGTCCGGAGCTTCGGTTCGTGGCGCATCAGCCAGCGCGTCTTGACGGCAATGAACTGGTCGGGCGAGCTCCCCAGCAGGCGCTTGATCGGATTGTCGAGGCCGCCCTCGTACTCGGCGGCATAGTCGTCGAACTCCGCCGGCTCGCCCGACCACGATCGGGGATCGGTCGAGCTCATTTCTGGCCGCCGACGATGTCGCGGATCATGAACAGCGGCCGTCCCTTGTTCTGGTCGTAGAGCCGGCCGAGATAGGCGCCGATGATGCCCAGCATCAGGAACTGCATGCCGCCCAGCAGTCCCATCGCCGCCATGATCGACGTCCAGCCCGGCAGGTTCTCATGCAGCAACCAGCCGACGATCGAATAGACGAAGAAGCCGAAGCCGACCAACGCCATGATCCAGCCGATCGTCATCGACGCCATCAGCGGCACGACCGAGAAGGCGGTGATGGCGTCGGCGGCGAAGCGGATCATTTTCTTGAGCGGATACTTGCTCTCGCCGGCGACGCGGGCGTGGCGATCGTAGAACAGCGGCACCTGCCGGCCACCGATCCACGCCACCATGCCGCGGATGAAGCGATGGCGTTCCGGCATGGCCAGAAGCATGTCGAGGACCTTGCGGCTCACCAGCCGGAAGTCGCCGGCATCGGGCGGGATCTCGACATCGGTCAACCGGTCGATCAGGCGATAGAAGGCGGCGGCGGTCACGCGCTTGAACAGGCTCTCGCCGTCGCGTCGACGGCGCTGGCCGTAGACCACGTCGGCGCCACCCTTGCCGCCCACCTCGTCGCCATCTTCCCCGTCCATCAGCGCCATCATGTCGGGCAGCAGCTCCGGTGGATCCTGCAGGTCGGCATCGATGATCAGGATGCGCTCGCCGCGACAAATCGAGAGCCCGGCGGTGAGCGCAAGCTGGTGGCCGTGGTTGCGCATCAGGCGGACCGCCACGACCCGCGGGTCGGCGGCGGCGGCGGCCGTCATGATCTCCCAGGTCCCGTCGCGCGAGCCGTCGTCGACCAGCACGACCTCGCTGGTGCCGCCCGCCGCGTCCAGGACGGCACCGACCCGGCGCAGGAATTCGGGCAGCACTTCCTGCTCGTTGAAGCAGGGCGCCACCACGGATATCGCCAAACGGGAGGGTTCCTTCATGTCCGCGACCAATAGCCCATCGGTGGCTGGATACAAGCGCTCCCTCCCTCTCGTCTTCCCGATTTGGCCCGTCCTCCCAATTTGGCTCTCCTCCCAATTTGAAGCGCAATAGGCTATCAAGCGGCACCATGACCTCCAATGACAACGACCACCGCGGCCTATTGCCGGCCGGCCTCGCCGACCTCCTGCCGCCCGACGCGGCGCGCGAGGCGCGGGCGATCGATCTCGCCATCGAGCGCTTTGCCGCGTTCGGCTACGAGCGGGTCAAGCCGCCCCTGGTCGAGTTCGAGGAATCGCTGCTGGGCGGCCCGGGCGCGGCGCTGGGCCCGCAGACCTTCCGGCTGATGGACCCGGTGTCGCAGCGCATGATGGGCGTGCGGCCGGACATGACCGTCCAGGTGGCACGCATCGCCGTCACCCGGCTGAAGCACGAGCCCAGGCCGTTGCGCCTGTCGTATGGCGGCAACGTGATCCGCGTGCGCGGCAGCGCGCTGAAGCCCGAGCGCCAGTTCGCCCAGGTCGGCACCGAGCTGATCGGCGTCGACTCGGCGGAGGCCGATGCCGAGGCCGTGCTGCTGGCAGTCGATGCGCTGCGCGCGATCGGCGTGACCGACCTCAGCGTCGATCTCAACCTGCCGACCCTGGTCGCAGCGGTCGCTGCCGGCCTCAAACTGCCGGCCGAGCCGTTGCGCCGCCTGCGCCGCGCGCTTGACCGCAAGGACGAGGCCGCCGTCGCCAAGGCGCTCACCGATAAGAAGGAGGGCGACAAGAAGACGGCCGACGTGTTCGTCGCCCTGTTGCGCGCCGCCGGACCGGCGGAACGCGGCACCACGCTTCTCGCGGGATTGAAACTTCCCGCCGCCGGCGCCGCCGAGGCAGCGCGATTGGCCGAGGTGGTGAAGCTGGTGCGAGCCGCCGACCCCGACCTGCCGCTCACCCTCGATCCGGTCGAGTACCGCGGCCTCGAATACCAGACCGGCGTATCGTTCTCGGTCTTCGCGCTGAAGGGCCGCCAGGAGCTGGCGCGCGGCGGCCGCTATTCGGCGGGCTATCCGGATGATGGCATCAGCGAGCCCGCGACCGGCTTCACCGTCTACATGGATGCCGTGCTGGCCGCTTCCAACGCGACACCCGAGCGGCCGCGCCTCTACCTGCCGCCGGGCATCCCGTGGAGCGAGGCCGCACCCTGGCAGGCCAAGGGCTATGCCGTCGTGCGCGCCGTCACTGCAGCGGCCGAGCCGCGCGTCGAAGCCAAGCGCCTGAACTGCAGCCACGCATTGGTCGACAAGGAGGCGGTGCCCCTCTAGGAGGCAGCCGCTACTAGAGGGCGGCGACCCGTTCCTCGACCAGCAGTTCGACCATGCCGACGAGCAGGACGAGTTCGCGATCGGCGATCTGCTCGGCTTCCGACTTGATGTCCTGCATATTGTGCCAGAAGCGGAAAAGCTGAGACGCCTTCTGCTTCGACGAGACGCGACGCTTGTGCACTTTGCCAGCCATTGTTCACTCCCCCGTAGAAATGGACTCGGGTGGCCTGCCGCAACACTGGCTGCCACACTGGGAGAAAACCGCAAAATCGGCCGTCGCTCTGTGACGAAAAGCACAAAGCGCGCGAGTTTTTTCGTCTGTTTCAGGCCACCCCACACCGGAGGGTCGAATTCGCCTCGCGTCGCGGGAGGGGAAGTGCTATCCGCACTCACGCCTCTCCGGAACCGGCCCCGGGGAGGCGTTTTCGTGTCTGAAGGGAACTGGCCGAAGGAAAACCGGCAATGGCCAACGTGGCAGTGATCGGCGCCCAGTGGGGCGACGAAGGCAAAGGCAAGATCGTGGACTGGCTGAGCGAGCGCGCCGAGGTCGTGGTGCGCTTCCAGGGCGGCCACAACGCCGGCCATACGCTGGTCATCGGCAACCAGACTTATAAGCTCGCACTCCTGCCGTCGGGCGTGGTGCGCCAGGGCAAGCTTTCGATCATCGGCAACGGCGTCGTGATCGATCCCTGGCACTTCCTCGAGGAAGTGAAGAAGGTGACCGAGCAGGGCCTGTCGGTGACGCCGGAGAGCCTCAAGATCGCCAATCATGCCGTGCTGATCCTGCCTCTGCATCGCGACCTCGACGGCTGGCGCGAGGATGCGCCCGGCGTCATCCGCGTCGGCACGACACGGCGCGGCATCGGCCCCGCCTACGAGGACAAGGTCGGCCGCCGCGCCATCCGCGTCGGCGATCTAGGCGAGCCCGACATGCTGCCGCTCAAGGTCAACACGCTGCTGGCGCACCACAACGCGCTGCGCAAGGGCCTCGGCCAGCCGCTGGTCGACCCCGCCAAGCTGACGGCCGATCTTCTCGCGATCGCGCCCAAGATCCTGCCCTTCGCCGAGGACGTCTGGGAACGGCTCGCCGATCTGCGCGCCGCCGGCAAGCGCATCCTGTTCGAGGGCGCGCAGGCAACAATGCTCGACATCGACCACGGCACCTATCCCTACGTCACCTCGTCCAACACGGTGGCGGCCCAGGCCATGATCGGCAGCGGCATGGGCAACGGCTCGGTGGGCTACGTGCTGGGCATCGCCAAGGCCTACACCACGCGCGTCGGCGACGGCCCCTTCCCGACCGAGCTTCTGGATGCGATCGGCCAGGGGCTGGGCGAGCGCGGCCGCGAGTTCGGCACCAACACCGGCCGGCCCCGGCGCTGCGGCTGGTTCGACGCGGTGATGGTGCGCCAGGCGGTGAAGCTGAACGGCATCGACGGCATCGCGCTCACCAAGCTCGACGTGCTCGACGGCGAGAAGATCATCAAGGTCTGCGTCGGCTACGAGCTCGACGGCAAGCGCATCGAACGCTTCCCCTTCACCATGGGCGCGCAGGCCCGGCTGAAGCCGATCTGGGAAGAGTTCGACGGCTGGAGCGAAAGCACGCAAGGCGCGCGCTCCTTCGCCGAACTGCCGGCGACCTGCATCAAGTACGTCCGCCGCGTCGAGGAGCTGGTCGGCTGCCCGGTGGCGCTGCTCAGCACCAGCCCGCAGCGCGAGGACACGATCCTGATGACGGACCCGTTCCGGGATTAAAGGCTCTTCTCTTCTGGGGAGCGCGCCGCTCAAGGGCGGAGGTTACTCCGCCCGAAGTGGCGCTCATCCATCGTCTTCACGCGAGGATGCGCAACTGGAGTTGCGCGCTCCCAGCCATGAGCGGGCTGGAAGCCCGCGGTCCGGAAGACGATGAGCGTTGGACAGGGGTCCACGTCGCCCGCCTCTCACGCCGCCTTGTCCAAATCCTTGTTCGGATTGGTTGAGTCCGGTGTCTCCGGCGCCAGGTCATTGGACACCGGCTGTCGAATTTCACGTCGCTGGTCCATCAGGACGAGCAGCCGTTCGGCCAGCGCTGCCTCGTCAATCGGAGACGGGGCGATCGGCGCTGGGACAGGCTGGGCGCGCAACGCCGCCAGCTCGCGGCGTTCGGCGCGGTCCTCGGCGCGGCGGCGCTCGGCGTCCATCCGGTTCTGGACGTGCACCAGCAGCCGCGTGTTCATCTTGCGCCGTTCGCCCACCTTCTTGCCCTCATACAGGATCGGCTGGACCTCGACGTGGCCCGCTTGCAGGACGATGTCGTCCCCCACGGCGCGCTGGCACTGGGCGATCGCCTTGTCCCAAAGTGCCGCGAAGCCGGGTAGTACATCGCGCCAGTGGTAGAGCGTGCTGCGGGCGACCTGGGCCTTCGCCGCCGCCTCGGCCACGCAGCCGCAGACGGAGAGGTGATAGCGGAAGGACGCGCGCTTGCGGCCCGGCGTGCGCAACCGCGCGGGGTTGGTGAGCGCCTTGTCGCGCAGGGTCTTGGGCGCCTGCAGAAGGGGCTCGACCGAGGCCGTCGTCGCGGCAGGCGCTGCGGTAGATGCTCGCGGGGGCGTCTCGCGGCCGAGCGCGCGATCGAGCGGATTATAGTTGAGCCGCGGCACCGGCATGCGATCCATCGCGCTCGGCAGGCTGGGCTTGGCCTGTTCGGCAGCCAGGATGCGCAGGCGCGTCAGGCCCATGTCGCGAAAGATCTGCGGGATATGGCTTCCATCGCCGTGGATCAGCGAACCCATCATTGCACTTTAGCGTATCTTGCAAGATGGACTCGAACATTGAAAACATCCCGACCGCCGAGATTGCTTTTTGCAGTCGGGTCGCCTGCAAGTTTTTCACATGGGTGGTGTTAAAGTCCCTGTCTTGGCGGATTCTCTTATCCGCTTCTCTCAGCGCATTGAGCGTGAACACAGCCGTCCGGTAGACGAGATCGAAGTATTGGTGCACGGTTGGTTGTACCTCTAATGGAGCGATGACCGGCTTAGCTGCATCGCAATACCAGCTGGCTCACGCTGATCATTCAATGCGCTCCCCCGGAGATACGACTCTCTCACGGATGAGCGCTGCCGGCTGTCGCTACTTTCTTTCCATGCCAAATAGCGCCAACACAAAACGTTTTATGAATGCCAACAGACTTGGCGAGGTCTGGTACCGGGCACAGTCAGTTTCGAGCGCGGTGCGGGCGGCCTCAATCGCCTGGAGGAGTTGGTCGCCAGATTTTGCCATTCCGGTTAGAGGATCGCGCTGCTCAAAACGGATGCACATGAGGGTGGAACCAACTTTCTTTTGTTGCTCGGCGTCGAACACCTCCTCTTCGAAACAGTCGAGCTCGACTAGAGGCTCCCAATCCTCGGGGATGGTCTTCGGTTCAAGATCGGTTCGTGGATCGAGCGTCGGCAACCGTTCCGCTGCATCTTTAACCTCATCCACTGTGCGTTCCAAAACCAGCAACTTGGCCGCGATTCCGGGATTCAGGTACATGCGAGCGAGTACGTAAGTTGGACGCAGGGCCGCTAACTCGATGTCCAATATCTTGAGACGGTCTTCGGTTATGGAGTATCTGGCGCGTCGATGGATTCGTTCCTGCTCAAATCTGCTTGGAGCAGGGGTGGGAATCTTGACGATGTTCCACCAGCGATGCCGAGACCGGACTTGCTGTATGGCGTATGCGCTGCGCTCCATGGCGGGGCAGCTCGGCATCTACAATATCGACGAGTACCGGCATGCCGTCGAACGCATGGACCCGCGCCACTCGGTGAGCGCCAGCTACTATGAACGGGTGCTCACGGCCATCGCGACGCTCCTCGTCGAAAAGGGCGTGACGACCAAAGCCGAACTGGAAGCGATTGCCGGCAGCGGGTTTGCGCTGTCGCACCCGAGCGCGGGGGGCCGGACGAATGCGGCCGACCGCAAGGCCTTCCAACGTGGCGAGCGGGTGCGCGTTCGAAATGATTTCGTCCCGGGCCATATTCGCCTGCCCGGCTATATCCGCGGCAAAACCGGCGTCGTCATGTCCGAGGGACCGCTCACGCCCTTCCCCGACGCCCATGCTCATGGCCTCGAAGCGGTCGACGAGCCGACCTACGACGTGCAATTCCGCAGCGAAGATCTTTGGCCCGGCGGGGCCGAGTCGTCCGTCAACCACATCGCCGTCTTCCAGAGTTATCTCGAGGCGGTCGCCTAGAGCGGCATGATTTGAAGTCCGTTCATCATCCAGACGCGCCACTGCGATCGGGCGTTCATGGGAGCGGGGGGGGG
>JAQSDW010000206.1:0-563 GCA_029946105.1 Reyranella sp. | reverse complement strand
CTGGAGTGGCGCGCTCCTCCGACAGCTGCTCAGCAGATTCGACTTGGTGTCATCCCGCTCTAGGCAACTCTCTCATTCCTCCACGTTGTCGGCCTCAATCGGTTCCTCGGTTGGCTCGAGCCCATCGAAACCCGCGAGCAAATTGCCGACCCGATTGGCCGAAGAAAGACATTCGGCGAGGCGTGGGAAGTTATCGATCAGCCAGTTGAACGCACCCTGAACGGCGACAAAGGCGGCCGCCGCCTGGGTGACGTCGCCCAGCAGCATGGTGCCCTGGATGTAATGCGGCACGCACAGGATCAGGCCCACCAGCGGGACCAGGAGCGAGTTCCCGTGGGATACATAGGTTGTGCGCATGTATTGCCAGGCCAGCCGTTGCCACTGGCGCATGACAGCTCTCAATGCCGACGCGACACTGGCCGTCGAGTCTCCCATGTCGGCCGGGGATAGGCGCGCGGTCGCGCGCTCGCGCAGATGGGCAACGGCATATTTCAATTCCGACTCGGCCTGGTTCTTGGACTCGATGACCTCGATCATGTGCCGTCCGACGATCATCAAGGTGG
>JAQSDW010000205.1:12803-14508 GCA_029946105.1 Reyranella sp. | reverse complement strand
CCCTGTGCCCGGCCGCCATCAACTACACGGAAGCAGCCGAAGCGGGGGTGACAAGACGAGTAAGCTTCTTTGAGGACGTAAAGTCAAAGTTGCAGGTTCAGCAGAAAAATGCTATGAATTTTGGTAAGCTGGCGCTTGGACTGCGCCGGCCTTTTCCATTTCAGGCAAGACCGACCTGTCGCCGCCGACGGGACAACCCTGCATGCGGGGCAAGGTGCAGCCGCTATGGGTGCTCACGACACGCCATGGACAGTCCCAACAACGACCTCGTCTCAACCGCGCGCCAGATAACGTCGCCGGAACAGACACTTAACGACGCCTGACACAGGGCGCGCTCGGGGCTTGTGCAGATCGAACCGCCGGGGAAGTGCGGAAAAGGCCGTGGGATATGGATTTTGTACAGGCCGCGCACAGTCTCTGTCACAACATTTGTCACATGTTGGTGTGCGTCTGTGCGGGCTTAATGCCCTGGAAACATTGGCTCTTCGGCGTGCGGGGAGCCGAGATTCAGTGGGGGTGTTCGGAGGGGCTTTGGGCCCGCGCCGCCAGCCAGCGCGCCGGCTCCGGCGTCAGCAGCGTGATGGTGAAGGAGACGAGGCAGAGCGCCGCGCCGGCCAGGATGGCGCCGGTATAGGAGCCGAGGAAGTCGAAGGCGTAGCCCGCCACCGGCGCGCCGAGCAGGGCGCCGAAGGCCACGCCGCTGTAGAGCGCGCCGATGATCGAGCCGAGCGCCCGGCCGCCGAAATAGTCGGCGGCGAGCGAGGGGGCGATGGCCACGAACCCGCCGTAGAAGGCGCCGAACACCAGGGCGAAGGCGATCAGGGCGGGGGCGCTGGTCGACTGCGACCACACCACCAGCAGGACGCCGGCGCCGATGTACATCATGGCGAAGGAGAGCCTGCGGCCGAGCCAGCCGGTGAAGGAGGCGAACAGGAAGCGGCCGGCGGTGCTGCCGACCCCCAGCAGCACGATCAGCAGGACGCCGAAGCCTTCGCCGAGACCGACGTCGCGGGCATAGGGCGCCAGATGCACGAACGGCACGAACAGGCCGAACGACATGAACAGGGCGCCGGTATAGATCGCCCAGAACGGCCGCGACCCTAGTGCCTGGCCGAGCGTGAAGCCGCCCGCCGCGCTGCCTGCCACGCCGCCCGCGGCAACCGGCGGCGTGGCATCGCCATCGGGGGCGAGGCCATAGTGTTCGGGGCCGCGGCGGACGAGGCTGCCGGCGACGATCGCGCCCACGGCCACGATCGCGGCGAGTACGAGGTAGGTGTGGCGCCAGCCGACGGCGGCGATCAGCTCGTGGGCGAGCGGGGCGCCCACCAGCGTGCCGACGCCGATGCCGGAGACCGCGACGCCGCTGGCCGTGCCGCGGCCGCGGACGAACCAGCGTTGCACCGCGGCGATGCTGGGCACGTAGGACAGGCCGACACCGACGCCGACACCGAGGCCGTAGCCGAGATAGACCTGCCACAGGGTGGTGGCGCGCGAGGCCACGACCAGGCCCACGGCCACCAGGGCGAGGCCGCCCACCACCAGCGGGCGCGGCCCGGTGCGGTCGGCGATCAGGCCACCCGGGAAGCCCAACATGAAATAGAGGAAGGCCGAGATCGAGAAGACGAGGGAGGTTTCGCCGCGCCGTGCGCCGAATTCGGTCTCGAGCGCGCCGAAGAACGCGGCAAAGGAATAGGCCACGGCATAG
>JAQSDW010000205.1:0-12703 GCA_029946105.1 Reyranella sp. | reverse complement strand
TCATCGACCCTGGGTTCAGCCTAGGTGTCCAGCCTGGGGGGCCAGCCTAGCCATCCGGCGGCGAACCGTGCTTCGGTCAAAACCGAACGATCGAGCAGACGGTCACTTCTTGTCGCCGTTCTTCTTGCCATTTTTCTTGTCGTTGTCTTTCTCGTCTTCCTTGGCGCTCTCGGGTGTCCAGCCCCACATCTTGAAGGCGGCTTCCGCGACGACGGGATCGAGTGTCGGCTCGGAGAGCGTCATGCCGCGGCCGAGCGCGTCGACGATGATCTTGAGACCCTCGAGCCGTGCATGCTTCTTGTTGTCGGTGGCGATGACGTGCCATGGCGCATGGTCGGTGTCGGTGCGATCGAGCATGTCGTCGTAGGCTTCGAGGTATTCCTTGCGCCTGGCGATGTTGCGGAAGTCTTCAGGTCCGATCTTGTAGCGCTTGTGAGGGTTGTCCAGCCGCTCGAGCATTCGCTGCTTTTGTTCCTCGGCGCTGACGTGGACCAGGATCTTGATGATGCAGACACCGTCGTCGCTGAGCTGGCGCTCGAACTCGTTGATCTCGCGGTAGGCGCGCTTCCATTCCGACTTCGTGCAGAACTCCTCGATGCGCTCGACCAGGACGCGGCCATACCAGGTGCGATCGAAGATCCCCCAGTCGCCCGGTGCCGGCAGGCGCTGCCAGAAGCGCCAGAGATAGTGGCGGCCCTGTTCGTCGGCGTTCGGCGCGCCGATGCGCCAGACATGGACCGATTTCGGTTCCAGTCCGTCGACCACACGGCCGATCAGGCCACCCTTGCCGGCGGCATCCCAGCCGTCGAAGCCGAGGACGGCCCGTCGGCGGTCGTGCAGATAGTGAATCTGCAGTTCCAGCAGCCTGGTTTGCAGCTTCCGCAGTTCGTGGTCATAGGTCTTGTCGTCGACTGGACCGTCGATCATCTCGATCTTGTCCAGAGCCGGCCATTTTCCCATTGCTTCCTCCGGCGGGGATGGTGCCAGCCGTCGACGGGCGGGGCAATGACGGGCGCGCCGGAGACATTGACAGCGCGAACGGCGCCCGCGACTAATCTCGCCAATGTCCGACGTCGAACCGACCATTCGCTACACGATGCACGCCGGCAAACCGGTCGTCGAGTTTGGCGGCAACTGGACGGTGATGCATCTCCGCGGCATCCGGCAGAAGGCTGCCAAGGCGATGGCCAGCGCCGGCGCCGGGCGGTCGCGCATGGTGGATGCAAGTGGCATCGATCGGCTCGACACCGCAGGCGCCCTCGAAATCCTGCTTCTCGCCGGTGGTGGCGCCGACACCGAGGTGAAGACCCGGGACAAGACCCACGCCGACCTGTTCGAGGTCGTCCAGAAGAACATGTGCGACGCAATGCCCGAGCGGCATGTGAACTGGTTCGCGCACTGGCTCGAGGAAGTCGGACACAACACGATCGAAGTATATCGGCAGGCCGTCAATCTCTGCGCCTTCTTCGGCGAAATTCTCGTGGTCTTCGTCGAAGCCTGCCTCCAGCCGCGCCGGTTTCGCGTCAATGCCGTGGTCCGCCAGATGTACGAGGTCTGGATCCGGGCGCTGGTGATCGTCGGCGTCCTTTGCTTCCTGATCGGCGTGGTGATCGCCTACCAGGGCATCCAGCAATTGCGCCAGTTCGGCGCCGAGACATTCGCCGTCGAGGCGGTCGGCATCAGCATGTTCCGCGAGCTCGGCGTGCTTCTCACGGCCATCATCGTCGCCGGACGCTCCGGCAGTGCCTTCACTGCCCAGATAGGCACCATGCAGGTCAATCAGGAAGTCGATGCGATGCGGACGATCGGGCTCAACCCGGTGGAGTGGCTGGTCATGCCGCGCATCCTGGCCCTGCTCATCGCCATGCCGTTTCTCGGGTTCTGGGGCGACATGACGGGCCTGCTGGGCGGCGCTGTCGCCTGCACGGTCTATCTCGACTTCACCTTCGTCCAGTTCTTCGATCGCCTGCGCGATACCGTCGGGCCCTGGCATTTCTATACCGGCATGATCAAGGCGCCGGTCTTCGGCGTGGTGATCGCCACCATCGGCTGCTTCGAAGGCCTCCAGGTGCGCGGCAGCGCCGAAAGCGTCGGTAAGCTCACGACCCGTGCGGTCGTCGAATCCATCTTCTGCGTCATCGTGCTGGACGCGGTGTTTTCGATCATCTTCCTGCTGGCGGACGTATGATGTCCGAGGGCGGACAGCTCAACGACCACAGGGACGGCCGGGACATCGTGTTGCGCCTGCGCGGGGTGCGCACGCAGTTCGGCGACAAGGTCATCCATGACAAGCTCGACTTCGACCTCTTCCGCGGCGAGATTGTCGGGCTCGTGGGTGGCTCGGGTACCGGCAAGTCTGTCCTGCTGCGCACGATCATCGGCCTCAACCAGGCGACCGCTGGCACCATCGAGATGCTGGGGGTGGATACTGCCACCCTTCATGGCAAGGCCGAGCGGGCCATGCAGGCTCGTACCGGTGTTCAATTCCAGGACGGCGCCCTGTTCTCCTCGCTCACGGTGTCCGAGAACATCATCGTGCCGGTCCGCGAGCATGCCAATCTGGACGAGCAGACGATGCGGGACATCGCTGCCCTGAAGATCGCCCTGGTCGGATTGCCGCCCGATACCGGCGAGAAGAAGCCGTCCGAGCTCTCGGGTGGCATGCGCAAGCGGGCGAGCCTTGCCCGGGCGCTCGCCCTCGACGCCGAACTGCTGTTCCTGGACGAGCCGACCGCGGGGCTCGATCCGATCGGCGCGGCCCATTACGACGAGCTGGTCAAGGGCCTGAGCCGCAGTCTTGGCTTGACGATTTTGATGGTAACCCACGACCTGGACAGCCTGAACGCCGTGTGCGACCGCATCGCCGTCCTGCTCGACAAGCGCGTAGTCGTAGGTACGATGGAAGAGTTGCTGGCATACGACCATCCCTGGGTCAGGGAGTATTTTCACGGTCCGCGCGGGCGAGCGGCCCGACAGGAGCAAGAGTAGCGTCCGATGGAAAGAAAATCGCCTTATGTGCTGATTGGCGCGGCGATGATCGCGTTCATCGTCGCCGTCGGCGGTTTCGTCGTCTGGAAGCTGCGGGCCGGCGACCGAACGGCGTACGCCTACTATGACATTCTTTTCTCGGGTGAAGTGCAGGGGCTGACCAACGACTCGCCGGTGTTCTATCGCGGCCTGCGTGTCGGCCGGGTGCAAAACATTCAGCTCACGTCGCGGGTCGACACAAGGCGCGCCACCGGTCGCGAGCGCCTGCAGGAGAAGATCGAGGTGACGGTCGCCGTCGACTGGAACATCGATATCCGCGAACGTTCTTACGCCGTCTTCGAGAAGCCGTTCATCGCCGGCGCCCCGTTCATCCAGATCGTCGGGCGGCTCGACGTCGATCAGATCAAGCCGAAGAAGAAGCTGGGCGACAAACCCTACCCGGAGATCCGGGAGGGCGCTTCTTTCCTGCAGGCGACGTCGACTTCCGCCCAGGAGCTTCTGTCGAAGGCCAGCGTCACCGTCGACCGGCTCAACGACCTGCTGAGCCCCGACAACATCGGCGCCGTCAGCGATACGCTGCGCAATCTGTCGACCGCGACAACGGCGTTCGCCAAGCAGGATGCCGCGATCCAGACGACCCTGGCCGAGTTGCCGGGCGCCATCACCGAGTTTCGCCACACGTTCAACACGCTGAACGGGCTGGCCGAGTCGCTCAATCTGGTGGCCCTCGAGCTCGGCCCGCAGGATGCCGCGAGCCGCAAGGCACTGGCCGGGAAGGAGCCTGGCGAGCTGCGCAAGACCATTGCCGATGTGAGGACGGCGCTCGCCAACATCGATTCTGCCGCCGGCCAACTCAACAAGCTGGTGGTCGAGAACAAGGGCCCGATCAAGAGCTTCACCGAGACCGGGCTGACCGAGTTCTCGCTGGCCCTTCGCGAATTGCGTCAGCTCACCACAAACTTGAACGTCATCGCCACCAAGCTGGAGCGGGATCCAGGCGCCTTCGTGTTCAGTGGCAAGCAAGGATACACGCCGAAATGATGCTTCGTTGGGCCGTCTGCGCAGCGGCCGCCATTGCTCTCACCGGATGCCAGGCGCTCAATGCGATCGATTCGGTAGCCGAGCCGACCGATCTCTACACGGTGACTCCCAAGAGTACCTTCGATCACGACCTGCCCAACGTCTATTGGCAGCTCGCGGTCGAGGTGCCGGTCTCCGCCGCCAGCCTCAATACCGGGCGCATCGCCATTCAGATGACGCCGACTTCGACGGACTACTATGCCAAGGTGGCGTGGACCGACCGCGCGCCGCTGATGGTGCAGACGCGGATCGTCGATTCATTCGAGAACACCCGCAAGATCGTCGCCGTGGCACGCGAATCGATTGCGCTGCGGGCCAACTACGTGCTGACGCCCGATCTGCGCAACTTCGAGGCGATGTATTTCTACGGCCAGCCGCCGATCGTGAAGGTCCGCATCATCGCCAAGCTGGTGCGCATGCCGGATCGCCAGATCATCGGCGTGGCCTCGTTCGAGCGCTGCGTGCGGGCCCGCGCCGACAAGGTGCCGAAGGTGGTCGATGCCTTCGACCAGGCTCTGGGCAGCGTCATCAAGCGGCTCGTCTCCTGGACCTTGCGCACGCCGCCGCCTCGGCCGCCGAGCGATTCGGCACCCTACGATATCGGCAGATATCGCAACCCGGAAAACGCCCTTGTCGACAGCGAGAACTGCCCCAAAGGCAACGATGCCTCGATGGTGCCTTACACCGACGAATAGGGGCACCGACGAGTAAGGGCACTCAGGCCTCGTTCTTGACCAGCGACCAGGCAAGGTCGGCCAGAGTTCGCGCGCGGTTGCCGTATTGCTTGGCAGTTTCCGACGAGGCGTTGCCGTCGAGGCCGCGCTTGTAGACGCCCTGCACGATGGCGGCGAGGCGGAACAGCGAGAAGGCCACGAAGAAGTTCCAGTCCGGAATCTCCTTGCGGTTGGTCCGGCGCGCATAGGCGGCGAGGTATTCCTGCTCGGTCGGGATCCCGAATACCATGAGGTCCATGCCGGAATAGCCTTCCGAGGCGCCGAAGCCTTCGCCGAAATGATACATCATGCAGTTGTAACCGAGGTCGGCCAGCGGATGGCCGAGCGTCGACAGCTCCCAATCAAGTACCGCGATGATGCGCGGTTCGGTCGGATGGACGATGGTGTTGCCTAGCCGATAGTCGCCATGGTTGATGCGCGTCTCGTCGCCTGGTGGAAGGTGCGCCGGCAGCCACTGTTTGAGCAGCTCCATCGATTCGACGTTGTCCGTCCTGGCGAGGTCGTATTGGCTGGTCCAGCGGGCGATCTGGCGCTGGATGTACTGGCCCTCGCGGCCATAGTCGCCAAGGCCGACGGCCCGATAGTCGACGTTGTGGATGCGCGCGAGCACGTCGTTCATCGAATCGAAAATCTTGCCGCGGTCCGAGGGCGATATGCCCGGCATCTTGGAGTCCGACAGGATGCGGCCGGGCAGGAACTCCATGAGGTAGAAGGTAGTACCGATCACCGAATCGTCCTGGCAGAGTGCGTAGGGGCGCGGGACCGGCACGTCGGTGTGGTCGAACAGCGCCATGATCACGCGGTACTCGCGATCGACCTGGTGCGCGGACGGCAATAGTTTGCCGGGCGGCTTCTTGCGCAGCACGTACATGCGGCCGCCGCCATCGGTCAGATGAAAGGTCGGATTACTCTGCCCGCCTTCGAACTGCAGTATGGCGAGCGGCGCGCGAAAGCCTTCGACGTTCGCCTTCATGTAGTCGACGAGACGTGCCTGGTCGAAGGCGTGGGCTTCGCGGACGGGCGTGAGATTGGATGGGAGCTGAGACATGCGGGAACGAGCCATCGGTTCGGGGTCGTCGTTGTTCTAGCCTTGCCGGCGCTGGTTTTCGAGAAGGGATCGCGGCGGCGTTCGCGCAGCGGTGCTGGCCGTCAGTTGACCTGACGCACCTTGTCACCCCAATACGGCCGGCGCAGCTCGCGCTTCAGGATCTTGCCGGTCGGATTGCGTGGCAACGCCTCGATGAAGTCGACGGATTTCGGCAGCTTGTAGCCGGCGATACGATCGCGTGCCCAGGTCAGCAGTTCGCCGGCGGTGACACCCGCGCCAGGCCTTTTCACCACGACAGCCTTGACCGCTTCGCCCCAACGTTCGTCCGGTACGCCGATTACGGCCACATCCGCCACGGCGGGATGGCCGAACAGCGCGCTCTCGACCTCCGCCGGATAGATGTTCTCGCCGCCCGATACGATCATGTCCTTCACGCGGTCGTAGATGAAGAGGTAGCCCTTGTCATCGAGATAGCCCGCATCGCCGGTCAGGAACCAGTCGCCGTCGATGGCGCGCTTCGTGGCATCGGGCAGTTTCCAATAGCCGCGCATGATCTGCCGCGAGCGTACGGCGATCTCCCCGACCTGGCCGGATGGCAGGTCCGCTCCGTCGTCGCCGACGATGCGGAGATCGACGCCGGTCTGGGCATAGCCGCACGACAGGAGCTTGCGGGCATCGGCCGGATCGTGGTCCTCGGGCGGCAGCAGGGTGATGGCGCCGGTCGTTTCGGTGAGGCCGTAGACCTGCTGGAAGCCGCATTTGAAAATGCCCATCGCCTGCTTCAGCAGGTCGGCGGGAATGGGCGCCGCACCATAGACGATCAGACGCAGGCTCGAAAGGTCGGTCTCGCGGATCTGGGGGGCCTGCACGAGAAAGAGAATCATCGCCGGCACCAGCAGCATCACCTCCAGCCGCCGACGCTCGATCAGGTCGAGGACCTGGGCCGGGACGAACTCGCGAACGACGAAGTTCGTGGCGCCGGCATAAAGACCTGCGATACCCCAGCCGGCGCCGCCGATGTGGAACATCGGCAGGCAGACGAGGTTGGGCACCCCGGGCGCCAGCAGCCAGCTCTTCGTCCATAGCGAGAACATCCAGGCGAAATTGGCGTTGGTCAGCTCGGCGCCCTTGGGCAGGCCTGTGGTGCCGCTGGTGTAGAACTGGACCGCCGTATCCTCGGGCCGGGCGACGAGGCAAGGGTCATCCGGGCCTTGATGGTCGCGCCATGCCTCGAAGCTCTCCCATGACGGATGCCGGCCGCCCAGGGCGACGATCTTGCGGACTGTCGTCAGCCCGTCGCGGATCTTCTCGATGACGGGGAAATACTCCTCGCCAACAAAGAGGATCTCGGTCTCGGCGTCGTTCACGATATGCAGCACTTCCGGTGGCGCGAGGCGCCAGTTGACCGAGACCATCACGGCATTGGCCTTGGCTGCGCCAAACAACAGTTCGAAGAAGAGATCGCTGCTCTTGTCGAGATGGGCGACGCGCGCCTGCGGCTTGATGTTCGCGGCGACGAGCCCATTGGCCACCCGGCTCGACGCGCGGTCGAGGCCAGCATAGGTCGTCGTGCGCCCTTCATAGACGATGGCAGCGGCGTCGGGGCGACGGGCTGCATGGGTGCGGACGATATCGGCAAGACCTGCCATCTCGAAGTCCATTGACGTTTCCCCTGCGCCCCTATGCGTCCGTGGCCGTACCATATGGCGTGCGGCGGCATCCTTCGGCGATTTGGGAGTGATTTCAAGAGCTTGATCGCCTACTGTCGGTGGCGATCATCAGCGCCGATTTCAGGGGTATCATGAGCAAGCGAATCTTGGTCACTGGCGGAGCGGGCTTCCTGGGCTCGCACCTCTGCGAACGCCTGTTGGCCGCCGGCCACGACGTGCTGTGCGTCGACAATTATTTCACCGGTTCCAAGCGCAACGTTCTGACTTGTCTCGAAAATCCGCATTTCGAGTTGATGCGGCACGACGTGACGTTCCCGCTCTATGTCGAGGTCGACGAAATCTACAATCTGGCCTGTCCGGCTTCCCCGGTGCACTACCAGCACGATCCCGTGCAGACGACCAAGACGAGCGTGCACGGCGCCATCAACATGCTGGGACTCGCCAAGCGGGTGCGCGCCAAGATCTTCCAGGCCTCGACCAGTGAGGTCTATGGCGATCCCATGGTCCATCCGCAGGTCGAAGGCTATCGCGGCAGCGTCAATCCGATCGGTCCGCGTGCCTGTTACGACGAGGGCAAGCGCTGCGCCGAGACCCTGTTCTTCGATTACCACCGCCAGCACAAGCTGCGCATCAAGGTGGCGCGAATCTTCAATACCTACGGCCCACGCATGCACCCCAACGACGGGCGCGTGGTGTCGAACTTCATCGTCCAGGCGCTGAAGGGCAAGGACATCACCATCTACGGCGATGGCATGCAGACCCGCGCCTTCTGCTACGTCGACGATCTGCTCAACGGCTGGCTGCGGCTCATGGACCACACGCCCGACGACTTCACCGGACCGGTCAATATCGGTAATCCAGTGGAAATACCGGTGCGCCATCTCGCCGAGAAGGTCTTGGAGAAGGTCGGCGGCAAGTCGAAGCTGATCTTCCAGCCGCTGCCGGTCGACGATCCGATGCAGCGCTGCCCGGACATCTCGCTGGCGCGCGAGAACCTCAAATGGGAGCCCAAGGTCGCCCTCGACGAAGGCCTGACGCGGACAATCGCCTATTTCGACGACCTACTGAGCAAGAACGAGTCCATCAGCCGCGTCGGCCGCTAGGACCGACGCGCCACGATTGCCCTACTGGGCCGCGTTTGCTGGGCCGCGTCTACTGAGCTGCGACGGCGCGCGGCGGGGCATTGACGATCGAGGCCTTGCCCGAGGTCATCTCGTCGTAGATCCACTTGTAGGTCTTCTCCATGCCGTCCTCGAGACGGATGGACGGGGCCCAGTTCATCAGCTTCTTGATCAGCGTGTTGTCGCTGTTGCGGCCCCGCACGCCCTTCGGCGCGTCGAGCTTGTAGCTGCGCTTCAGCTTGACGCCGGCCAGCTTCTCGACGATGTCGACCAGGCGGTTGATGCTGACCAGCTCGTCGCTGCCGACGTTCAGCGGCTCGATGATGTCGCTCTCGGCGAGCTTGATGGTGCCGGCGGTGCAGTCGTCGATGTACATGAACGAGCGGGTCTGCTCGCCGTCGCCCCAGATTTCGATCTCAAGCTTGCCCGACAGCTTTGCCTGGATGACCTTGCGGCACATTGCGGCCGGGGCCTTCTCGCGACCGCCGTCATAGGTGCCTTCCGGGCCGTAGACGTTGTGGTAGCGGGCGACGCGCGTGGCGATGCCATAGTCCTCGCGGTAATGGCGCGCCATGCGCTCGCTGAACAGCTTCTCCCAGCCGTAGCCGTCTTCCGCCAATGCGGGGTAGGCGTCCTCTTCCTTGAGGGCGGTGACATTGGCGTCGGTCTGCTTGTCGCCGTTGTAGACGCAAGCCGATGACGAATAGAAGAAGCGTTCGACGCCGGCTTCCTTGGCTGCCACCAGCATGTGGGTGCTGACCAGCACCGACAGCATGCACTCGGCCTTGTGGGTTTCGATGAAGCCCATGCCGCCCATGTCGGCGGCGAGGTTGTAGATCATCCGGGCGTCCTTCGCGGCGGCCCGGCAGGGCTCGAGCAGCGCGAGGTCGCCGACCTGGTTTTCCACATCGGGGAACTTCTGGTACCACTCGTTCAGCGGCTTGACGTCGACGGCCCTAATCCTGGTGTGGCCCCGCTGCTGCAGGACGCGGACCAGATGGCCACCGATGAAACCACCGGCACCGGTGACGACCACGAGATCATTCTTCGACATTAAGCAGCCTTTCAATCGACGCGAGGGGGCGTTTTAACCGACTTTTCAACGAGTTGCGAGACGGGCTGCTGAATCTCAAGTAGCACACGTCCGGCGGCTCGACCCCGTTGCCGGTGCCCTTATGATCGAGGCTGGGCAGGGATAGGCGCGCAAGGCAGCGTTTGCTCGTCTGATGCTGCCCCGTCAAGTCATTGAAAGGTCGCATCTATACTGCAATATTGTGGAGAGGCTCGTCTCGCTCATGCACTCGTTACGTCTTGGCTTGGAACTGACCGGACCTGAAAGGTACTTCGGATGACTTACATCCTCGGGCTGAACGCCTTTCATGCCGACGCGGCGGCCTGCCTGGTGAAGGATGGCGAACTCATCGCTGCCGTCGAGGAGGAGCGCTTCCGGCGGATCAAGCACTGGGGCGGATTTCCCGGCGAATCGATCCGATATTGCCTGGCCGAGGCCGGCATCGAACTGGGCGACGTCGAGCATGTCGCGGTCAATAGCGACAATCGGGCGAACCGCTGGCGCAAGCTGGCCTACGTGCTGACCTCGGGCGTCAGTCCGGGCTACGTGCTCAGCCGGCTGCGTCAGCGCGGCGAGCGCGCGGATATCGCGGGCAACCTCAAGCGCGATCTGCCGGAGCAGGAATTCCGCGGCACCGTGCATGCCGTCGAGCATCACCTCTGCCATCTCGCCTCGGCGTTCCTGGTCTCGCCCTACGATAAGGCGGTTGCGATCTCGGTGGACGGCTTCGGCGACTTTTCCTCGGCGGCCTGGGGCCTGGGGCAGGGCAGCAGCCTGCAGGTCGATGGGCGCGTCTACTTCCCGCATTCGCTGGGCGTCTTCTACGAGGCGATGACCCAGTTCATCGGCTTTCCGCACTACGGCGACGAATACAAGGTGATGGGCCTCGCCCCGTATGGAGAGCCACGCTACGTCGAGCAGATGAAGCAGATCGTGCGGCTCAAGGACGACGGCAGCTTCGCCCTCGACCTGCGCTATTTTCGCCATGCCTCCGGCGAGGGCGCCAACTATTCGGTGAAGGAAGGCATTCCCTCAGGCGGACGCCTGTGGAGCGACGCGCTGGCCGGGTTGCTCGGGCCGGCGCGCGACCCCGCAGTTCCGCTGGAGGATCGTCATCGCGACATCGCCCGCTCGGCGCAGGTGACCTACGAGAACGCCTTCTTCAATCTGCTCGACGCCTTGCACCGGCGCTACGACACCGACGCCGTCGTGCTGGCGGGTGGCTGCGCCAACAACTCCGTCGCCAACGGCAAGGTCCTCGAACGCTCGCCCTTCAAGAAGCTTTACGTTCAGTCGGCCGGCGGCGACGCCGGTGGGGCCATCGGCGCCGCCTTCGAGACCTGGCATCGGCTGTCTGGTCCGGCGGTGAAACGCCACTTCGTGATGGATCATGCCTATTGGGGGCCGTCGGCGACGCCGGAGCAGATTGCGGCGGCGATTGGCGCGCGGCGCGCGGATTTCGATGCGGCGGGCTGCACCATCGAGCGGGTCGGCGACGAGGCGGCTCTCTGCCGCCGGACAGCGCAGGCGATTTCCGAAGGCAAGGTGATCGGCTGGTTCCAGGGCCGGCTGGAGTGGGGCCCGCGCGCGCTCGGCAACCGCTCGATCCTGGGTGATCCGCGCCGGGCCGACATGAAGGACATCCTCAACCTCAAGATCAAGCGACGGGAGTCCTTCCGGCCCTTCGCCCCCTCGATCCTGCGCACCGCGGTGCCGGACTGGTTCGAGACCGACGACGACGTGCCCTTCATGATGCAGGTCTTCCGGATCCGCGCCGAGAAGCGGGCGGAAATTCCGGCCGTGACGCATGTCGACGGCACGGGACGCCTTCAGACCGTCACCTGGGCCGGCAATCCGCGCTATGCCCGGCTCATAGAAGCCTTCCGCGACCTCACCGGCGTGCCCATCGTGCTCAACACCAGCTTCAACGAGAATGAACCGGTGGTCTGCACGCCCGAGGAAGCAATCGACTGTTTCCTGCGGACCAAGATGGATGTGCTGGTTTTGGGCGATACGCTTATCGAGCGATGATCAGGCAGTTGGTGTAGGATCGCCGAAATCGGAGGATCGAGACGGTGCGGGTGTTGGTTACGGGTGGCGCGGGATATATCGGCTCGCATACATGCAAGGCTCTCGCCGAAGCAGGGCATACGCCGATCGTCTACGATAACCTGCGCACGGGCCATGCCTGGGCGGTGAAATGGGGACCGTTCGAGTACGGCGACATCAACGATCTCGCATCCCTGTCCGACGCAATGCGCAGGCATCGTCCCGAAGCCGTGATCAATTTTGCAGCGCTTGCCTATGTGGGTGAGTCGGTGACGCGGCCCGATTTCTACTATCATGCCAACGTGACGGGGATGAACACGCTGCTGCAGGCGATGCGCTTTCACGATGTGAATGCGATCGTCCTCTCGAGCAGCTGCGCGACCTATGGTGTGCCGGCCCGCGTGCCGATCGTCGAGGACACGCCGCAGAATCCGATCAATCCCTACGGCCGCACCAAGCGCATGGCCGAGGAGATAATGCGCGATGTCTGTGCCGCGTACGGGCTGGGCGGGATCGCGCTTCGCTACTTCAATGCGGCCGGCGCCGACCCCGATGGCGAACTGGGCGAAGAGCACGAGCCCGAGACCCATCTCATCCCCCTGGTGTTGCAGACCGCCGTTGGGCAGCGCGCCCAGATATCCATTTTCGGAACCGACTACGAGACGCCCGACGGCACCTGCGTTCGCGACTATGTCCATGTCACCGATCTGGCGTCGGCCCATGTGGCGGCGTTGTCGAAGTGCCAGTCCGGCGAGCTTTTGGCCTTCAATCTAGGGACGGGGCGCGGGTCGAGCATTTCGGAAGTCGTCGCCTGCGCGCGCGCCGTGACCGGCAAGACCATCGTTGCCCAAGAGGGGCCGCGCCGTCCGGGCGACCCGCCTGTCCTTGTCGCGGATGCCACGCGGGCGCGGGAAGTCCTGGGCTGGAGCCCGGCTCACTCC
>JAQSDW010000204.1 GCA_029946105.1 Reyranella sp. | reverse complement strand
GGCAGCGTTTCCCAGGTTGGGTTTGGGCTCCATCTCTCTCGCATATGGTCACCCAGCCACAGCGCTCGCGCGACCCGTTCGACCATTGTCATGCACACTCCGTATCGGCAGGTAGATCAAGCGGCCGTACTCCGCGAGCGAACCGAGCCAGTCTAGTATCATCTTCTCCCAATCGGACAGCCCTTCGATTGAGGACGCCTGCTCTGACTGCCTTCATTTGCATTAGCATCAGGCTCCAGATCTGTCCGGCTATTGGAAGCACGAATTTCATCAGGTACAGGGCCTCGCGTATCCTGGGGAGACGGTCGGTCGGCAAAGTTTTCACGGGTGTTGGCTCACTTTCACCCCAAATGGATTGTTCGGTCCGCGTTTAAAGACAGGCCGACGCAGCACATACCTTAAGTGAAGACCGCCGCCACGCGCTGCCAGAACGATGGCCGGGGGACCTTCGGAGCGGGCATCCAGGCAGGCCGGAACTCCCCATCGTATTGAGGTATGACGGCCTCGGGAAAGCGTCTCCCTTCGCTTGGCCGTAAGAGCGGATCACCAACCAGATCGCGATCCATGTACTCTCGATAGGTCAGGCGTTGACCTTTCACCTCGGGCACCAGCAAATCCAGCAGGCGGTCAGACGGCAGGATCCGGTCGAATTCCTCGCGGTGCGCAAGGATCAACTCGGCAGCACAGTCGTTCAGACCGAAAATCTCGAAAAGGCATGCCATGACGATCAAGCGTCGGACTTCCGGATTCTCCCCCGAGAGATCGCGCAGGTAGAGGGCATCAGCCCACAGCACCTGTCCCTGTGTAGAGGGGCCCGCTGCCGGGCGTCCGTCACCGAAGAAGTTCGCATAGAGATAGGGGTAAGGGAGAGCCTTCTTGCTGAGTCGATACACATCGAGGTCGTATAGCTCGAAGGCTTGTTCCTTCAGGTACTTCTCGACCTCCCAAAAGGTCGGGCAGCCAGACAACTCCTTAGAGAACCGAACTTCGCTAAGAATGCCGGACGCCCCGGGCAACAGGGCTTCGCCACCTTGCAGGATTTCAAGCTCGGCGCCCTCGGCATCCAGCTTGATAAAGTCCGGCCGGATCGCCCCGATAGCTTCGGGAAGGGAGACCGTTTTCAGCATTGGCTCGCTTAAGATCGTCACATTACTGTCTGCGGTATGCCGGGCATAAAATGCGGGGCTTGGCTGGTAGAACGAACTCCCGCTCGAATGGTCGGTAACGTAGACTCGCCGCTCGCCGGCCTGTCGATCAAGCGCAAATGGGACGTATATGGTTCTCGGGTCCAGAGCGGCAAGCCTCTCGCACTCCAGGGGGTCGAGATCGAACCCCACTATGCGCAAATCGTCGCCAAAGACTCTCCAGTAGTCAGCCACGCCACCGCGAGCGCCGACATCAACGACAGTGAAGGGCTGCTCGCGGAAAGCACCCGCGCTCACGAGTGCTGCCGTCATGTGTGCCCGGTAGTTGATGTGAAGTCCGGACATGCTTTATTTTAACAGAGCTCAACTCGGAGCGGAAACTAAATATCGGTCACGGGAGATTTTGCGCCAAGCAGGTGTGGCTCACTTCGTTCGCGGGCGTACCCTTTCCCGTCCCTGGCGTCAGATCGCGCCAGGATCTCACCTCCTGCAGCGAACTCTCATCGTCGAGCGAGTCGTTCACCAGCACCACAAGCGCTTGCGCCATGTTATAGCTGTCGAAGCCGGTCTCGGCCTCGGCTTACCAGCGTGCTGTTCCGCGACTTCACCGTTCTCGGGCGCCACGCCCGCCCCGCCCGCCATAGTTCGGGGCGGCGGACCTATTTCGTTCCAAGCCGGGCCTTGCCTAAGCGCGCTACGAACCTAAGCGCGCTACGAAATTGACGCGGAAAGTTGGCCCGCCTACGTTCGCCGTTCTTGGTTCGTTATTCTTTGGGGGTTGAATGGCATCGCAATCTATCGTCGCGGAAGCGCGTGAACATCTGGCTGCCTGGCGCAAGTTGCCGTTTCCGCTCGAAATCATGCCGGCCAAGATATGGGCCGACCTCATCGCCGAAAACCACGAGAATATCATCCAGACTCTTTCGCCAGAAGCGCTTGTGGAGCGTGTCACCTCAGACAACATCACGACGGGGCCAGCCTTCGTTGATGAGCCCCGGTTCAAGGGTATCATCAGTGGCCAGCTCGAATGGCTGAAGGGGTTCGGCCGCCCACTTAGTAGCTTCCCTGCCTATGTGCAGGATTCCGAGCTGGCGTCTCCCCGGGTCATCACAACTGAGGACGGCCGTCGGGTTTCAGCGGCTTTCCTCTACCATCTCGGCACAGTCGCGACGCTTGGGGCGTTCGTGGGCAAGTTCGAGACCGTGCTTGAGTTGGGCTCGGGGTATGGAGGAATGGCGAGGCTCTTGAAGCTGGTGCACCCCGGCGTCCACATCACCATGTGCGACCTGCCGGAGACGCTTTATCTCTGTTACATCTACCTGCGTCGCCACTTTCCCAACTGCACCTTCGCGGCGATGACCGAGCGCGGAACGGTGCCGACTGCCGACTTCGTTTTCGTGCCTGCCCCGTTGGCATCTTCGCTGGCCGGTTCCGCGTTCGATGTAGCGGTGAATACCTGCTCCCTCAGCGAGATGACCCAATCTGCTTGCGACTACTACCTGCGAATCATCGAGAACGACATCAAGGTCGATTACTTCCATCACCTCAACCGCATCGGCAGCCCCGAGCCGCTGCTGGCGAATGCCTGCGCCACGTCGTTCGGGCTTGATCGGCACTGGGATGTGCTTGACTTCAAGTGGCATGACCCCGGCAACTATTTCAACGCCTACTTCCCGAACTACGGCTACCTGCTCAATCTCATGCTGCGTCGGATACCGGACAAAATCCGTTCCCCTGAGTTGTATGCCGGCATGACGTCACGCGCTCGTTCGCTGCTCGGAGCGGCATCGCCAGGGTCGGACGAATGGCACGCGGCCATGTTGGACATTATTCGGATCGAGCGGCGGAGCGCCGACATCGAGGCTTACCTGAAGGTGATCCGGCCGCTAGGCTGGCGCGAGACACCGTACTACGAATCCCTCTTGAATGGCACCAAACCGACCAAACAGTCCGCACCGGCCAGCCGGGGGCTCTAGTGAAAGCGTGCTAGTTGCAGGCTTGGAGGTCCCCAATGAGCATTACCCGGCATTTGGCGGAGCTGATGCTTATCGAACACAGGAACTGCCGGATCGGTGGGGAAGTCCTTCTCCTCGGGCGCCAGGTTGTCTGGATGACGATTGCCGAGGCAGAGGCGCTGGTCGATCGTGTGGGGATCGCACAGCCGGCCGGGGCATTCCGTGAGCTGAGCCGGATTCCTAATTCGGGCAGAGATGACCTGATATCGGACGTCTCCTTCTTCTCGCTGTTCACCGACGCTGTCGTAAAAGCCTGCGATGTCAGCGACCACGAGGCGGCAGATTTCATCTTCAATCTAGCCGAAGGTATCCCCGATGCTCTCTTGGGACGCTTCGATTTCATCTACAATGGAAGCGTGCTGGATAACGTATTCGATCCGGTTGCCTGTATCCGCAATGTTTCTCGAATGCTGAAGCCAGAGGGGTTGGTGTTCGGCTACGAAGGCATCGCGCACGCAGGGGCGGCTTACCTGAAATTTTCGCCAGAGTGGTTTTTCGACTACTATGCGCTCAATGGCTTCGGGGACTGCCAGACCTATGTGGCCACCTTTGATGACGTTCACTTGGATTCATTCGACATGTACGAATGGAGCGCCTTCACAAAGTACGGTCTAGCCCAGCCCTTGAAGATAGCGAATGACGCGTTGGTAGTGTGTTTCGCCCAGAACGCGCCATCGGCTACATGGGACAAATCCCCCATTCAGGGTGTCTATCGATCAGGAGACCATGCCGCGTATCGAGCGGCGTTTGATCGCTATGCGGCAAGTCCGCGACAGAAGTATCTCGCAGATGGCTTCCCGGCTTTACAGCCATCCCTGGTGAGGGCGCCCGGCCTAGTGGGATTGCTGGGCAAGAGGATCCCCGCTGAAAGACCACCGGTTGCCGATGGACATCGTTACCTTGGCAGGCTGGGGGCGCCGAGGCGCTAGCTGCTGGAAGCCTTTACTCAATAGGGCAGCGGCAACGTCTCAGTCAGGAACATCCTCGAAATTGCAGATTGGACGTCGACCGTCGACAAAACGGCCCACCGCTATATTCGATCGATCCGGGTCCGCCGCTACTTCGGCGGCGAGATCTGTAGCTGCCGTCCTGGCGATCTGCGGATCATTGAATGCGAGCTTCTCGATCAAGGTTCGTATGTCCGTCAATTCCGACGCTCCTTTGGCAAATGTCGATTCCGCCAGCTCGAGGGCGAAATCAAAATAGCCCAGCAGCAAAGCACAGGTGAAGAGTACGTTGGCTTCGCGCTGCGTCAGAGTTCTGGAAGCGAAACCGCCCGCCAGCGGATCCTTGAAGAACACGGCATCCGCATGAAGCAGCCTTTCGCGGCCGGCAAAACGCTTTTTGTCGAGCGTCTTGCGCGCGCGCTCATGCGTGCTGTGGAAACCGAAGAAGGAGAAACCGCGCTCGCGTAGGAAAAGCTCGACCTCTGAAAAGAGCTTTTGGTCCTCGTAGATCTGGCAGAATTCGACCTCGATAAAAGCCGCGACGCAGCGCTCGTCGAGCATGCGTTGTGCGCCCCGTAGAATCTCCAACTCGGTGCCTTGCGTGTCGAGCTTGACGAATTCCCCCCAAGGACGATCGTCGGGTGGCGAATCGAACAGGACATGGTCAAGCGCCTGCGTCTCCAGCTCAAAGCGCCCGGTCTGAGCGAACTTGACCATGTTGTAGCGCTCGGCAAATGCCTTGTTGACCGGCCGCAGGGAATGGTTGGTCGGTGCCTCGCACAGGTGAAGTACGGCTGGACCAGCCGCCTCGGCCAGCGCCACGGGAAGGAAGCGGGTCGCCGCCCACTCCGATTTCGCCGCCAGTCGCTGATTCAATTCGGCACACGCCTCCAGATCTGGCTCGAAGCCCAATACGGCGGTTAGCTTGGCGATCGGCCCAACAAGATCGTGCACGCCACCACGAGCGCCGACATCGATGAAACCCAACGGGCGAGCCGAAAGGTCCAGGCCGGGTCTGGACTCTCGGAACAGGGGTTCGTCAGCGATGGCATTGATCGGATAACGACCTGTAATCCACGAGGGAAGCATTAGAAATCCTATTCCATTTGCTGACTACTTGCGAACTGGACAAGCTAATCGACAGCATCCATCAGACGATAAGAGTGAACTCGCGGAAGCGAAACATCGATCGGCCGACTATCGGCGTCCAGAGGATCATCTAGGCTCCCTGCAGAGCCGTCTCCAGGAATCGTCTTGAAAAAATCCGGTAACAACGGTCGCCCCATCTAGGTAACACATACCTATTGTCGCAGCGGGATGGCGGCAGCGCGTGTATCCTTGCAAGACGTCTACTGTACCTCCAGTACAAGGCCTGTCCTCTCTTGCGGCACCGCGATGATATTCGCGGAGAGGGGCATATTGTCCACCGGCAACTCGGCCAGACCTGACTTCATCGAGAACACAAGGATCTCGTACCCCAACTCACGTTGCAGGGTGGCCAAGAGGGAAGCCTCGCTGCTTCCCTGCGCCTGAAGCGCACTGTCGTTCAATTCCATCATCAAAACAGGCCGTATCGTGGTCAGCACCGTGCGTGCGCCGGCGATGACACCAGCCTCGCCGCCCTCGACATCGATCTTGACCACGTCCACGTGCGGTAAGCCGAGCCTCGCCACGACTGCATCCAGCGTATCGAGCGTGACCCTCTCGAGACTGTCAGGCACCACGTCGTCATGGGCGAAGCTTCCCAGCGTGTTGTGGCCGGTGTGCGCGCCGTGCGCGAGATGGAGGTCGGCGTGGCCCGCTGCCGCGCCGAGGGCGGCCGGCACGATCTCCACGTTGTTGATGCCGTTGCGCGTGAGATTGCGCTCGAGATGCGACCGTTCGCGCGAACTCGGCTCGACCGCCACCACGCGGCCGCCCGGCCCCACCCGCCGCGCGGCGAATAGCGTGTAGTAGCCGTCGTTGGCGCCGACATCGACGAAAACCATGCCCGGCTTCAGCACGCGGTCGAGGAAGGCGAACTCGTTGGGTTCGAAGGAGCCGCAGACATAGAGGCAGAGGCTGTTGTCGTTGCCGAGCGTCACGTCGACCGATGTGCCGCCGAGCCACGGCACGGTCAGCGGGACGACGAGGTTGTTGTCGCGGGCGGCCTCCCATAAGGCGCCACGCCGGCAGGCCCGCCACTGGCGCTCCACGTAGTATTCGTCAGCGAAACCCCAGCCCGGCCACGGACCAAGCTTTGGCGCCCCCGGCGTCCACCAGGCGGCATACGCGGCGCCCAGCTTCGGCGCGTGCACGACCAGCCAGCGACCGAAATTGTCCAGGTGATAGCCCGCGCCCGAGCGAATCCACGCCCCCGCGCTGGCGACGCTAATCGGACGGCGAGCGGCGGTCATGCGAAAAGTCTAAGCCCTCGGAATGCGGTGATCGGCTAACGCACCCACCGGCGAGCGTCAAGCATGCCCGCAAGTTGCCATAGTCCCGGGATATCTCGCACGGCGTCCGTTGCAGCATTGTTGCGACTGAATATACTGTGTGTCCCTCCCGTCACCTCATCGGTCAAATGTCCGCGTTGTTCCTCCGCGCCTTCTTCGCGATCCTCCTGGCTCTTTCCCCCGCCCTCGCCTCCGCTCAAGGCTCGCGCGTGGCGGCGCGCGTCAATGACGACGCCATTACCGACTTCGACCTCGCCCAGCGCATCCAGTTCGCCATCAAGACCATCGGCCTGACGGACAGCCCCGACCTCCGGCAGCGGATGGCGCCCCAGGTCCTTCGCCAGATGATCGACGAGAGGCTGCAAATCCAGAATGCCAAGCGGCTGGGCCTCGGTGCCAGCGACGCCGAGGTCCAGCAGCGCCTGAGCGAGATCGAGCGCGGGGCCGGCCTGAGCCCGGGCCAATTCAAGCTCTTCCTGCAAAGTATCGGCGTCCCCTACGATATCGCCGCCCAACAGTTCGAGGCGCAGATAGCCTGGAACAAGATCGTGCGCCGCAAGGTGCGGCCGCAAGTCGACGTCTCCGAAGTCGAGATCGACGATGCCTTGAGCCGGATGCGGTCCAATGTCGGCAAGACCGAGTCCCGCTTGGCCGAGATTTTCGTGCCAGTCGACAAGGCGGAAGGTGCCGACGAGGGCAAGCGCACGACCGAACGGATCCTCGATCAGCTGAAGCGCGGCGCGCCGTTCGCAGCCATCGCCCAGCAGTTTTCGCAGGGAGCTTCGGCCCAGACCGGTGGCGATCTGGGTTGGATTCTGCCCGGCACACTCGATCCGGCTCTCGACGCCGCCATCGATAAGCTCCAGCCTCGGCAGTATTCCGAACCCATCCGCAGCGGCGCCGGCTGGCATATTCTCTACGTCGTCGAACGCCGGCAGTTTGCCTCGACGCGAAACGACGATATCCGGCTGAACCTCGTCCAGATGACCCTCTCGCTGCCCGTGAACGCCTCTCCCGAAGAAGCCAACAAGGCGTCGTCGGAAGCGGCCAAGGCGATGTCGTCGGTCAAGCAATGCCGCGACCTCCATGCCCAGGCGCGGCAGCTCAAGGGCGCGACCTCGGGTGATCTGCAAGGTGTTCGGGCCGGCGACCTCGCCGCCAACCGCCAGATGTACGAAGAGATTCCAAAACTGCAGGTCGGTGGTACCGCTGGACCGTTCCGGGTTGCCGAGGGCATGCAGGTCGTCTCGCTGTGTAGCCGGACGGGCGGCGACGGTTTGCCGACCCGCGATGCCATCTCGCAGCAGATACTCCTCCAGAAGATGGAGGCTGCGGCCCGCCGCTATCTGCGCGACTTGCGGCGGGTAGCGACCGTCGACGTCAAGTCCAAGCCGTGACCCTGCCGCCGCCGCTCGCCGTCACGATGGGCGAGCCGGCCGGGATCGGCGGCGAACTCAGCCTCAAGGCGTGGTTGGCGAAAAAGCACTCGGACCGGCCGTTCTTTGTTCTCGACGACCCGGGTCGGCTGACAAGACTTGCCCGCGACCTCGGCCTCGCAGTGCCTGTATGCGAGATTTCCCGACCTGCCGAAGCCGGGCAATGCTTCTCGACGGCACTGCCGGTACTTCCCGTCCCACTGCGCGTACCGGCGATACCTGGACGTCCCGATCCCGCCAACGCCCCCGCCACGCTGGAAGCCATTGAACGGGCCGCAAACCTCGCCCTGGGGGGCGACGTCGCCGGCATGGTGACCAATCCCATTCAGAAGAAAACGGTTCAGGACGCTGGCTTCCGCCATCCCGGACACACCGAATTCCTGGCCGAGCTTGCATCCCGTGCCGCAGGCAAGCCGGTCGACGTCGCGATGATGCTCGCCTGCCCCGGCCTCAGGGTGGTCCCGGTCACCATTCACCTCAGCCTGGCTGAGGCCGTACGGACACTCGATACGGCAGGTGTCGTCAGGATCGGCCGTATCGCGGCCTCCGCCCTAACCTCGCTGTTCGGCATCGCCCGGCCGCGGCTCGTCGTGGCGGCGCTCAATCCACATGCCGGCGAGCAAGGCACGATGGGCGACGAGGAGCAGAGAGCGATCAAGCCCGCCATCGAAATCCTGCATCGCGAGGGCATCGACGTGCGCGGCCCCGCGCCGGCCGACACGCTGTTTCATCCGGCGGCGCGCGCCACCTACGATGCCGCGCTCTGCATGTATCACGACCAGGCGCTGATCCCGATCAAGACCATCGACTTCGCAGGTGGTGTCAACGTGACGCTGGGCCTGCCCTTCGTACGGACGTCGCCTGACCATGGCACTGCGCTCGACATTGCCGGCACCGGCCGCGCCGACCCGGCCAGCCTGATCGCCTCTCTCGCCATGGCGGACGAGATGGCCCGTCGGCGCCGTACCTGAAACGATGAGGCCCTGAGCGATGGGCGACGACATCGCGGCGGAGCTGGCCGGCCTGCCGCCGCTGCGCGAGACCATCACGACCCATGGTCTCGACGCCCGCAAGCGCCTGGGACAGCATTTTCTGCTCGACCTCAATCTGACGCGCCGGATTGCCCGCGCTGCCGCGCCGCTTTCGAGCGGCACCGTCATCGAGATTGGCCCAGGCCCCGGCGGCCTCACCCGCGCGCTGCTGCTCGAGGGCGCCGCCCGGGTGGTGGCCGTTGAAGTGGACACGAGAGCCATCACCGCCTTGCAGGAGCTGGAGCAAGCCGCGAAAGGGCGTCTGCGGGTCATCGAAGGCGATGCACTGAAAATCGACCTGACGACCCTGGGTCCGTCGCCCCGCCGGATCGTGGCCAACCTGCCCTACAACATCTCCACCGCCCTTCTGGTGCGCTGGCTACACGCCGCCGACGATCTCGACGACATGGTGCTCATGTTCCAGAAGGAGGTCGTCGACCGGCTGGTGGCGGTGCCCCGGACCAAGGATTACGGCCGGCTCTCGGTGCTGGCCCAGCACGTCTGCACGGTACAGCGGTTGTTCGACGTCGCCCCCTCGGCCTTCGTCCCGCCTCCCAAAGTGACGTCCTCAGTTGCCCGGCTGAGGCCCCGGTTGCGAAGTGATCGCCTTGGCGATCTGAGGCCGCTGGAGCGTGTTACGGCAGCAGCCTTCGGCCAACGTCGTAAGATGCTCCGCGGTGCCCTGGCGGGGATTTTCCCCGACCCTGTGGCGACCCTGACAGGGCTTGGCCTGTCACCCACCGCCCGGGCGGAGGAACTTACGGTACCTGAATTTGTGAAGTTGGCTGGGCAATTGACAAGTGAGTGAATACTCACTATTGTTTTGATCATGATCAGATCGCTGGCCTTCAACGTGTTTTTCTATCTCGGCACGCTCCTGACCGCCATGGTCGGCATCGTACTGGTTCCGATCCCGACACCGGTCCTGCTCCGCGGTCTGCTGCACCATTGGGCGCGCGCCGTCGTCTGGGGCATGCGCTGGATCGGCGGCATGAAAGTCGAGTTCCGCGGTCTGGAGCATCTTCCCACCGCGGGCCCCGCCCTGCTTGCCGGCAAGCACCACAGCGAATGCGACGGCATCCTGCTCGCGGCGCGTATCCCCGGCATTGCCTTCGTTGCGATGCAGGAGATTTTCCGTTACCCGCTGATCGGCGCCATCCTCTATCGACTGCAGATGATCCGGGTCGACACCTGCGGCGGCGGCAGGGAGCGCGAGAACCTCGCACAGTTCGCCAAGCGCGCTTACGACAGCGGCCGTCACATCGCGATCTATCCCGAAGGCAATCTGATGGCCCCGGGCGAGCACGAGCGCTACCGCTCCGGCATCTTCTACCTGTCGCGCGATCTCCATCTGCCAGTGACGCCGGTCGCCACCAGCGTTGGCCTTTTGTGGAACCGCCGCGACTGGTGGAAAAAGCCCGGCCGCGCCGCCATCGAGTTCCTGCCGGCGATCGAAACCGGCCTCGACAAGCAGACCTTCATGCGCCGTCTGGAAGACGTCACCGAAGCCGCCAGTGACCGCCTGATTGCGGAATTCTCCGGACGCCCCTACGCGCCGTCCCAGCTCGTACTGCGTTCGCAGGGCCAGACCGGCATCGGCGCCCCGATCACCGCCCCTCGCGCAATGCCTTGACGAACTCCGAGAGGCCGAACTGCCGGTCGCGCTTCAACCGTTCGGCCGTCAGGATCGACTTGAGCTGGATGAGGCTGGTGGCGATGTCGCGGTTGATGATGGCGTAGTCGTACTCCGCCCAATGGCTCATCTCGTCGGCCGCCTTGGCCATGCGCCGCGCCACGACGTCGGGCGCGTCCTGGGCGCGCGATATCAACCGCCTCTCCAGATCGCGCGTCGACGGCGGCAGGATGAACACCGTCACGAGGTCGGTGCGCCCCTTTTCCTTGAGCTGCTGCGTGCCCTGCCAGTCGATGTCGAAGAGCATGTCGCGACCGGCGCCCAACGCCTCCTCGACCGGCGGCTGTGGCGTGCCGTAGTAGTGGTCGAAGACACGGGCATGCTCGAGGAACTCGCCGCGGTCGATCATGCTGCGGAAGGTCGCCGTATCGATGAATTTGTAATCGACCCCGTCCTTCTCACCCGGCCGCTTCTCGCGCGTCGTGCAGGAGACGCTGAGCTGGATATGGGAGTCGTTCTCGAGCAACTGGCGCGACAGGGTCGTCTTGCCCGCGCCCGACGGCGAGGACAGCACGAGCATCAGGCCGCGCCGCTGAATGGCGGGTGCTTCGGCATCATTCGACATTCTGCACCTGCTCCCGCATGCGCTCGACGGCGCCCTTGAGGTCGATACCGATACGCGTCAGCTCGATATCGGCCGACTTCGAGCA
The DNA here is from genome assembly GCA_029946105.1 of Reyranella sp. Taxonomy (GTDB): domain Bacteria; phylum Pseudomonadota; class Alphaproteobacteria; order Reyranellales; family Reyranellaceae; genus Reyranella. Next base: position 3,277 of record JAQSDW010000204.1, on the reverse strand, counting down.
CAGCGTATTAGCCTCGCGATTGAACTCCTGACAGAGGAAATCGAACTTGCGGCCGACGGGATTATCCGGCCGCGCATCGGCCAGCAGGGTCCGCGCCTGCGAGATATGTGCCGCCAGCCGATCGAGTTCCTCCCGCACGTCGGCCTTGCCGACCAGCAGCGCAACTTCCTGGGCAAAACGTTCCTCCGAAAGCGTCGGAGTCCGACCCAGGAGCTCACCTAGCTGGCTTTCGAAACGGGCGCGCACCGTGCCGATCTGGGCTTGCGCCCGTTCGGCGGCACGCCGGCACAGAACCTCGATCTCGCCGACATGACCGTCGATCACCTTGGCCAAGGCCTTGCCCTCGGCGGCACGGGCCATCACCAGAGCCTTCAACACCTCGTCGAGTGTGGCCGAGAGCGCCTTTTCGAGTGCCGCGAGTGCTTCCTCTGTCTGCTCGCCTTCCTCTTCCTCCTCGATGACACCACGGACACGCAAAAGGCCATCAGCCGACGGCGCGGCGGCCCCGGTGCTCTTGCGCACCTCCTCGACCAGGGCGCCAAGCTCGGCCAGCAATGCGCGGTTGATGCGCAACGGACTGCTCTGACGCTCGCTTGCGAGGGTGAGCGTCAACGAGACATTGCCGCGTTTCAGTCGGCTGCCGACGGCGGTTCGGGCAGGATTTTCCAGGCGATCGAACCCTTGAGGCACCCGGCAGCGGATTTCGAGATTGCGTCCGTTGACGCTGCGCGCCTCCCAAACCCAGCGCCGCCGGTCATCCGCCCCCTGAGCGCGGGCGTATCCTGTCATGCTTGCGATCAAAAATTGGCTCCTGACACTCCACTGGCCGCGGTGCGGCGCGGCACTCTAATATCGGCTCCCAATACAGACAACGCGCGGTGCAGCAAGGTTATCCCATGAAGCGATTCTCAAATATCGTCATTACCGGCGCTTCAAGCGGGATTGGAGAGGCCCTCGCACTCGACTATGCAGCACCAGGCGTGGCGCTCGCCCTCACCGGGCGCGATGCCGGACGCCTCGAGGCCGTGGCCGAGGCTTGTCGGGCTAAGGGCGCAACGGTGTTCGCCGGCGCCATCGACGTTGTCGACCGCGATGCCCTGGGCGCCTGGCTCTCGACCTTCGATGATTCTCATCCGGTCGACCTGATCCTCGCCAATGCCGGCATCTCGATCGACAAGGACAACTCGTCGCTCGACGACTTTTCCGTCATTCGCCAAACGCTCGACGTCAATATGGGCGGCGTTCTCAACACGGTGGAGCCGTTGCTGTCCCGCATGGTCGCCCGCAAGAGCGGTCAGATCGCCGTCGTCTCTTCGCTGGCAGGCTTCTTCGGCCTGCCCTACTCCGCCTCCTACAATGCCAGCAAGGCGGCCGTGCGCGTGTGGGGCGAGAGCATCCGCTACGTGCTCAAGAAGGATGGGATCGGCGTCAGCGTCATCTGCCCCGGCTTCGTGGTCAGCCGTCTGACGGCGAGCGCGCCCTTCCCCATGCCGTTCATGATGTCCGCCGCAAAGGCCTCGGCGATCATTCGCAAGGGTCTTGCCGCCAACCGCGCCCGCATCGCCTTTCCCCTCGGCACCAAGGCCGCCGTCTGGCTGGGCCTGGTGCTGCCCGGCAGCTGGAGTGCGCGCTTGCTGGGCGCCTAGCTCGTGGCCTGAAGCGGGCGCAATCGTCACTTCATCTGGTTGGTCAGCAGCGCTGCGGCGCCACCCTGGTCCTTGCCATACTTCAGCAACGCCGAGCGCCCGCCCGCGGCATAGGCCGCCACCGCACCCAGCAGCCGCTTGAGCTGGTCAGGGCTCGAACGGTCGAACTTGCAATAGGCGCCGCGCGTCAGCTTGGCGATTTGCGGAAACAACCGGGAAGCCGCTCGGTCGTCACCCTCCTGGAAGACGAAAACCGGCAGGCCGAGCAGGCCGAGTTGTCCTGCCTCGTGGCCGACCGCGTCGACGTCCTCTTCGCAGCAGTCGCCGACGAACACGACGGCGTCGATCCGGCTTTCCCGTCGCTGCTCGCCGGCATAACGCAACATCTTGCCGATCTGCGTGCGGCCGGCGAGGCAGCGCACGGCGCTCATCAGACGGGCAAGCTCCTGGCCGTCGGACGTCCACCTGCTCACCTTGAACTCGTCGAAGCCGCGATAGAAAGCCAGCCGGACATCGAGGCCGCCCAATGCATCGGCGGCGACGAACATCTCACCCTGGATCGTGCAGGCATGATCCCAGGTCGGCTCACGGCTCGCCGTAGCATCCATCGCGAACAGAAGCCGGCCGCGGCTGCCCGGCGTGCGATTCGCCGGCAGACTGCCAACTTGCTTCACGAAAGCATCGACTGCGCCTGCGTTCGCTGTCGACGGGATCTTGCGATCGTCGGACATATCTTTTGACCCTCTACGGTACGTTTAATATGGTGCGCGCCGCGCCCACGCGCCAAGACAAACATGACCGGAAACGCCTCAACCTTCGCCACGCTGTTCCTGCGGGTCTTCCTGCCGTTCGCACTGGCGTATTTCCTGTCGTACATCTTCCGCGGCGTGAACGCGGTGATCTTTCCCTATCTCGAACGGGATATCGGCATCACGGCGGGCGATCTCGGCCTGCTTACCTCGGCCTTCTTCCTGTTCTTCGCCGGCTGCCAGCCGGTGCTGGGCGTCATGCTCGACCGCTACGGGCCACGCCGCGTGCAGGCCACGCTGCTCGCCCTGGCGGCACTCGGGTCGGCGATGTTCGGGCTGAGTTCGTCGCTGCCGGAGCTCATCGTGGCCCGCGTTCTGATAGGCCTTGGCTTCGCCGGCGGGTTGATGGCGGCGATCAAGGCGATCACGCTCTGGTTCCCGCCCGAACGCTGGGGCCTGATCACCGGCTTCCACATGATGGCGGGCGGCGTCGGCTCGATGGCAGCCACGCTGCCGATCCAGTGGTCCCTCTCGGTGATGAGCTGGCAGGGACTGTTCTTCTGGCTGGCCGGCCTCTGCCTCGTCACGTCGGCGATTCTCTTCACCGTCGTGCCGGAGCGCATCGCCTCCGCCTCGCCGGGCACATTGCGCGAGCAATTCCGTACGACGCGGGTCGTGCTGACCGATGGTTTCTATTGGCGCATCCAGCCGCTGCTTTCCGTCCAGCAGCTCGCCTTCATCGGCTGCATCTCGCTCTGGATCGGACCGTGGCTGCGCGACGTCGGCGGCATCGCCGACAAGGACGCGCGCGCCGACATCCAGCTCTACACCACCGCCGTCATGACCCTGGGTTTTGCCTCGAGCGGCATCATCGCTGGCTGG
>JAQSDW010000203.1 GCA_029946105.1 Reyranella sp. | reverse complement strand
AGGCAGGCCCGGGAGATCGAACATGGCGGCAACACAGGCGTCTGGGAGTGGCCCCCTTTCGGTGTGGTGGAAGGTGGGCGCCATCGCCACGATGGTGTTCGGCTTTACCGTCCTGATCGGCCTGACCGTAGAGGCCTACCGCAAGGCGCCGCCCATTCCCGTGCGCGTCATGGACTCCGGCGGCGCGGTCGTGTTCACCAAGGAGGACGTGGCCGCGGGCCAGCAGGTCTTCCTCAAGTACGGCCTGATGAACAACGGCACGATCTGGGGCCACGGCGCCTATCTCGGTCCCGACTTCTCGGCCCAATACCTGCACAACTGGGCGCTCGACGTCGCCGACCACATGGCGCGCGAGCGGTTCCGCCAGCCCTATGCCGAACTGACTCCGGAGCAGCAATCGGAGATCAACGGCAGCGTCGCACGGACGATGAAGCAGAACCGCTACGACGCCGCGACCGGGACCCTGAGCCTCAGTCCGGCCGACGCCGACTCCTTCAAGCGCCAAGTCGCCTACTGGACCGAGTATTTCGTGACGCCCGTCAACAACGGCGGGCTGGCGGTGAAGCTGGTCGCCGACCCGCGCGAATTGCGTGAGCTGACGGCGTTCTTCGCCTGGACCGCGTGGGCCTCGACGGCGACGCGGCCCGGCACGTCGCATTCCTACACCAGCAACTTTCCCTACGACCCGCTCGCCGGCAATGTCCTGACCGGTGGCGCCGTGGTCTACAGCGTGCTCAGCCTGGTGTTCTTGCTGGCCGGCACCGCCATCGTGCTGCTGGCCTTCGGCAAGTTCTCCCATCTCGGCTGGCATAGCCCCCAGTGGCGGCCGGTCCAGGCCGCGGCCGCGCCGACGCCGGTTGCCGCCGCCGTGGTGACGCCGTCGCAGCAGGCCGCGCTGAAATTCATGGCCATCGCCGCGTTGCTCTTCCTTGCCCAGGTGCTGGTCGGCGGCGGCCTCGCGCATTACCGCGCGGAGCCGGGCGATTTCTTCGGCCTCGACCTGTCGGCAATCCTGCCCAGCAACCTGCTGCGCACCTGGCATCTGCAGCTCGCCATCTTCTGGATCGCGACCGCCTATGTCGGCGGGGCCCTGTTCGTCTCCGGTATGCTGGGCCGCAACGAGCCGACCGGGCAGCGCCCGGCCATCCATTTGCTGTTCGGTGCCATCGTGTTCGTCGCCGTCGGCAGCCTGCTCGGCGAGTGGGCCGGCATCCTGCAGTGGCTGGGCGATGCCTGGTTCTGGTTCGGCAACCAGGGCTGGGAATACCTCGAACTGGGTCGCGCCTGGCAGATCCTGCTCGCCATCGGCCTGGTCTTCTGGGTCGTGCTGTTGTGGCGCAACGTGGCGCCGGCGCGGCGCGATCCCGACCGTCGCGGGCTCATCAGGTTCTTCATGATCGCTGCGGCGGCGATTCCGGTATTCTACCTGCCAGCGCTTTTCTACGACGGCACTACCCACTTCACGATCGTCGATACCTGGCGGTTCTGGATCATCCATCTGTGGGTCGAAGGCTTCTTCGAACTTTTCGTCACCGTCATCGTCGGCATCATTCTCTACGAGCTCGGTCTGGTGGAGCGCGATACGGCGCTCCGCGTCATCTACCTCGACCTCATCCTGGTCTTCGGCGGCGGGCTGATCGGCACGGGGCATCACTGGTATTTCAACGGACAGACCGAAATCAACATGGCGCTATCCTCGGCCTTCTCGGCGCTCGAGGTGGTTCCACTGACGCTCATCACGCTCGATGCGTGGGACTTCATCACCGTGACGAAGGGCGAGGGCAAGGCGCCGTTCCGGCACAAATGGACGTTCTATTTCCTGATGGCCGTGGGCTTCTGGAACTTCACTGGCGCCGGCATCTTCGGCTTCCTCATCAACATGCCGATCGTCAGCTACTTCGAGATGGGAACCAACCTCACGCCCACGCACGGCCATGCCGCGATGATGGGCGTGTTCGGTATGTTGGCCATCGCATTGATGGTCTTCGTCCTGCGCCAGACCACGACCGACGATGTCTGGCCACGCCTCGAGCGCTATATTCGCGTCGGCTTCTGGGGGCTCAACATCGGACTGGCAATGATGGTGGTGTTCAGCCTGTTCCCGGCCGGCATCCTGCAATTGTACGACGTCATCCAGAACGGCTACTGGCACGCCCGCAGCCTTGCCTATCGGGCGGGCACGATCCCGCGGCTGCTCGAATGGCTGCGCATGCCGGGCGACCTGGTGTTCATCTTCCTGGGTGCCCTGCCGATCGCGATCGCCGTTTGTCTCGGCTATGTCAGCCTATGGACACGGCGCGTGCCGGCTGACGCGACACGACCGGTATCGGCCGAGTGAGCCGGAACGTCGATGCGGCCGGACCAGCAGCTAGGTCCTCGCGGGCTCGAAGACGACGCCGTCGATCAGGTTCTCCTCGTAGAGTCGCGCGAGATCTATGCCGCCGGGTGGCCGGGCCGCCTTGAAGTCGGCGATCGTGCGCACGAGCCGCGCCTCCTGTTCGCGCCGGAGCTTTTCCGCCTCCGCCACGGAGATCGCCTGGAAGCGCACCGTTTGGCCCGGCAGCAGGCGACCGAGCCGGGGCAGATCGACCGAGGCGACGGTGGCGATCTTCGGGTACCCGCCGACGGTCTGGCGGTCGGAAAGCAACACGATCGGCAGGCCAGCGCCCGGCACCTGGATCGCGCCGGGCGCGATGCCGTCGGAGATGATGTCGGCGCCGCCCTTGGCGACACTGACGGCGTGCTCGATGATCGGGCCCTCGAAGCGGATGCCCATGCGATCGGCTTCCTTGGACACGCGATAATCGGACTCCACGAAGGTCCGTCGGCCCGCGTCGGTGAAATATTCCTCCTGCGGCCCCCAGACGATGCGAACCGGCCCGCGGCCGTAGTCGAAGGCAGCGGCGAGCTTGCGGTCGTCGCCGGGCGAGGCGTGGTCGCGGGCGAGCGGCAGGGCGTCGCCCGCGGCCAGCTTGCGGCCCTCGAAGCCGCCGACGCCGGCGCGGGGATAGGTCGACAGGCTGCCCATGAAGGGCGCCAGCGCGAAGCCGCCGGCGACGGCGAGATAGGCGGTGCTCGAACCTTCGACCATGCCGAGCCGCAGCATCTGGCCGCGCTTCAGGAGATGGCTGCGGTCTGAATCGATCGGCTTGGGCGGCACATCGGGCCCCTCGATCAGGGCGGGCGAGAGGGGGCCGACCAGCGCCACGCGCACGCTGTCGGCCTCGACCAGCAGATCGGGCCCCATGACGCCGATCTCGAGTCCGGCGGTGTTGGCAGAATTGCCGACCAGCGCATTGGCCAGGCTTAACGCGACCCGGTCCATGGCGCCCGCCGTGGGCATGCCGAGCGCCATGAAGCCCACGCGCCCGAGATCCTGGAGGGTGTCGAACAGGCCGGCCCGCACGACTTTCAACGCGGCGCTCATGTGCTCATGCTCATGTTCCTCTCCCCCTTGGGGGAGAGGCTAGGTGAGGGGGTTAGATCGCCCGCATCAAATTTGGCCTTTTCGGAGCTAAGCAGGCTCCTCACCCAACCTCTCCCCCAAGGGGGAGAGGAGCATGAGGGTTGCCGCCTTGTAGACAGCATCTGAAACCACTGGACGGTCATGGTGCGTTCACCAGCTTCGCCCAGTCGAAGGAGCCTGCTTCGACCTCGCGCGCGATGCGGTCATGGGTCTTGCGGTCGATCCTCTGGAAGGACAGCGAATCGCCGGGCGAGAGAAATACCGGCTGCTCGCGACGCTTGTCGAACATCCAGAGCGGTGTGCGGCCGATCAGGTGCCAGCCACCAGGACTCTCGAACGGATAGATCGTCGTCATGTCCATGGCGATGGCAACCGAGGAGCGCGGCACCCGCACGCGCGGCTGCGTGCGCCGTGGCAGATAGAGGCTCTGTTCGAGGCCGGCGACGTAGGCCAGCCCCGGCATGAAGCCCAGGACATAGACCTTGAACGGCGAGGCGAGGTGGGCGGCGATCACCTGCTCGGTGGTCTTGCCGGTGCGTTTGGCGACCTCGGCCAGGTCGGGCGCGAATTCGGGGTCGTCGTAGCAGCAGGGCAGGGTGACGCGGCGGCTCGCCATGCCGGTCGGCAGGCCGCGTGCGATCAGCAGGTCGATCCCGGGCTGCAGGTCGGCCCGGGAAGTGGCCAGTGGATCGTAGGCCACCATCAGCGAGCGCATCGTGGGCACGGTTTCGACGACGCCGGGGAGGTCGCCGGCGTCACGGGCGCCGCCGATGGCGGCATGGAGGGCCATCACCCGGCCGTTGATTTCGGGGGAGATTTCGTTGCCGAATTCGACGGTAAAGGCGGTGTCGCCGCAGGATAGGTACCGAACGCTCACATCTGCTAGGATAGCGTCTTCGATTCAGGGAGTCTCCCATGGCCGCCACCAATGCCGGTTTCGTCAACATCAACTCCGACCTCGGCGAGAGCTTCGGCCCCTGGGTGATGGGCAACGACGGCGAAGTGCTGAAGATCGTGACCTCGGCCAACGTGGCCTGCGGGTTTCACGCCAGCGATCCGGTGGTCATGGTCGACACGGTGAAGCTCTGCCAGCAGAACGGCGTCAGCATCGGCGCCCATCCGGGCTTCGCCGACCTGCAGGGCTTCGGCCGTCGGGTGATCAACCTCTCGATCAAGGAACTGGAAGCCAATATCGCCTATCAGATCGGCGCACTGCAGGCGATTGCGGCGCTGCACGGCGCCAAGGTCACGCACATGAAGCCGCACGGCATGATGGCGAACATGTCGGCCGAAAGCCCCGAGATGTCGGAGGCGATTGCGCGCGCCACCAAGGCGGTCGACCGTGACCTGATCTTTCTTGCCCAGGCCAACACCGAGCAGGGCAAGGCTGCCCGCAAGCATGGCCTGCGGGTGGCGGAGGAGGTCTTCGCCGACCGCACCTACACCGACGCCGGCCTTCTGACGCCGCGCAAGATGGCGAACTCCATGATCAAGGATCCCGCCCAGGCGGTGGCCGGTGTCCGGCGCATGGTCGACGAGCAGGCGATCTACTCCACGTCGGGCAAGCGCATTCCCTGCCAGGTCGATTCGATCTGTGTCCACGGTGACGGCCCGACGGCGGTCGCGGTGTCCAAGGCGGTGCGCGAAGGCCTCGAGGCCGCCGGCATCCGCATCGTGCCGCTGCCGGAAATGCCCAGCCTGCGGCACTGACCCTTCTGCCGGAATGGGCATCTTCGCAAGACCACCGGCAGCGGCAAAATAGCAACGAAATAGGCCCTTTCACCGATTTGTCGGACGCTGCCTCGCCGCTATAGTCCGCCCGAAAGTCAGGGCGGGCTTATTAGGAGTAGCGTATGGCGGTGTTCGGCAAGGCTCAGTATATCAAGCGTGTTGAGGACAATCGGCTTCTTACCGGAACCGGCGGCTTTACAGACAATCTGACCCCTCCCAACCAGGCGCATGTCGTCCTGGTGCGCTCGCCGCATGCCCATGCACGGATCGTGAAGATCGACACCGCCGCCGCCCAAAAGGCGCCGGGCGTGGTGGCCGTGTTCACCTGGGCCGACATGGAGAAAGAGGGCTGCGGCTTCTTCGCCCTGCCGGCGATGTTCCCCAATGCCGACGGCAAGAGGCCCGAGATGACGCCACGCCGGCCGATGGCTCACGAAGTCGTGCGTTATGTCGGCGAGGCGGTAGCGGCGGTCGTGGCCGAGACCCGCGAGCAGGCGGCCGACGCCGTCGAACTCGTCGAGGTCGAATACGAGCAATTGCCGTCGGTGACCGAGATCGACGATGCGCTGAAGCCTGATGCGGCGCAGGTCTGGCAGGGGGCGCCCGGCAATCGCGTCGGCTTCAACCGCTTCGGCGATCGGGCCAAGGCCGATGCCGCCTTCGCCGCCGCCGCCCACGTCGTGTCGATCGACATCGTGCACCAGCGCCTGATCGTGAACGCTATGGAGCCGCGCGCGATCATGGCCGAATGGGACGGCGACCGCATGCTGGTGCATATCGGCAGCCAGAACCCCTCGGTCACGCGCGACACGCTGGCCGATGTGATCCTGAAGATGCCGAAGGACAAGGTGCGCGTGCTGGTGCGCGACATCGGCGGCGGCTTCGGCATGAGGACGAACGTCCAGCCCGACGAGTCGGTGGCGGTATGGGTGGCCAAGGTGTTGAAGCGTCCGGTGAAGTGGCGCGCCGAGCGCAGCGAGGAATTCGCCGCCGCCACCGCCGGCCGCGACCAGTTCCACAAGATGTCGCTGGCGCTCGACAAGGACGGCAAGATCCTGGCCCTGCGCATGAAGGCCTTCGCCAATGTCGGCGCCTATCCGTCGGGTGCCGGCATCGCCATCCCGCTGTTCGTCGGGCCCAAGGTCGCGACCGGCACATACGACGTGCCGCTGATCGATCTCGAGATCACGTGCGTGCTCACCAACACTGCGACCGTCGGCGCCTACCGCGGCGCCGGCCGGCCGGAATGCCTCCTCGATCTCGAGCGCCTGATGGACAGCGCGTCGCGCCAGATCGGCATGGACCCGGCCGAGCTGCGCCGGCGCAACTTCGTGACGCCCGCGCAGATGCCCTACACCACGGCGATGGGCGAGAAATACGATACCGGCGACTTCAACCTCTTCCTCACCAAGACGCTGGAGGCGTCCGACTGGAACGGCTTCCCGGCGCGCAAGGCCGAGGCGGAGAAGCGCGGCAAGCTCTATGGCCGCGGGCTCGCCTCCTATGTCGAGTGGACGAGCGCCATGGTCATGAACGAGATGGCGCACTACGAGGTGAAGGCTGACGGCAAGGTCACGATCTGGATGGGCACGCAGGGCATGGGGCAGGGGCTGCAGACCAGCTTCACCCAGCTCGCCTCCGAGCTGCTCGGCCTCGATCCTTCCGACATCGAGATCGCCATGGGCGATTCCGATCGGGTGGGTGGCGTCGGCTCGATGGGCTCGCGCTCGGCCTATATTGGCGGCTCGGCGGTACTGACGGGCAGCGAGAAGCTGGTCGCCAAGGGCAAGGATTTGGCCGCCGATGCGCTCGAAGCAAGCGCCGCCGACATCGCCTATGCCACCGGCAGGTTCACCATCGCCGGCACCGACCGCAGCATCGGTCTCGGTGAGCTTGCATCGAAGCAGCCCGACAAGCGCATCTACATCGAAAACGTCAACACAGTCGAAGGCATTGCCTGGCCGAACGGCGCCCACGTCGGCGAAGTCGAGATCGATCCGGATACCGGCTGGGTCGAACTCAAGCGGTACACGACGGTCGATGACGTTGGCAGGCCGCTGCACCGTCCGATCGTGTTCGGGCAGATCCACGGCGGCTGTGCCCAGGGCATCGGCCAGGCGCTGCTGGAAGAGAATGTCTACGACCGCGAAACCGGCCAGCTCATCACCGGGTCGTTCATGGATTACGCCATGCCGCGCGCCGACACCTTCCCGACCTTCAACAATGCGCTGGACGACAGCGTGCCGGCGAAGACCAACCCGATCGGTGCCAAGGGTGTGGGCGAATCGGGCGCGGTGGGCTCGACACCCACCGTCATGAACGCGATCATGGATGCCCTGTGGCCGCTCGGCGTGCGCAACGTCCAGATGCCGGCGACACCGCATCGTGTTTGGCAGGCGATCCGCCACGCAAAGAGGTGAAAGCGGCGATGAAGCAGCGCATCTTCGGCTGGATATCGGTCTTCATCGGCATCGTCTTCGCCCTCGCCGTGGTCGAGGTAACGGCGATCGTCTGGCTGTACATCGAGGATGGCCGGTACACCCCGGCAGCCGAACTCTACGAGCGGACACAGAACACCTACGTTCGCGACGCGACCAAGGGCTCGTCCTGTCGCTACGTCGATACGCTCTATCCGCATCCGTATGTCGCCTTCGTCCACCATGCCAACCCGCCGTGCGGCATGCCGTGGGTGAACAATATCGGCCTGTTCGGCGACGATTTTACTGTCGAGAAGCGGACCGATCGCTACGTCGTCCTTCTGACCGGGGGCTCGGTCGCCTCGCAGCTCGGGCAGAATGCCAAGCCGCCGGCGCCGCGCTATTTCGAAGAAGAGCTGAACAAGAAATACATCAGCCCCAACGGCAAGCCGTTTCTGGTGCTGAACGGCGGTGACGGTGCCTGGAAGGAGCCGCAGGCCTTCATCCTGTTTGCTCTCTACGCGACCTCGGTCGACGCCGTGGTGACGCTCGACGGTTTCAACGAGCATTATTTCTTCTGGCCGGGTGCGCAGGAGCGGCTCGAGCGGCCGCTGAGCAACTTCATCGACGTCAACCCGTTCGTCGCCGACGAGAATTTCGGCGACGCCGCGATTGGCTGGGTGATGGGACGGCTGGCCGGCACGTTGGCCCTCAATCCCATCCTCGGGCAGTCGCATGCCGCCTACATGGTGATCCGGGGAATCGAGGCGGCGGCCAAGGGCAAGGACAGTTTCAAGTCGAGCAAGAAGACGACCCTGAACGGCATGTTCGCCATGCCTGAGGAGATCCGGCGCGATCACGAGCGTGCCTTCGCCGTGCAACTCGGCCTCTATCAGAAGTATGTTCGGGGCATCGAGGCCATGGCCCGCGACAATGGCGTGAAGACCGCCTACTTCCTGCAGCCGTCCCCAGCCTGGGGCAAGGCGCTGACGGAAGAGGAAAAGCGCGTCGTCGGCGACCTTTCCTACCGCGACCTCTACCGCAAGATCGTCACTGGCATGATGACGCTGAGAGAACGCAACTTGCCGATTTTCGACTTGGGCGACATCTTCGCGGACGAGAAAGGCACGATCTACGCCGACCACATCCATTTCGCCCGGGACGCGGTCAACGAGAGCCCCGGCAATCGGTTGATTTCCACGCGCATGGGGCAGTTGCTGGCCGAAACCTGGAGCCTGCAGCGTAAACCCTAGGTTGTTCACAGCATTGGGATTTTTTGCTTTTTCCGGCGGTTTTCTGTTGATTCAGTGACGCTGTGGCGTTTCACTGGTTAAGACGCAATAGAATAAATCGGGGTGCTCAAGTACTCCCAATAAGCGTCGCTAGGGATGGAGATGTTCATGGCCGTCACGCGTCGGCAATTCATGAAAGTGAGCGCGGCTGGACTTGCCGCCTCTTCCGTTGGCGCACTGGGTTTCATCGGGGCAGGCGAAGGCCTTGCGGCCGGCGTGAGGCCCTTCCGGCTCGAAAAAGCCACCGAGACACGAAACACCTGCCCCTACTGCGCGGTGGCTTGCGGTGTCCTCGTCTATTCGACGACCGACGGCGCGAAGGACGCCAAGCCGAAGGTCATCCACATCGAGGGCGACTCGGACAATCCCATCAATCGCGGCACGCTTTGCCCGCGCGGCGCCGCATCGCTCGGCTTCGCGAACAGCCCGAACCGCCTCCAGTACCCGATGCATCGCAAGCCGGGCAGCGACAAGTTCGAGCGCGTGACCTGGGACTTTGCGATGGAACGCATCGCCAAACTGGCGAAGGAAGACCGCGACAAGAATTTTGTCGCCAAGAATCGCGATGGCGTCACGGTCAATCGCTGGCTCACCACCGGATTTTTCGCCGGCTCCTCGTGCAGCAACGAGGCGGGCTATCTCACCTACAAGGCTATCCGATCTACCGGGATACTAGCCTTGGAGGACCAAGCTAGAATTTGACACGGTCCAACGGTGGCCAGTCTTGGCCCCACATTCGGACGCGGCGCAATGACGAACAGCTGGAATGACATCAAGAATGCTGATGTCGTCCTGATCATGGGCGGCAATGCCGCCGAGGCCCATCCGTGCGGTTTCAAATGGGTGACCGAAGCAAAGGCGAACAATGGCGCCAAGCTGATCGTGGTCGATCCGCGCTTCACCCGTTCGGCCGCAGTCTCCGACCTCTATGCGCCGCTCCGGCCGGGTACCGACATCGCGTTCCTGTCCGGCCTGATGCGCTACCTGCTGGGTAACGGCAAGATTCACCAGGAATACGTCAAGGCGTTCACCAACGCCGCCTACATCATTAAGGAAGGCTTCAAGTTCGAGGACGGGCTGTTCGCGGGCTATGACGAGTCCAAGAAGAACTACGTCGATCGTTCGACCTGGGACTACGAGTTCGACGAACAGGGCATGGCCAAGGTCGACGAGACGCTGCAGAACCCGCGTTGTGCCATCAACCTGTTGAAGGCCCATGTCGAGCGCTATACGCCCGAGATGGTCGAGCGCATCTGCGGCACGCCGAAGGACAAGTTCCTGAAGGTCTGCGAGCTGATCGCCACGACCGCCAACGGCGAGCGCTCGATGACCTCGCTCTACGCGCTCGGCTGGACCCAGCATACGACCGGTGCGCAGAACATCCGCAGCATGGCCATGATCCAGCTCCTGCTGGGCAACATGGGCATTCCGGGCGGCGGCGTGAACGCGTTGCGCGGACACTCCAACGTCCAGGGCATCACCGATTTCGCGCTGCTGTCGACGTCGACACCGGGCTATCTGGTGCTGCCGACGGAGAAGGAAACGACCTACGCCGACTACATGAAGTCGCGCGCCTTCAAGCCGATCCGCCCGGGCCAGACCAGCTTCTGGCAGAACTACGGCAAGTTCTTCGTCAGCCAGCAGAAGAGCCTGTTCGGCGCAGCCGCGACCAAGGACAACGATTGGGCGTACGACTACCTGCCCAAGTTCGACACCGCCTACGACGTCTTGAAGATGGTCGACATGATGGCGGGCGGCCAGATGAATGGCCTGTTCTGCCAGGGTCTCAACATCCTGATGGCCGCGCCCAACAAGGCCAAGGTCCAGGCGGGACTCTCCAAGCTCAAGTGGATGGTCATCATCGATCCGCTAGAGACCGAGACGGCGCATTTCTGGGAGAATCACGGCGAATTCCACAACGCCGATCCCAAGGCGATCCAGACCGAGGTTTTCCAGCTTCCGACCACGGCGTACGCCGAGGACGAAGGCAGCTTCACCAACTCCAGCCGCGTCATTCAATGGCACTGGAAGGCGGTGGACGGGCCGGGCGAGTCGCGTAGCGATATCCAGATCATCGCCGATCTGCACAGCCGCCTGCGCGCCCTCTATACCAAGGACGGCGGCGCCTTCCCCGACGCGATCGTCAACACGACATGGGCCTACGCCAAGCCCGCGCATCCCGACCCGGTCGAACTCCTCAAGGAGATCAACGGCTATGCCGTGGAGGATCTGCCTGATCCGGCCGATCCCGCCAAGGTGATGCTGAAGGCCGGCCAATTGCTGCCAGGCTTTGCGGTGATGCGCGACGACGGCAAGACGTCGGGCGCCTGTTGGATCTACACCGGCGTCTATACCGAGGCCGGAAACATGTCGATGCGCCGCGACGCCAGCGATCCGACCGGCCTCGGCATCCATCCCAACTGGGGTTTCTCCTGGCCGGCCAACCGGCGCATCCTCTACAACCGCGCCTCGGCCGATCCCGCGGGCAAGCCGTGGAGCGAGCGCAAGAAGTACATCTCCTGGAACGGCTCGCGCTGGGTCGGTGGCGACGTGCCGGACTACGCGCCGACCATGGCGCCGGACAAGTCGGTCGGTCCGTTCATCATGAACCAGGAAGGCACCGCGCGGCTGTTTGCCCGCGGAGCTATGCCGGACGGTCCGTTCCCCGAGCACTATGAGCCGATGGACGCCTATATCGCGAATCCGTTGCATCCCAAGGTCACCACCAATCCGGTGGTCCGGGTGTTTGCGGCCGATGCCAAGTCGTTCGGCACACCCGACAAGTTCCCGATCGTGGCGACCTCCTATCGCCTCGCCGAGCACTTCCACTATTGGACCAAGAACGTCCATGACAATGCCGTGCTGCAGCCGGAGATGTTCGTCGAGATGGGCGAGCGGCTGGCCAAGGCCAAGGGCATCAGCAATGGCGACTGGGTAGAGGTGTCGAGCCAGCGCGGCATGATCAAGGCCAAGGCGTCGGTCTCCAAGCGCTTCCGTCCGATCATGGTCGACGGCAAGCCCTGCGACGTCATCGGCCTGCCGATCCACTTTGGCTTCATCGGCCTCACCCGGAAGTCGTACCCGCTCAACACGCTGACGCCGCCGGTCGGCGACGCCAGCACCAATACGCCGGAGTACAAGGCGTTCCTGGTCGACGTGAAGAAAACCACACCACCGGCGTCACAGCCGGCAACGGTTTAAGGGGGAGGCCGACATGTCCGTCCTGCAAGCCCTCGACCTCCGCCGCCGCTCCGCCTCCAGCGTGCCACCGCCCGCCAGCGGCAAGCCTGCCGCCGTTGCCGTCGCCAAGCTGATCGACGTCAGCAAGTGCATCGGCTGCAAGGCCTGCCAGGCCGCCTGCCTGGAGTGGAACCAGCTCGACCAGCCGATTGGCTATACCGACGGCAGCTACGACAACCCGACCGACCTCACGACGGCTTCGTGGACCGTGATGCGTTTCACGGAGTACGAGCACGGCGACGATCTGGAATGGCTGATCCGCAAGGACGGCTGCATGCATTGCGACGATCCGGGCTGCCTCAAGGCGTGTCCGGCGCCGGGTGCCATCGTGCAGTACACCAACGGCATCGTCGATTTCATCTCGGACAACTGCATCGGTTGCGGCTACTGCGTGAAGGGCTGTCCCTTCAACATCCCGCGCATCTCCCAGACCACCAGCAAGGCCTACAAGTGCACGCTCTGCTCCGACCGCGTCGTGGTCGGACAGGCGCCGGCCTGTGCCAAGGCCTGCCCGACCCAGGCGATCTATTTCGGCACCAAGGACGACATGATCGCCCATGCCGGCAAGCGCATCGTCGACCTGAAGTCGCGCGGCTACCAGAATGCCGGTCTCTATAATCCGCAGGGCGTGAGCGGCACCCACGTCATGTATGTGCTGCAGCATGCCGACAAGCCGTCGCTCTACGCCGGCTTGCCCGACAATCCGCACATCAGCCCGCTCGTCGGCATCTGGAAGGGTGTGATGAAACCCCTGTCGCTGGCCGCCATCGCCTTCGCCGGCGCCTTCGGCCTCATGCACTATGTGACCAAGGGACCCAACAAGGTCACCGAGCACGACGAGGAGAAGGCGGCGGAGCTGGCCGGGGGCGATCGGGCCGGGAGTGATCGGGCATGACCGAACATACGAAGCCGGTGAGTCGCTACACGACGGCCGCCCGCATCAATCACTGGATCACGGCGGTGTCGCTGATCCTTCTCGCGCTCAGCGGCATGGCGCTGTTCCATCCCTCGCTGTACTTCCTCACCTACCTGTTCGGCGGCGGCCAGATCACGCGCGCCATCCATCCGTGGATCGGTGTCGTCCTGGCCATCAGCTTCCTCGGCCTCTTCATCCGCTTCTTCGCGCTCAACTTCTGGAATCGCGACGACACGGTGTGGATGAGGAATCTCGGAGCGGTGATCAACAACAAGGAAGAAGGGCTGCCCGAGCTCGGCAAGTACAACGCCGGCCAGAAGCTGGTCTTCTGGGGGCAGTCGATCCTGATCTTCCTGCTTTTGGGCAGCGGCTTCGTGCTGTGGGACACCTATTTCGCGTCCTACACGACGATCGACCAGAAGCGGCTGTCGGCGGTGGTCCATGCCTTGTGCGCCATCGGTGCCATCCTGATCTGGATCGTGCATGTGTATGCAGCGATCTGGGTCAAGGGTACGCTCAGGGCCATGACCCGGGGCTCCGTCACCGGCGGCTGGGCCTGGAAGCATCATCGCAAGTGGTTCCGTCAGGAAGTCGGCAAACCCTGAGCAGCGACCCGAGCAATCCCTCCACTGGTTTCGGCGAAAACATACTGGGCGAGGCGGCCGAGAGTGCTCCCGTTCGCCTGCCCGATCTCGCGACGATCTTTTCGCGGCGTGCGGCGCGCCTGGAGGCGCTTGCGCCCGGACACGAACTGGAAGGCTTCCTGCGCCTGATCGCGGCCCTGGTGACGGCCCAACACGCGGCACTGGCCGGCCTGCCGCCGGGTTCCCTGCCGGGAGCGGCGGAGATCGCCAAGGCGCGGCTGGTTCAGCGCGCACCGCTCGATCCCTTGACATGGACGCGGGACGAGAGCTGGCGCGCCGCACTCTGCCGCATCCTGGAGACGATCGACGACGGCGTTCTGCCGGCGCCGGCGCGCGATGCCCGCACGGCGCTCGGCCAGGCAAGCCCGGCCGATCTCGAGGCGCTGGCGGATCGCTATCTTGGTGGGAATGTCGCGGCCGGCGAGGCGGCGCAGGCGGTCTTTGTGGCGGCGGCGCTGCAGGTCGCCTGGACGCGCATGGCGGCTCTGATGGAGGCGGCCAACTTTGGCACACGCGAGGTGGACGGCGGGCAATGCCCTGTCTGCGGTTCGCCGCCGGTGTCCGGTCTCATCTCGCCCGGGGGCACCAAGTTCGGTCATCGGCACCTTCACTGCTCGCTGTGCGCCACGTCGTGGCGCTACGTGCGGGTGCGCTGCGTCCATTGCGGCAGCACCGACAAGGTCTCGTTCCGCAATCTGGCGGGCACATCCTATCTCCGGGCCGAATGCTGCGAGGCCTGCCACGGCTATTCGAAGGTCTTCTATCTCGAAAATGCACGTGCCCTCGAGCCGCTCGCGGACGACCTCGCCTCTCTCGGGCTCGACGTCCTCGTCGGCGAGGAGGGCTTCTCCCGCATTCCCAATCCTTTCGTGCTGGGGATCATGGAACCTTCCGACGGTTAGAGCCGCTCTCCGCACGCCGAAAGCCAATGTTCCCAGGGCATTACGCCCGTACAGGCGCACACCAACGTGTGACAAATGTTGTGACACACACTGTGCGCCCCTCGCCCAAAAGCCATATGGAATGGGCTTTTCTCGCAGTCTGATCGTTCTTCGGTGTCACAGCCCCCGGCGCGCCTGTGCACAGGCGTCGTTCAAGTGTCTGTTCCGGTGTCGTTTTTCGGCGTCCGGTTGAGACGGGGTCATTTGGGACTTCCACGGCGTATCGTGAGGACCCGTGGCGGCTGCACCCTACACGCC
>JAQSDW010000202.1:91646-140370 GCA_029946105.1 Reyranella sp. | reverse complement strand
TGCCGCCGCCGCGCGCGGCGCTCATCTGCTGGCCCAGTGCGTTCATGAACAGCAGCCCGCCGCCCAGGTTGGCGGTGCCGAAGCCGGAGTAGTTCTGGCCGCTGATGGCACTCATCGCGGCCTGACCCTGCGCCAGGGTGTAGGTCGCCATGGTGCCGATGACGGTAGCGAAGTCGCCGCTCGAGCCGGCAACGCTCCGGTCGAGGGCACGGCCCACCGCCATCTGGTTGCCGGTCTGGGCGCCCGCCCCGAAGCCGCCGGGCTTCAGCGTCAGGTAGACGTTGTTGGCATCGTAGGAGAGCGAGGGCTGGAGAAAGGGATAGAGGCTGCCGGTGCCGGCATAGGCGCCGATGACGCCGCCGGTGGCGCTGAGGATGGTGTAGGTGGTGCTGGGGGCGTAGACGCCGGTGGCCGCCGCCAGGGTGACGATGCCACCGTTCAGCGTGGCCGTGCCCGGCGCGCCGCTCACGTTGATGCGATCGGCCAGGCCCGCGCTGTTGGTCTCGACCTGATAGAAGCTGCCGGGGGCGTGGGTGTAGGAGCCCACGACGCTGAGCGTGCCGATGGAGTTGCCGGGTGCCGCGGCGCCGACCACGTTCACGCTGCCATTGACGGTGCCGGTGCCGCCGAGATTGCCGCCGGGTCCCACCGTCACGTCGCTGGTGATGCTGCCGTTCACGGCGAGGCGGCCGTTCGTGACCGAGGTCGGGCCGGTATAGGTGTTGATGCCGGCGAGCGACAGCATGCCCGGGCCCTGTATCGTGAGGCCACCGGTGCCGGTGAGGACGCCAGCGAAGGTCGTGTTGCCCTGCTCCGCCACGGTGAGAGTGCTGCTGCCCAGCGAGATCGTGCCGCCCAGGCCCGACAGCGCGCCCACGGTGACGTTGTTGCCGTTGAAGTCGAACTGGCCGCCGTTGACGGTGAGCGCGCCGATCGGCGACAGCGAGGCACCTGCGGCCAGCTGCAGGATGCCTTCGTTCACGATGGTGCCGCCAGTGTAGCTGTTGGCGCCTTCGAGGGTCATGGTGCCCAGCCCCGCCTTGGTCAGGCTGCCCGGACCCGAGATCGGCGTGCCCATCGTGAGATCGAAGCCGTTGGTGTTGAAGGTGCCGCCGGACGATCCCAGCACGGTTGCGCGCGGCAGGGTGAAGGAGCCGGTGGCCAGGAGCCTGCCGCCGTTCAGCGTGAGGCTGTCGGCCGCGTTGCCCAGCCGGACGTTCGAATCGATCGCGACGGTGCCGCCGCCACTCACGACGGTGCCGCCGGTGTAGCTGTTGGTGCCGGTGAGATCGACCCGCCCGCCGCTGATCGTGAGGCCACCCGTTCCGGAAATGGTGCCCGAGAAGGTGCCGGTCCCTGTCTGGCTGAGCGTCGTGCTGCCCATCAGGAACGTGTCGAAATCCGTGCTGAAGCCGTTGCCAAGCGCAAGCGTGCCGATCAGGGACAGGCTCGGATTCAGCGTCGCCGTGGTGGTCAGGCCGGAGTCGGACAATGCGTAGCCCGCGAAGCCATTCACCGGATCGAAGAGGTAGTCGAACCCGGCGTAGAACTGTCGGCCGGTATTGAGGAACGGCGTGCCCGAGGTGGAGGCCTCGACATGGCAGGGCGTCATGGTCGCGCTGGCAGACGTCACGCAGGGAGTCGCACTTGTCCCCCTGGTGATCAGGAAATTGTAGAAGGCACCCGTCGTCGCCGAGGGGCCCGGCATCGCGACGCTCACGGTTTCGCCGGTCTGCCCGAACGGCACGAGGAAGGCATAGGCGATGCCGGTATCGTGGAGGATCGTTCCGGCGCCGGCGGAGCCCGAGCCGACCGTGAGCGAAACCGGAATGCCGTTCCAGAGATTGGGCCCGTTCGCCGCATCCGGCGTGAGCTTGACGAAGGAGTAGCCGTTGTTGGCCGTCGTCAGGCCGACGACGATCCTGTCGTTCATGACGACATAACCCTGGTTGGGCAGCGCGATGCCGTTCACCGACACATTGAGGAGAGGGTTCATCCCCACCGCGGAGATCTGCGTGAGGAGCCCCTGGGCCACGTTCTGGGCGAATGAGAGCGAGGGGTTGATCGCGCCGCTGTAGACGTTGTTCCTGTTGTTGCCGATGCCGAAGTACTTGGTGCTATTGTCGTTGGTGACGACCAACACCTTGACCGTCGTGGAGCCCGTCGCGGCGCTGCCACCCGAGGTGCCGCCGATCAGGTTCACTGGCAGCTCGTAGAAGGTCCCGCTGGGCGATGCGCCACTGCTGTCGTAGTTGATCGTGCCGGGTCCGAGCGGCGTGTAGCTGGCGAGCGACGGAAGATAGTTCGCCGAGATCGCGATACCGGTGGACCCGGTGTCGATCGTCATCCCGTTGATCCTGTTGCCGAGGATGTTGACGTCGATCAGGGCGGCATTGTTCGAGTACACGCTGCCGGACACCGAGTTCAGGGAGCCGCCCGTGTAGTTGAGCTGGAGACTCGTGGTCCCCTGGTACATGTTCCACCCCGGCGCCGGCGAGCCCTGCGACCATGCCGGCGAACCGCCCGCGGCGATGGCGATCAGGCCGCTCCCCAGGAAAAATTTCTTGGCAGCTCTCATGCCCCAAAGAATATGGGTCGCCGGCTGGCTTTCAACACGGCGACTGCCCAAAATGGGCAGTCGTCCCCTTGCTGCCAGCGCACCGGAGAACAGAATGGTCAGGCGTCGCACACTAGCAACCTCGCGGAACGACAGCCGTGACGCGAAAAAGCCCCAGCGACGCGCCACGGCGGTCGCCCCCGGCGGGCGGCTGGTCCTCGCAGACACCGACGGAAACTCACGTCTCTTCATCTGCATGATCGGGAACTACCTGCACCGCATCGAGCGCGAGCGCCGCGCCCGCTATCTGGGGGATTTCGACACGGCGATGGTGGCTGAAATCATCGGCATAGCCGCCGTGGAGCCCGGCATGCGCGATGCCGCCTTCCGCAAGCAGCATCAAACATTCGACAGCATCGTCGGCCTGGAAGGGCAGCGCGCCATCAATGCGACGTCGATCGCCAGCGCATCGGGCATTCCCCGCGAGACCGTCCGCCGCAAGCTGAAACAACTGCTGAAGGAAGGCTTGATCGTCGAGAAGGGCCGCGCCCGTTACGTGGTGAATCCAGGTGTCCTGCAGCAACCGGAGTGGCAGGACGCCTTCGGGCGCGGCATTCATCAGACCGTTATCTTCATGAACGAATGCCTCGAACAGGGCGTGCTGCGCTGGGTCCCCGCCGCCAAGGCGAAACGCAGTTCAAGCAACAAGCCGGCGGCCATCGCGCCGGCCTAGGAGGATTCATGCAACGTCGCGTTTTCGTATCGGCGGCAGCAGGCGCCGCGCTGGTCGGCAGCCCGGGCGGCGCACAGGCGCAGCAGGTCGTTTGGGAGGATGTTGCAAGCGCGAACGGCCGCTATCGCCTGAAGATGCCCAAGGGGTATCGCTATCTGACGGTGCCCGGGCATGGCGGCGTTCTCCATTCCTACGTCGTCATGCTGCCCGACAGGTTCATCCTCGAGTTTCTGGATGTCGCCCTCGCCAACCCTGTTTCGACCATCCCGACGGATCCGGCCGCGCTCCAGGCAGCACTTCAGCAGGTGCAGGGCGGCATGCAGAAGTCATGGCCGGGCTCGACGGTGATCGAGCAGCGGCCGATCACGACAGGCCCGATCACGGGCCGGGAGTTCGTCTTCGCCGCGGACCAGGGCAGCCGCGTCGTGATCGTGCGCATGTACCTCACGCCCACGGCGACCTACACGCAGATCGTGCAGGCTCCGATGGCCGATCGGCAGAATCCCGTCACCACGCAGTTCATGGACTCGCTGCGCTTCGGCTAGGCAGCTTCACCCCGGCTTGACGCCCGCAACCCCGTCCTCGACGACGAAGGTCGCGAGGCGCCGCACGGTGCCATCCTTCTTCTTCTCATCGTCGATCGCCTCGAAGCCCACCGTGCACTTCGCCGCCGTGAGCTCGACCGTGGCGTAGCCACGCTTGTCGCTACGGCCATACTTCACCTGCGGATTGACCTGGAGCGCCGCGGCGAGAGCCTTGGCATTGGGGCCTTCCGAGGTGATCGACGTGCCGACGAATTCACTGGCGACCGGCGCCTCTCGATCGTTGGGCGGCCGGGCGGGATCGCGCGCGAGATCGGCGGCGAAGAAGGCATGACGGTCGCCGCCGATGACGACCGGGTTGCGCGGCCTGTGCGTGGCAATCGAGTCGAGCAGGCGGCGGCGCGCGTTGGGATAGCCGTCCCAACCGTCCATCCAGAAGCGATGGGCGCCGTCGGTCCCGCGATCGAGCTCGGCCATCAGCGTCTGCTGCGCGACCACAGTCCAGCGCGCCGTCGAGGTGCGGATCTGTCCATTCAGCCAGGCTTCTTGCGCCTTGCCCAGCATGGTGCGCGCCTCCTCGGTGCGCTCAGCGCAGTCGGGCACGGTGCCCGGACGGCCGGCGCCGACGCAGGCGGGCTGCGAGCGATACTGCCGGTCGTCGAGCAGCATCACGTCGAGCAGGTCGCCGAAGCGATAGCGCTCGTAGATGGTGGCGGAAGGTCCGCGCGGCCGCGCCGAGGCCGGCAGCGGCATGTGCTCCCAATAGGCCTGGTAGGCGGCGGCGCGCATTTTCAGGAACTGCGCGGGATCGCGGGTGCTGTAGGAGCGGTCGTCGGCATAATCGTCGGCCACCTCGTGATCGTCCCAGATGGCGAGCCACGGAAAGGCGGCGTGGGCCGCCTGCAGATCGGCATCGAGCTTGTAGAGCGCGTAGCGGTCGCGGAACTCCGCCAGCGTCGTCGGGATGCCGACTTCGTGCTTGCGCACGTGACGCGAGCCCCTCGACTTCTCGTAGATGTAGTCGCCGAGATGGACCACGAGGTCGAGATCGCGCGCGGCCATGTCGCGATAGGCGCCGAAATAGCCCTGCTCGTACTGCTGGCACGAGGCGAAGGCGAAGTTGAGGCGGGCTGGTGCGCTGCCAACTGCTGGCGCCGTTCGCGTGCGGCCGATCGGGCTCTCCGCACTGCCGGCGCGGAAGCAATACCAGTAGGGTCGGCCGGGCCTGAGGCCGCGAGCCTCGACATGCACCGAATGGCCGAGCGCCGGCATCGCGGGTTCGCTGCCGCGCGCGACGACCCGGGAGAAGGCCTCGTCCTCGGCGATCTGCCAGTCGACCTGGACCGCCTCGTCCGGCATGCCGCCACCCTCGAGCGGCCGGGGTGCCAGCCGCGTCCACAGCACGACGCTGCCCTCGCGCGGCGCGCCCGAGGCGACGCCGAGCGTAAAGGGATCCGAGGCGAAGGCGATCGGCGCGCCGCGCACAATGGTGAACGGCGCCGCAACCGCAGCGCTTCCGAGCGATGCCGCCAGGAAGCGGCGGCGGGCGAGACCAAAGGTACTCACCTAGGCAACCTCTTGCAGGGGTAAGGTAATATGAGCACGATACCGCGCTTTCTTCCGGGCAAGCCGCTCGGAAAGCGCTGCATCGCCCGGCAACGCACATAGCGCTTCGACTGCTTGCGTGCCAGATTTCTCCTTCAGGCGTCACGAGGGACACAAGAGCATGAGCAAGTCGAACTGGCGCGCGCGCGCCGGCACCAGGTTTGTCTGCGAAAAACAGCCGGCGCACGGGCGGAGCGGCATGGTCGTGTCCAACCATCCGCTGGCCTCGGCCGCCGGGATGGAGATGCTGGCGGCGGGCGGCAATGCCATCGATGCCGCCGTCGCCACCCAGTTCGCGCTCACCGTCGTGGAGCCGATGATGGTTGGGCTGATCGGCGGCACGACCTGCCATATCCGCCTCGCCGACGGCAGCCATCGCATCGTCGACGGCATGAGCAAGGTGCCGCTCAGCGGCCGCCCCGACATGTATCGCTCGGTCCCCGGTGCCGCGCCGGAGAACTACACCGTCGAGGGCCGCGAGAACGAGGTCGGCCCGAAGGCGGTCGGCGCGCCGGGCTCGCTGCTGGCCTGGTGCCATGCGCTCCGCCAATACGGCACGATGTCGCTCAGCGACGTGATGCAGCCGGCGATCCGCCACGCCAATCGCGGCTTTACGGTCACGCCCTATCTCTCCGACTGCATCAAGAGCGCCGCGCCCGACCTGCTCGACGATCCCTTCACCGCCGACCGCCTCCTGCCCGACGGCGCGCCTTTGAAGCCGGGCGAGCGTCTCGTGCAGGCCGACTATGGCGAGGCGCTCGAGTTGATCGCCCAGCAGGGCGAAGGCGCGCTGCATGGCGGGCCGCTGGGCGACCTGCTGGTCGAGTGCATGGAGCGCACCGGCGGTTTCATCTCGCGCCGCGACCTCACGGAATACCGCGTGGTCGAGCGGGCGCCGATCCGCGGCCGCTATCGCGGCTGGGAGATCGTCGGACCGCCGCCACCCGCGGCGTCGGGTGTGCACATCACGCAGATGCTGAACATCCTCGAAGCCTACGACATCGCCAGGCTGGGCTTCGGCACGGTGGATACGCTGCACCTGCTGGCCGAAGTGCTGAAGATCGCCTTCGCCGACCGCGCCCGGGCGAGCGGCGATCCGGATTTCATCAAGGTGCCGGTCGAGCGCATCGTGGCCAAGGCCTATGCCGACGAGCGCCGCGCCGGTCTCGATCTCGCGCGCGCGACCAACTGGACAAGCGGACTGGAAACCGCGGGACTCCTGCCGGCGGAAGGCGCCGACACCACGCATCTCACGGCGGCCGACGGCAAGGGCAACGTGGTCTGCACCACGCAGACCATCAACAGCCTGTTCGGCGCGCGCTTCATCGTGCCGGGCACCGGCATGGTGCCGAACGACTACATGGGGACCTTCGATCCGCGGCCGGGCAAGGCCCTGTCGATCGAGCCGGGCAAGCGGGTCACGACTTCGATGTCGCCGATGATGGCCGTGCGCGACGGCAAGGTCGCCTATGCGCTGGGCCTGCCCGGCGGCCGCAAGATCTTCCCCTCGGCGCTGCAGGCGCTGGTCAACCTGATCGACCACGGCATGGAACTGCAGGAAGCCGTCGAGGCGCCGCGCATCTGGACCGAGGGGCCGGTGCTGGAGGTCGAGCACGGCATTCCGGCCGACGTGCGCCAGGGGCTCGAAGCCCGCGGCCACAAGCTTCAGATCATGCCGACGGTGGCCGGCGGCATGAACGCCATCGCCTTCCATGACGACGGCAGCATGACGGGTGCC
The DNA here is from genome assembly GCA_029946105.1 of Reyranella sp. Classification (GTDB taxonomy): domain Bacteria; phylum Pseudomonadota; class Alphaproteobacteria; order Reyranellales; family Reyranellaceae; genus Reyranella. The sequence goes on along the minus strand of JAQSDW010000202.1, from coordinate 133,195 downwards.
GCCTGCTGGCGGGCCGACGGCGCGGCCGCGGCACTGGGCGGCGGGCATGCGCGGGCCGGTGTCCGCTTCGAACTGCCGCGCTGATCAGGTTTCAACGATATCTCAACGAGGAGAAACGAACGTGAAGGTGGGATTCATCGGCGTCGGCAACATGGGTGGCCCCATGTGCCGCAACATCATCAAGAAGAGCAACCACGCGGTGACGGTGTTCGACCTCAATCCGGCGGCCCTCAAGACCTGCACCGACCTCGGCGCCACCGGAGCGAAATCCATCGCCGAGGTGACCAAGGGCGCCGACGTGGTGATGACGTCGCTGCCGATGCCCAAGGATGTGGAAGCGGTGACGATGGGCAAGGATGGAATCCTGGCGAACATCGCCAAGGGCCAGACCTACATCGACCTCAGCACCAATGCACCGTCGATGGTGAAGAAGATCGGCGAAGCAATGGCCGCCAAGGGTATCGCCATGCTCGATGCGCCGGTGAGCGGCGGCACCACAGGTGCGGAAGCTGCCACCATCGCCATCATGGTGGGCGGCGACAAGAAGGTGTTCGACGATGCGCTGCCGGTGCTGCAATCGTTCAGCGCCAACGTGATTCACATGGGCGGGCTGGGCTCCGGCACGGTGGCCAAGCTGGTGAACAACATGCTGTCGTTCTGCAACCTGGCGGCGCTCTGCGAGGGCATGATGCTGGGCACCACCTATGGCCTCGAGCCCGAGAAGCTGCTGCAGGTGATCTCGAGCTCGAGCGGCAATTCGAACGCCATCAAGAATTTCACGCTGCGAGCACTGAAGGGCAACTATTCGCCGCCGTCGTTCGCGCTCGACCTCGCCTACAAGGACCTGCACCTGGCCCTCGAGCTCGGCGACGAGCTCGGCGTGCCGTTGCAGCAGGGCGCCTCGACGCACAACCTGCAGCGCCTGGCCAAGGGCATGGGCTGGGGGCCCGACGACAGCTCCTCGATCCTGCGCGTCTACGAGACGATGCTGCGCCGCAAGGTCAATCCATGAAAATTCTGCGCATGCTCGTCTACGCAGCTCTCGGCTCGCTGTTGTCGGCGGTCGGCATGGCCTGGGGCCAGGCCGGCCGGCCGCCGATCGATTGGTCTTCGGTGTCCCTCGAGTCGATCGGCGGCGGTCCGATGCCGACGGCCGACTACAAGGGCCAGGTGGTCTTGCTGGTCAACACTGCGTCACTGTGTGGCTTCACCGGCCAGTATCTCGGGCTGCAGGGACTGTGGCATCGCTACAAGGACAAGGGCCTCATCGTGCTGGGCGTACCGTCGAACGATTTCGGCGGCCAGGAACCCGGCACCGCCGAGGAGATCAAGCGCTTCTGCGAGGCCACCTTCGACGTGACCTTTCCCTTGGCCGACAAGCAGGTCGTCTCCGGCCCCGACGCGCATCCGCTCTATCGCTGGGCCGCGGCGCAGACGGGGCCACTCGGCGTGCCCTCGTGGAATTTCCACAAGATCCTGATCGGCCGCGATGGCCGCCTCATCGACTGGTTCTCCGCCGCCGGCGGCATGGGCCCCAAGCTCGAGCGCGCCATCGAGGCGGCACTGGCGGCGAAGGGATAGAGGTGATGCCCGTTGGTGGCGCGCATAGGTTGACCATGCGAATGACCCTCGTCCTGCTCGCTCTTCTGTCTTTGCCGGCGTGCGCGACCCGCGAGGACCGCACGGCGGCTTTCAACAACCAGCTGCGCGAGATGGCGGGCGCACCCGAGGCTGGTCTGCTGAACAGCATGGGCCGCATTCCCGACAACACCTACCAGCTCGAGGACGGCTCCAGGATCCTGCAATGGCGCTGGGACACGTCCTACGTCGATCCCGGCACACCGCCGATGTACCAGCGCTTCGGCGGCTGGGGCTGGGGATGGGGTGGCGGCTTGTGGATGCCGATCGGCGGCTTTCCGCCGACGCTGGTGCGCCAGAGCTGCATCGTCGAATGGACGATGGTGAGCGGTACGGCGCAAGGCTACCGCTGGCAGGGCGCCGGCTGCCAGAAAGTGACGCCGTAGCGGCTGAAACGATCACCGCCCGCAGAGCGGGTGACGGCGTTTGGCCGCCGGCGGATGGGCGGGGTATCGTTGTCGCCGTCCCGATGCCGGAGGTTCCGCAATGGCAATGACCGAAACCACACCGATGCAAAAGCCAGCTCCGCTCACCGCCCAGGATCACGCCCGGGCGATGGCCGAGTACAGCCGCGCGGGCGAGGCCAGGGCTTGGGCGCTGGGCAATCGCGGGCCGATCCGGTTCGACGCGGACGGCAGGCTCGACCAGTCGATCCTCGACTCCTACTGGACGCACGGCTTCTACGTCTTCGAGGGCGTGGTCGGGCCCGAGGAACTCGCCGAGCTGCGCGCCGATGTCGACGCAGTGCTGGCGCGCGCGCCCGTCGAGCCCGGCGCGGCGCTCGACCGCCACGGACGTCCAGCCTTCGGCGACGGCATCATCAAGCCGCCCTATCGCTGGGCCAGGCCGTTGAGCGACCCCGTCGGCGGCACCGATGCGAACAACGGACGGCATCCCGTCGCCATGCTGCAGCCGACCCTGGGCGAGAACGGCCCGGCCTGGACCGTGGAACTGCTCGACGGCAACCTGCACCTGATGGATGCAGCGCTGCGGCTCTACGGCCATCCCGGGCTGCTGGGCGTCGCGGCGGGAATTCTGGGCGACGATTTCGTGCCCTACAACGAGGTGACGTTCGTCAAGGAAGCAGGCCTCGGCCCGTCCGTGGCCTGGCACCAGGACGGCACGACGCACTGGGCGGCGCCCGACTGGGACATGGGGGCGCACGGCTTCAACTTCATGACGCAGCTCTACCCGAGCACGGCAGGCAACGGCGTCTGGGTGCTGCCCGGCAGCCACAAGCTCGGCAAGGCCGACATCAAGAGATTGGTAGCCAACAGCGGCACCGACCGGATCGACGGCGCCGTGCCGATGCTGTGCGCGGCTGGCGACACGATCGTCACCAATCGCCAGCTCCTGCATGGCTCGTTCGCCAACTCGTCACCCGACCGGCGAATCACGTTGAACGAGGGATTTTTTCCGAGGAAGCGCGTGCTGGGCGTGACGGCACGGCGGTTGCACGGCGTCGTCGAGACCTACGATCTGACGCGGATCAACGAACGCCTTCGCATCCTGTTGATGGCCATCGACGCCAGGCGGCAGCGCTTCCCGCAGGAGAAGGCCTACGTCTACAAGCCACTGGCCGGCCACGAGGACGAGAACCGCTGGAATGAGACGAAACGCGAGACGGTCCTGAAGAACTATAACCAACGCGACATGTTCATCTGAACGGAGCCCCATGACTCTCGACGCCACCGCCGACCACAAGCTCCGTCAACGCGCCCAGCGCGTCATTCCCGGCGGCATGTATGGCCACCTGCGCAGCGACCGGCTGCCCCAGGGCTATCCGCAGTTCTTCGAACGCGGTGAAGGCTGTCATCTGTGGGACGTGAACGGTAAGCGCTATGTCGACTTCATGTGCAGCTGGGGCCCGATCGTGGTCGGCCATCAGAATCCCGTGGTCGCCGCGGCGGTCGAGCGCCAGATGGCGGCGGGCGATTGCCTGAACGGGCCGTCGGAACGGCTGGTCGAACTCGCCGAACGGCTGGTCGGACTGATCCCGCATGCCGACTGGGCGCTGTTCGGCAAGAACGGCACCGACGCCACCACGACCTGCGTGACGCTGGCGCGCGCCGCCTCGGGCAAGCGCAAGATTCTGGTGGCCGAGGGCGCCTATCACGGCGCCATCCCGTGGTGCACGCCCAATCCGGCCGGCATCACGGCCGAGGACCGGGCGCACATGCTTACCTTCAAGTTCAACGACACCGGCAGCCTCGAGAGCGCGGTCCAGCGCGCCGGCGACGACCTGGCCGGCATCGTCGTCTCGGCCTTCAAGCACGATTTCGGCAAGGACCAGGAGATGCCCGACGCCGCCTTCGCGCGCCGCGCCCGGGAACTCTGCGACGCCAGTGACGCCGCCCTCATCGTCGACGACGTGCGGGCGGGCTTTCGCCTGACGCTGCGCGGCAGCTGGGACCTGGTGGGCGTGCAGCCCGACCTCAGCGCCTGGAGCAAGGCGATCGCCAACGGCCACGCGCTGGCCGCCGTCACCGGCAACGACCGCTACCGCGACGCGGCCTCCAAGCTCTACGTAACCGGCTCGTTCTGGTGCAGCGCCGTATCGATGGCCGCCGCTCTCGCCACGCTCGACGTGCTGGAGAGTACTGATGGTCCCGCGCACATGCGCGCCATGGGCCAACGCTTGCGCGACGGGATAGCGGCGCAAGCAGTGGAGTTCGGCATCGGCGTGCGCCAAAGCGGTCCGCCGCAGATGCCGACGGTCCTGTTCGACGACGACCCGGACTGCGAGAAAGGCAATCGCTTCACGCTGGAGGCGCTGAAGCATGGCGCCTACCTGCATCCGCGCCACAACATGTTCCTGTCGACGGCCCACACCGAGGCCGATATCGATTTCGCCCTCGAGGCGACGCGGGCGGGCTTCAAGGCGTTGGCGTCATCTCGCTGACACCACCATCATCCAGCGCTGGGAAAAGGTCGCCGGCGCGTCCGACAAATTTGCGCTGGAGGAATGGCTCGCCGGGCAATACGGTTGGAGCATGGCGTGAGTTCGGCATAAGGTCGTAGCGATGCCCATCTACCTCGACATCTCCCATCCCGACCGATTGGTGGTCGCCGTCGTTCACGGAACCGTGACCAGCGACGACATCGTTGGCGTGATCCAGAAATTCGCCGAGACCGGCGCGTGGCAATACCGCAAGATCATCGACGTCTCGATCGGCACGGCGATCATCGACGAGAAGGGCCTGGAGATGATGGGAGCGATGGCGCGTAACAATGCCGGGGATACGACACGCGGCCCGACGGCGTTCGTGATCGATCCGACCCGCGGGGAAGTCATACAGCAGTTCATCAAGATGACCGAAGGCGAACGACCGGTGAAGACGTTTCACAGCCTCCACGCCGCCCGGAAATGGCTCAACGAGAACACCAAACCCTAGCGTCCCGCGGATTGGTCCGGTTCACGACATCCGGCCGCCGCTCTTCCAGAATCGATTGAGCGCCGCGACGTCGCCATTGAACAGGTTGCGATCACAATGGCCGACACCGGCCACCGCGCGTGGCTCGCTGCCGTGGGCGAAATTGGCCGCCGTCTCGTCGGCAGCATATTGCCAGAGGCGCCAGCCCTTGGTGGCCCAAGCATAGGGTATCTGGGGCTCCTCGCGATAGTCGGCCAGCCACAGTTCGCAGCGCGCCAGGGTCGAGCCCGGCACCACAGCCGCCCCCAGCTTGAGGCGGCGGCGCCCATACACTTCGCCATTGGCCCATGCCGGATGCGAATAGACCATCGGCAGGCGTCCCGTTGCACGCTGCAATGCGAGCACGAATTCCTCGGCCTGCGGGAGCGTCATGGTGTTGCGCGGGTTCCCTTCGTTGGGCTCGAGATCGAGGGCCATGACCGTCGCCGGTCCCGGCTGACAGGCCGACAGGAAGGCGGCGGCCTGTTTCTCCCCCGAATACTGGCGCGTGCCGAAATGGTAGCCGCCCCACAGCAGTCCCGCTGCTTCGGCCTGGCGACGGCGCTGGCCATAGGAGGGATCGAACCAATCGCCGCCTTCGGTCACCTTGTGAAGGACGGCGAGGATATTGCTGCGGCGTACCGCGGCAAAGTCGGTGACGGTGACGTTGTGGCTGATGTCGATCACTGCATCCAGCCCGGGCACCGAGTGCCGGGACGCCGCAGCCGCCTTGTCAAACCCGGCGCCGGTGGGTGGATTGCCGCCGCAACCGGCCAAGGCGGGCACGGTCAGACCGGCCAAGCCCCCCAACAAATTTCTACGCGAGATCATTCGACCGATAATTGCACAGAACGAAGCGGCGATCACCAACAGACGCACGGCCGGCCGACACCGGGCTCGTTCCGGGCCCAAACGAACTCCGGGACCCACATGGGTCCCGGAGTCCTCTCGAGGGTTTGCCGTTGTTAGCGGATGACCGTGGCCTTGATGGCGGTCTGCTGGCTCCACACGGTGACGAGCTGCTGGCCCGGTCCGAGCTTGGCCAGTGCCGCCTTGCCGTTCGCCGTGACGGCCTGCGGCAGCTGGATGACTTCGCCACTGTCGGGAGAAGGCTTGTCGGGCTCGCCGCCGGAGGCATTGATGATGAAGATGGTGTTGGTCGCGGGGTCGATCTTCGTCGACATGCCATCCATTTCCCACAGCCTGATGCGCTGCTGGGCGTCCGGAATGCCTTCGAGCCGCGCACCCTGGGCCATCATCGCCTTGGCACGCGCCGAGCTCTCGGGCGTCTTCGGGGCGATCAGGAAGTCCATGTAGTCGTACCAATGAACGTCGACGACATTGCCGATCTTGAGCGACGGGTAGTTAACGACGAGGTCCGCGGCCTTCAACTTCACGCGGCCGAGATCTTCCCAGATGATGGTGAAGCTGCGCACTTCGGGATGCATGCTGTGGATCGTGCCGCGCTTGAAGTTCTGCAGGCTGTTCGGCACCACGAGATCCGTGTTCTGCGCTGCCGCCGGAAGCGACACGACCGGCAGAGCGGTTGCCGTCAGCGCAGCGCCTCCCAACAACTTCAGCGCCGCACGACGATTTGCTTGAAACATGAGTACTCCCCTCTCAATTGAGAAATTAACCATCGACGCGGGCCAAACACGCGAGTGGACACGCCCACGCGATCATTCTGGAGCCACAGCATCCGATACGAGACGCAAAGGCGCTACAGCTCCGCGCACATGATGCGCAATTTTCGGTAAGCCTCCAAGACCTTTGACGCATTGCGGCAGATCAATTTCCCACTTGTACGTTGCACACAAGCAACAGCTAGGCGTCGGGACATGTCTTCAGCGTCACTGTCGACATCTGCCCGCTCGCCACTGCCGCACAGCTCGTGGCTAGGCTTGCGACCTGAACAACACCTTCCGCTGGGTGGCCGCAATGGATTGACGCCTGTCGTGGCCGGGCCAGTATACGCCGCAGGATCAGGATATCGAGGACTTCGCCATGGATACCCGCCTTCAGCCGACGGCCGCGAGGAGCGCTTCGGAACGGGCTCGCGCCCTCCAGCCGTTGCTGGACGAGCACGGTGCCGAGATGGACCGCCGGCGCGAGCTCACGCCGGAGGTGGTGAAGGCCCTGGTCGGCCAGGACATGCTGCGGCTGCTCCTGCCCCAAAGCCTCGGCGGCCAGGAGCTCCATCTGCTGGAATTCTGCAAGACCACCGAGGCACTCGCCTGGTCGGACGCCAGCGTGGGCTGGTTCATCAACCAGTCCAACGTCTCCTCGGCGACCTCCGCCGCCGCCATGCCTCACGAGGCTGCTGCATCGGTGTTCGGCGACCCGCGCGACGGCCTTGCCTGGGGTGCCCGGCACAGCAAGAGCAAGGCCATCCGCGTCGACGGCGGCTATCGCCTCAGCGGCACCTGGAGCTTCGCCAGCGGCGGCCGCCACACACGATGGCTCGGCGCCCACAGCGCGGTGCAGAATCCCGACGGTACGCCGCATATGCGCTACGGCCGACCGGACGACCGCAGCTTCGTCTTTCTGCGCAAGGACACGAAGATCACCGACGACTGGTACGTGCTCGGCCTCCGGGCCACCGGCAGCGACAGCTATACGGTCGAAGATCTTTTCGTGCCGGACGACCGTGCACCGGCGCGCGACGCGCTGGAAGAGCGGCGGGAGAGCGGGCCGATCTACACCATCATGTCGACCCTGCTTTACGCCACCGGCTTCTGCGGGGTGACGCTTGGCACGGCGCGACGGCTGTTCGAAACCTATGTCGAACTCGCCCGCAGCCGGCACAGCCGGGCATCGCCCAACGCCATGGTGCACAACAACGCCGTGCATCGCGAGATCGGCCTCTTGGAAGCCCGGCTCTCCGCCGCGCGCGCCTTCCTGCACGAAGCGGCCGGCCAGGCCTATGAGGCCGCCGCGGCCGGAAAGCTGGATCTCGACCTGCGCCTGCGGTTGCGGCTCGCCACGACCCACGGCATGAACGAAGCGACCGACGTTGCGATCGCGTCGTATCGCGCCGCCGGAACGCTTGCGATCATGAACGCAGGGCCCTTCGAACGCCGCTTCCGCGACGCCATGAGCGCCAGCCAGCATCTGCAGGCGATGCTGCCGCACGTCGAGATGGTCGGCCGCCATATCCTCGGCGCCGACAACGTGATTCAACACGTCTAGACGGAACGACGGCTCTCCGCAGCCCGGAGAGCCCCAAAAAGTCATCGTTTCCAGGGATTTCACCCTGTCTCATGTCTCGCCAAGTTGAGACAAATGTTGTGACAGGGACGTGTGACATCGGAACATTGACCTGCGGTCCGAGTGCCGCAGCAGACCGTCAAAACATGCTCGGGCGCGTTTTCTCACGCCTTCGGTCCACCCCACTTCTGGACGGTCTCCAGCGGGGGCGGCCATTCGTTGCTACGCACGACTCGATGATCGCGGGACGACCCCTCCTCCTCAATTGGAGCGTACCCGGCGGGTGCGCCGGGCGGGGTATGGTCTTTATTTATTGGCGACGGCTTCGGCCAATTGGGCAGGCCTCGTGCCACGCTGCCGGAAATCTAGCATTAAACCTGCTGAACCTGTCATCACATCCTCGTGAACGAATGCTGGCACTGCTGGCACTCCGCTTTCGCGATACCTAGGGCTTGATGCCGAGGAGCCGTCCGGCGGTGCCGCCCAGGATGGCGACCCGCTCGTCGTCGCTCAGGCCCGGCGTGTCGAGCACGAGGTCGACTTCGGTGCTGGTCCAGGGGAACGGATAGTCGGTGCCGATCATGATCTGGCCGGCGCCGGTCTCCGCGATCAGGTGGCGCATCGCCTCCGGCGTGAACACGATCGTGTCGAAGAACAGCTGGCCGTCCCTGAGATAGGCGGTCGGATTCTTCTTCGGGACTGGGCCCACCCGGTTGGGGAAGGTCCGGATCACCGCATCCGACCGGTTGGCGTAGGACGGCAGGAAGCCGCCGCCATGCGCGGCGCATATCTTCAGCCCCGGGAAACGATCGAGCGTTCCCTCGAAGATCAGGTGCGAGAGCGCGATCGTGGTTTCGAGCGGATTGCCGATCGTATTGGTGAGCAGGCCGTTGCCGCCCAGCCGGCCGCTCGGCTCCAGTTCGCGCGTGCCGGTGGGATGCATGAAGACGAGGACGCCCAGCTCCTCGCACTTCTTCCAGAACGGGTGGAATTTCGGATTGGCAAGTTCCTCGCCGGCCACGCTGCCGCCGACGCTGACGCCCCGAAAGCCGAGCTTCTTCACCGCATGCTCGACCTGCTCCGCCGCGAGGTCGGGATGCTGCAGGGCCGCGGTCGCGTAGGCCACGAACCGCTCGGGATTGGCCGCGCAGAACTCGACCAGGGTCTCGTTCTGGATCCGGATCAGCTCCGCCGCGGCATCACGCCCGGCGCGATACCAGAAAGGATTGATGCTGAGCGCCTCGACATCGATGCCCTGGCTGTCCATCGCTGCGATGCGCGTGGAAGTATCATCCATCAGCAGGCCCGGCGCCTCGAGCGGATGATCGATCACCGCCATTGCCTTTGGCACACAGCAATGGGCGTGCACGTCGATGGTCTTGATCCTCTTGCCGTTGACCACGACCTCGCGCCGCCGCGACGCCGCATGGGCATGGGCATGTCCATGCCCGGACGCTTGCGAACCTGAGGCGGATGCCGCGCTCATCATCGCGCAGCCAGTGAAGGCGATGCCGGCTCGAGGTGTGGTGAGCGCATTGCCGCTTGTCAGCATTTTCGTCCCTCCGCTGTGCCTTGTCGTTCACGAGCCTACAACCCCTCCATCCCGGAGTCGCCTCGGCGCCGGTCATGGGTCTAACTTGGCGGCGAGAACCCTCCGGGATGGAGCCCGCTCGAAATGGCCGCCAACACCGATACTCTGCCGACCGCCACCCGCGTCTCGGACCCCGGCATTCGCGCTCTCTATCAATTGGAGAACCGTTGGCAGGCGTGGCTGGATGTCGAGGCGGCCCTCGCCCGCGCCCAGGCCGAGCTCGGCATCATTCCGGCCGATGCGGCCGAAGCCATCGCCGCCAAGGCGAGATTGGAGCTGATGGACCGGGCGCGCATCGACGAGGGCTTCGCCCGCACCGGACACACGCTCGTCCCACTGGTCTGGGAACTCGGCCGCGTCGTCGGCGAGCCGCATGGCGGCTGGGTGCATTGGGGTGCCACGACACAGAACATCACCCAGACCGGCGATCTGCTGGTGCTGCGCCAGGCCCACGCGATCTTCCTGCGTCAGATCGGCGAGGTGTTGTCCGCCATGGCCGATCTGGCGGAACGGACGGCGGAAATGCCGATGGCCGGGCGCACCCATGGCCAGCACGCGGTCCCGGCCACCTTCGGCTACAAGGTCGCGGTCTGGATCGACGAACTGCTGCGCCATGTCGAGCGTCTGCGCCAGGCAGCGCCCCGCCTGTTCATCGCCATGCTGGGCGGCGGCGCCGGCACCTATGCGTCGCTGGGCAAACAGGGACCGCCGGTACAGCAAGGCATCGGCCGGCTCCTCGGTTTTGGTTCGATGACCGTGCCGTCGCGCGCCATCGGCGATCATCTGGCGGAGAACATCTGCATCCTGGGCCTGCTGGCGGCCACCTGCGGCAAGATCGGGCGCGAGATCTACACGCTGATGAAGACCGAGTTCGGCGAGGTCGAGGAGCCCGTGCCGCCCGGCACCGTCGGCAGTTCCACCATGCCGCAGAAGCGCAATCCGAAACTCTGCCAGGACATCATCGCCGCGGCGGCGGAGGTGCGCGCTCTGGTGCCGCTGGCGCTGGAAGCCATGACGACCGAGCACGAGGCCGATCGCACCACCAGCCTGATGATGGACAGTGCCGAGTCCCGCGCCTGCATTGCCACCGGCGATATCCTGAGCCGGCTTGCCGAGATCATGCGTGGCCTGCGTGTCGATCCCGAGCGGATGCGGGCGAACCTGGACCTGGGCGGCGGACTGATCATGGCGGAAGCGGTGATGCTCGACCTGGGTGCTGCGATCGGCCGGCAGCATGCGCATGACGTCGTCTATGATGCCGCGCAGACCGCCTTCGTCGAAGGCAGATCGTTCTCCGACCTGCTGGCGGCGGACACGCGGCTCGCCGCGCACATGGATAAAGAGGCGATCGAAAAGCTGCTGGACCCGACCGCCTATACCGGCCTCTGCGCCGAGATGGCCCGCGAAGGCGTCACGCGCGCGCGAGGTGCCGCGGCGGAACTGGCTGCGCTCACTTCCAAATAAGGAGTCTTCAATGTTGCTGAACGCCCTCTTCCCGACGCGAGACATCGGCACCGACCCTGCGAAGATCAGGGATTGGGCGCAAGCCGCCGAAGGCCTCGGCTATTACTGCATCGAAGTCGCCGATCACGTCTTCGGGGCAGCACCGCGCGGCGATTGGAAGCCTGTCTACAGCGAGAACGATCCCTTCCACGAAACCTTCACGACGATGGCATTCCTCGCCGCCGTCACCAAGACGATCAAGCTGTGCAGCGGGGTGCTCATCCTGCCCCAGCGTCAGACCGGGGTCGTCGCCAAGCAGGCGGCCGAGGTCGACATACTGAGCGGCGGGCGGCTGCGCCTCGGCGTCGGCGTCGGCTGGAACCATGTCGAGTACGAGGCGCTCGGCACCGAGTGGAAGACGCGGGGCGCGCGGCAAGCCGAGCAGATCGGCGTGATGCGGCGCTTGTGGACCGAGGATCTGGTCACCTTCTCCGGCCGGTTCCACAACCTGGTCGGTGTCAATCTGCTGCCCGTCCCGGTACAGCGCCCGATCCCGATCTGGTTCGGTGGATCGTCGGACGCTGTCATCAAGCGGGCGGCCCGCATCGGCGACGGCTGGATGCCGATCCTGGCGCCCGACGCGCAGGGCGAGGCGAAGCTCGCGATGCTGCACGAGCATCTCAAAACGTTCGGACGCGATCCCGCCGCCTTCGGGCTCGAGGCATGGCTGCGCATGGACGAGCCCGACCCGCAGCTCTGGGCCGCCGCCGCACATGGCTGGAAGCGTCTCGGCGCCCAGATGGTGATGCTCTATCCCATGTACCGGATGCCGAGACTCGATCAGCAGATCGAGACCCTGCGGCGCTTCAAGGACGTGATGACCGGGTAGCCCTCCCTGGTAGCCCTCAGTGGAAGGTACGGCCCGCGTCGATCACGATCGTCTGGCCGGTCATGGTGTTGGTGCGGCACATGGTGACGACCTGGTCGGCGCAGTCGTCCTTGTCGGCGGCCGTACCGAGCAGCGATGCCTGGCGGCCCTTCTCGACCACCTCCGGCCGCAGGTTGGCCGTCACGCGCGTGCCTTCGAGCAGGCCGGGGGCGACGCAATTCACCAGCACCTCGGGCGCCAGCGCCACGGCCATGCACTTGGTGAGATGGATGAGGCCGGCCTTGGAGACGGCATAGGCGATCGACGACCCGGTGGGCCCGAGCCCCGCGACCGAAGAGATGTTGACGATCCGCCCGCCGCCCTGGCGCTTCATCACCGGGCCCACGGCCTTAGTGAGCAGCATCGGTCCGGTAAGGTTGATGTCGATGATCCTCGTCCATTCCTCGTAGGTGAGGCCGTCGAGATCGGTAAAGGGGATCGACTTGTTGTAGGCGGCGTCGTTGATCAGGATGTCGAGCCGGCCGAAGCGCTTCACGACGTCGTCGACCAGGGCCTGCACCTGATCGCGCTGGGTCACGTTGCAGGCGAAGGCGGCAGCGGCGACCTGATGCTTCCCGAGATCGCGCACGACACCCTCGGCCTGGAGCTTACTCTGCGCATAGACGACGGCGATCTGACAGCCTTGGGCGGCAAGCGCGTGGCAGATACGCTGGCCAAGGCCACCGTTGCCACCGGTAACGACGGCGACTTTACCCTTCAGGTCCATTTCTTCCCCCGGACGATTTTGATTGAGCAGACGGCGCCACGTTATCGCATCGATCGCCACGGCGCGACGAGAAGCGAACCCGCGATCAGGCAGCCATAGACCGCCATGCCGACCGCCATCGCCGCGAACACGCCCTCGAGCCCCATCCCCATGATCTCGACGGCGAACCAACCGCCGGACGTGGCGATCGCCATCCTCACGAGGCCCGCCGCGACCGGCACCGTCATGCGGCCGGCGCCCTGGCCCGCGAAGTAGAGCGCGAGGCCCAATCCGAACAGGCAATAGAACGGCGCGACACGGGTGAGATAGGCGACGCTGGCCGCGATCACCTGCGGATCCGAAGTGAACAGGCTCGACCAGGTCTCGGGCAGCAGCGCCGCCGCCCAGCCGATCGCGCCGATCAGGGCGAAGGCCAGGAGTCCGCCGATCCAGGCGACCCGAAGCGCGCGCTTCCAGTCATGTGCGCCCGACGCCACGCCGACCATCGTCGTGAGGCCGGTGCCGACGCCGTAGGCGAGCGGCGCCACCATGTATTCAAGCCGCAGTCCGATGCCGTAGCCCGCCAGCGCATCGGTGCCGAAGCGACCGACCAGGCCAGTCATCAGCAGCGCGGCGAGGCTTGCGATCACCGTCGTGAAGCAGCTCATGATGCCGACACGCAGGATCTCGCCAAAGAGCCGGCGCTGCAGTTTCGTGCCGCCGAGCCGTGGCATGACACCAAGCTTGCCCCGCCATATGGCGCGCGCCAGTAGGAGGGTGGATCCCCCCATCGTCACGATGCCGGCAACCCCGGGTCCCATCATGCCGAGGCCCGGCCAGGCAGCGATTCCCAGCGTCAGCACGCCTGCCAGCGGCACGTAGAGGATCGACATCAGCAGCCCATACCGGCTGGGCGTCCCGGCATCGCCGGCGCCGCGCAGGAGGGCCGCGAGAAAGGCGCTCGTCCACACGACGATCGCGCCGCTGAAGACGATGTCGCTGAAGGCCAGTGCACGCTCCAGCGCCAGTCCGCTGCCGCCCATCAGGCGATAGAAGAGGGGCGCCACGGTCCAGGCGAAGACCGCGAAGACGAGGGCGAAGGCTGCGGCCAGAACCAGCGTGTGCAGCACCAGGGCGCGCGCGTCCTCGAGGCGCCGGCCGCCCAACGCGCGCGCGAGCGCGGAGGCGACGCCGCCACCCATGCCGCCGTTGGCCATGTTGTGCATCAACACCAGGAAAGGGAGGACCAGGGAGAAACCGGCCAGCGCGTCGACGCCCAGCCGGGCGATGAACCAGGTCTCGGCGATGGCGACGAAGATCTGCACGACCATGAGCCCGGTGGTGGGCCCGGCCAGACGCAGCAGGCTGCGCCCGATGGGGGCGGTCAAAAGAGGATGGGACAAGAGGGACTCCGAAAACAGCGCACCCGCACGGCGATGCCGTGCCTTTCCTGTCAGGCGACAGGAGACCGAAGCAGTGGGATCAGCGCTGACTCATTTCGAAATTTCCCTCGAAGTGCCGGCACAGTGACGAATCCGGCCTGCGATAGCAAGCCGTGCCGCCACAGACGCCCGTCTTGAGGTCGGGCTGGCAATATCCGTAGACTGAAGCAAAGGACCGATGAATGACCGGGGCGCCTCAGCGCACGCTGTTCGAAAAGATCTGGGACGCGCATGTCGTGGAGCGGCTGGGTGACGACACCTGCGTGCTCTACATCGACCGTCATCTCCTCGACGAACTGCACAGCCCGCAGGCCTTCGAGGGTCTGCGCAAGGCTGGCCGCCCGGTGCGCCGCCCGGAGGCGACACTCGCCGTGGTCGATCACAATATCCCGACCGACGACCGCCGCGGCGGCATCAAGGAAGAAGGCTCGCGCCTGCAGGTGGCGACCCTGGAAGCCGACGTCGCTGCCTTCGGCGTGCCCTATATCCCGGTGCTCGACGCACGCCAGGGCATCGTCCATGTCGTCGGACCGGAGCTGGGCTTTTCGCTGCCGGGACAGACGATCGTGAGCGGCGATTCGCACGCCTCGACCCACGGCGCGCTGGGCGCGCTCGCCTTCGGCGTCGGCGCTTCCGAAGTCGAGCATGTGCTGGCGACGCAGACGCTCGTGCAGAAGCAGCCGCGCAACATGAAGGTCGAGGTGACGGGTGCCCTGCCCTTCGGCACGACCGCCAAGGATGTGGCACTGACGATCGTCGGCACACTTGGCGCATCGGGCGCCAACGGCCACATGATCGAGTTCTGCGGCGACACCATCCAGGGCCTCGACATGGCCGGCCGCATGACCATCGCCAACATGTCGATCGAAGCAGGCGCGCGGGCCGGCCTGATAGCGCCCGACCAGACGACATTCGACTATGTGCGCGGTCGCGACTTCGCGCCCAAGGGCGAAGACTTCGACCGCGCCGTCGCCGGCTGGCGTATGCTCGCCTCCGATCCCGGGGCGAGCTACGACCGGTCGGTCGCGTTGGATGCGTCGGCGATCGCGCCGATGGTGACCTGGGGCACCAATCCCGAAGCCGTCGTGCCGATCGACGGAGCCGTTCCCGATCCGGCTGACGCACCCGACGAGGCCACGCGCCTCGGCCGCCGCCGCATGTTGGACTACATGGGGCTCGTGCCGGGCCAGCGGATGACAGGCCTCGCGATCGACGTCGTCTTCATCGGTTCCTGCACCAACGGCCGCATCGAAGACATCCGTGCTGCGACCGCGGTCGCGCGGAGCCGCAAGGTAGCGGCCGGCGTGCGCGCGCTCGTCGTACCGGGATCCGGCCTGGTGAAGCGACAGGCCGAAGAAGAAGGGCTCGATCGTCTCCTGATCGAAGCAGGCTTCGAATGGCGCGAGCCGGGCTGCTCCATGTGCCTGGGCATGAACCCGGACCGGCTTTCAGCCGGACAGCGCTGCGCCAGCACGTCCAACCGCAACTTCGAAGGGCGCCAGGGCCCGGGCGGGCGCACGCATCTGGTCTCGCCCGCCATGGCGGCGGCGGCTGCCGTGACGGGGCGGCTCACAGATGTGCGCAAGCTGGGATAAGGTTTGAAATGCAATACGACTACATCGTTGTGGGCGCCGGATCGGCCGGCGCCGTCGTCGCCAACAGGCTGTCGGCCAACCCCGGTAACAGTGTGCTGCTGCTGGAAGCAGGTCCCGCGGACTATCCCTGGACACGCGTTCCGGTCGGCTCCGCCCGGATGATCACCAACCCCAAGGTCAATTGGCTCTACAGCTCGGAGCCCGAGGCCAATACGAACGGCCGCCGCATTCCGGTGCCGCGCGGCCGCATGCTGGGTGGCTCCAGTGCGCTCAACGGAATGGCCTTCGTGCGCGGCCAGGCACAGGATTTCGACACCTGGGCACAGATGGGCAACCAGGGCTGGGCTTACGAAGACGTGCTGCCGTTCTTCAAGCGCATGGAAAGCTATGAAGGCGGTGGCGACGATCGCTTTCGCGGCCGCGACGGGCCGCTGCGCGTTACCAATCCCGAACCGCGCGAGCCCTTCTTCGCTGCGGTGATCAAGGCGGCGGGCGAGGTCGGGATCGCGCACAATCCCGATTACAATGGCGCGGGGCAGGACGGCATCGCCATGAGTCAGGCCACGATCGCCGCGGGCCGGCGCATGAGCACGGCGCGCTGCTATCTCGACCCGGTTCGCAAACGCCCGAACCTCCGGATCGAAACGGGTGCGGTTGCCGAGGCGCTGCTGTTCGAGGGCAAGCGTTGCGTCGGCGTCCGCTATGCCGTCGGCGCCAGCAAGAACGAAGCCCGGGCAGCACGCGAAGTCGTGGTGTGCGGCGGCACGGTCAACTCGCCACAACTGCTGGAGCTGTCGGGCATCGGCCAACCCGAGCGTCTGAAAGAACTCGGCATCGACGTGCGCCAGGCCTTGCCGGGCGTCGGCGAGAATTTGCGCGATCACTATGCGCCGCGGACGCGATGGGCTGTCGGCGCCAAGGGTATCACCTACAACGATACGGCCCGCGGCCTCGGTCTCGTCGGCCAGGCGCTGCGCTATGCCTACACCGGACGAGGGTTGCTCGGCAGTGTCGGGGCGCCGATACGCGCCTTCGTGCGATCACGCGACGGCCTCGCCGCGCCCGACCTGTTGTTGGGCTGGGTGGCGATGCTGACCGAGCCCGGTCCCAAGGGGCCAAAGATCGCCCGCCAGTCCGGCGTCACCTGTTACGCTCATCCAATGCGGCCCGAGAGCAAAGGGCACATCCACGTCACCTCCGCCGACCCGAACAGGCCGCCCGCGATCAACTTCAACTTCCTGTCGTCGCCGATCGATTCAGCGCTCACCGTGCGCGCCATCCAGATTGCCCGCGCCATCATGACGGCGCCCGCGATGGCACCACTGCAGGTGACGGAAATGGCGCCCGGCGTCGACCGCAATACGGACGACGAAATACTGGACTGGGTCAAAAGCGTGGGCGAGACGACCTATCATCCGGTCGGAACCTGCAAGATGGGATCAGATGCCATGGCTGTCGTCGACTCCCGACTCCGCGTCCACGGCGTCGACGGCTTGCGTATTGCCGATGCCTCGATCATGCCGACGCTCACCTCGGGCAACACCAATGCGCCGTCGATCATGATCGGCGAAAAAGCGGCGAACATGGTGCTGCGGGGATAGGCCTAGAGTCTTTCCGATCGAAATGGAATCGCCCTTTCATATTCCTCTCCCCCGATAGGGGGAGAGGCTAGGTGAGGGGGCGTCGAAGAACGTGCGTTACCCCCTCACCCAACCTCTCCCCCTATCGGGGGAGAGGAGCATGAGTGAAACCCAGTGAACACGTCTTCGACGGAAAGACTCTAGCGGCCGCGGAAGGCCCGGGCGAGCTGGTCGGTCAAAGGTTTGACGAGAAACGAGGCCACGGTGCGCGGCGTCGTCTGGATGAAGGCCTCGACCGGCATGCCGGCGATGAGGTGCAGGCCGTCGAGGCGGGCAAGCTCGCCGTCGCGAACGCGAATCCGCACCGAGTAGTAGGGCTCGCCCGCCCTGTCGTCCTGTGCGACGTCGGCGCCGATATGGACGACTTCACCATCGAGTTCCGGCGTCGTGCGCTGGTTGAAGGCGGCGAAACGCAGCACCGCATGCTGGCCGACATGGACCTGATCGATGTCTTGCGGCGCCACCTTGGCCTCGACCATCAACGAGTCCGACTCGGGCACGATCAGCATGACCTGCTCGCCGGCCTGGATGACGCCGCCCACCGTATGGACGCTGCGCTGGAAAATCCTTCCAGCCTGAGGTGCAATGAGATCGATGCGCTTGAGCTGATCGTCGGCCGCGATGCGACGCTCGGTCATCTCCGACATCTTGGCGCGGTTCTCTGCCATCTCCTTGCCGACCTCGGTGCTGAGATCCTGATCGATCTGGTGGATCTTGAGTTCGAGTTCGGCGATCCGGCCGCGGTTCTGGGCGACGTTCGCGACCAGGGAGGCGCGCTCGCCTTCAAGGCGGGCGGAATCGCGCTCGAGCACGGTCACGCGACTGATCGGAACCAGATTCTGCTTCCACAGCACGCGCACGCCCTCCAACTCCTGGGCGACCAGCTGCATCTCCTTGACCTTGGCGGTTTCCTGCGCCTGGTTGCCCTGGATCTGGAGCTGAAGCTGCTGGATCTGTTCGCGGAGCTGGGCCTTCTGGCCGTCGCGCGCCGTCCGGCGCATCTCGAACAGCTTCTTCTCACCCGACATCAGCCGGGTGACCTCGGGGTCGCTGCGCCGCGTCTCGAGTGCCGTGGGAAAGACGACCGATTGCGCCCCGTCGAGTTCCGCCTCGTTGCGCGCCTGCCGGGCGAGGAGTTCGTCGATCGCCTTGTTGACGATGCCGAGGCTCGAACGGGTCTGTGTGCCGTCGAGCCGGAGCACGACGTCGCCCTGCTTGACCTTGTCGCCCTCCTTGACGAGCAGTTCACCGACGATGCCGCCGGTCGGGTGCTGGACCTTCTTGACGTTCGAATCCACGACCAGCTTGCCGGACGCGATGACCGCACCCGAAAGCTGCGTCGTCGCGGCCCAGCCGCCGATGCCGAAGACCAGAAGCAGGCCGGCGATACCTCCCACCAGGAGAGATGACCGCACCGAGTGCTGCGTCGTGGCCGGATCATTCATGAAGGCACGTCCTGTCCGCGGGTGGGAACACGCACCACTGCCGGAATCGGGGCCGGAACCTGAGCCATGGCCTGCCCTGCCGCCGCTGCCGGATTGGCGGGCTGCGCCGATTGCGCCGCCTTCATCGCCTCTTTGATGACGACGTCTTTGGGACCAAAGGCGTGCTGACGGCCGCTGCGCATCACCAGCAGATAGTCGACACCGGCCACGGCGCTGGGACGATGGGCGACGACGATGACGATACCGCCGCGCGCGCGAACGCCGAGGATGGCCCGCGTCAGCGCCTCGTCACCCTCCTGGTCGAGGCTGGAATTCGGTTCATCGAGCACGACGAGGAACGGATCGCCATAAAGCGCCCGCGCCAGCCCGACGCGCTGGCGTTGCCCCGCCGACAGGGCTGTGCCGCCCTCGCCCATCTGCGTCTCGTATCCGTTGGGCAACCCCAGGATCATCTCATGGACGCCGGCCGCCTTGCCCGCGGCAATCACCTTCTCCGATGGGGGCGATGGTTCCAGACGGGCAATATTCTGCGCGACGGTCCCGGCAAACAGCTCCATGTCCTGCGGCAGATACCCGATGTGTTCGCCCAGCATCTCGGACGACCATTGGTCGAGCGTCGCACCGTCGATGCGGACCTTGCCGCGCGCGGTGATCCAGACGCCGACGATGGCCCGCACGAGCGACGACTTACCGGACGCGCTCGGGCCCACGACGCCGAGCCCCTGGCCCGCCTTCAGGCTGAACGCCACATCCTGGACGACGACGGTGGTCGAACCGGGCGGCGCCACGCTGATGTGCTCGACAGAGAGCAGACTCTTCGGCTTCGGCAGCTCCATGGGTTGCGTCTCGGCCGGAAGCCGGGCCAGAAGATTGTTGAGACGGTTCCAGCTCTGGCGTGCCGCGACGAACGTCCGCCACTGCGCGATCACCAGCTCGACCGGCGCCAGAGCGCGGGCCGACAGGATCGAGCCGGCGATGATGATGCCCGCGGTGGCCTGCTGGTTGATCACGAGATAGGCGCCCACGGCCAGGACCGCGGACTGCAGCATCATGCGCAGCGCCTTGGACAGGCCGCCCAATCCGCCGGTGATGTCGGCAGCGCGCTGGTGCGCGGCGAGGTAACGCCGGCCATGCTCGGCCCACAAGGTTGAAAACCGTCCGACCATGCCCATGGCATGGAGGACTTCCGAATTGCGCCGGCTCATCTCGGCCAGGCTGTTGCGTCGGCTCCCCATTGCCGACAAGTCGGTCGAGGGTTGGCGCACCTTGAATTCGGTGATGATCGTGATGATCACGAGGATGATCGCGCCGATCGTCGCGGTGAGCCCGAGCAACGGATGGAAGAGGTAACAGATGCCGAGGTAGAGCGGCATCCACGGCAGGTCGAACAGCGCCGCCGGGCCGCCACCGGACATGAAGGACCGGATCTGGTCGAGATCGCGCACCGGCTCGAACCCACCCATCATCGGCGCCCGCAGCGGAAGCTTGACGACGAGCTGGTAAATTCGCTGGTCGAGTGTCTCGGCGACACCGCCGGCGATGCGGATCAGCACCCGGTTGCGCACGATGTCGAGAACCGCCTGGAAGCCGTAGAGGGTCGCCGCCAGGACACAGAGCGCGACCAGCGTCGGAACGCTGCGGCTCGGCAGCACCCGGTCGTAGACCTGCAGCATGAAGAACGAGCCGGTGAGGTAGAGAATGTTCAGGATGGCCGTGAAGGCCGCCACCCCCAGGTAGGAACCGCGGCAGGCAGCCAGCGCCGCCGCCAACTCCGTGCGCGGCGCTCCCGCCATCGACTGGGTCCGCGCCTTCATCGCCACGGTCTGTCTTCCCTCATCGGTTGGTTCCCGGGCCGCCCAGGCGGCGCTCCAGAGCGTCCAGCTACCATCAATGGCGGGCGGCAGTCTACGGCGCGCCCTTCAGTCCCAGCGACTCCAGGTAGCTCCAGCGGATCAACCCGTTCCTGAACCGGATGCCGTCGAGATACCCGGCGATCGCCCGGTCGATCAGTTCGGCCGGCGGGCAGTCGGCACGCCTGCCGTCCGCAAAGGCCACGATCTGGTCCCAGCCCTGCGGCCGCGGCACCGACACCACGGTCGAGGGCGTGTCGAGGTTTTTAAACGTCCAGAACGACCAGCCGATACCATGAGTCTCGTGCAAACGGCGAAACCGCTCGTTCCATTCGTCGGTCAGTTCGCCTGTTTCACCGAGGAATAGTGGCACGTCGTGCAGATTGGCGAAGTTGAGGTGGCGCTGGATCGAGTCGCGCTTCGTCGACGCCCAGAAGGAGTGATAGGTGTAGGCGAGGTTTTTCGCGAAGGGCGGGCCGAACATGGCGAAGCTCGAACTCCACTGCCCGCCGGCCAGGAACACGATACGGCCGGGATCGACGTCGCGGATTGCCGCCGTCGCACGCTTGTAGAAAGGTTCCAGGCGCGCGTTCAGCGTCGCCACGTCGTGGTAGGGCGCAATCGGCTCGTTCAAAATATCGTAGCCCAGGATCGCGGGATTGCCGCTGTAGCGCTCGGCCACGGCGCGCCACAGCTTCACCGTGAGATCGCGGTCGCGCGGCACGTAGAACATCAGCGGATAGCCCGGCCCGTCATCGTGGTTGATGCCGGTCTGCCCACCCGGCGCGGCATGCAGGTCGGGCACGACATAGAGCCCCGATGCAGCGGCCCAGCCGACCACGCGGTCGAGCAGCGCCCAGCCTTCGCCCGATACGGTGCCGTCCGCGGTCATGAACAGCCGCCAGTGCAGCGGCACGCGCACCATGTTGAAGCCGACCGATTTGATGAACCGGATATCGTCCTCTGTGACGTAGGTGTCGCGGTACTGCTTCCAGAAATCGGCGGCGCGCTCCGGCCCGAGCAGCCGCTCGAAGGCGCCAAAAATCTGGCGCGGCGACTTCGCGACCTCGAACTTGAACATATAGCCCTCGGGCATCAGCCAGTTGCCGAGGCTGATGCCCTTGAGATGGAGGATGCGGCCGTCGGCGGCGATGAAGTTCTTGCCTTCGATGCGCACAAGGCCGCTCTCAGCCGCGGCCGGGGCCACAACGGTGGCCGCCAGGCCAAGCATCAACAACAGAGGGATCAACAAAGGGGCGACCAGCCGACGCATGACGCCACTGTAACAGCCGACTAAGCTTCTTCCCATGCTTCTTGCCTCCCTTCTCGTGCCGATCGCCGTCGGCATGATCGTGCTTCTGGTCCAGCGCATCCGCCTGCCGGCCTTCCTCGCGATCATGGCCACGGTCGTGGTCTATGGCATCGCGGCCGACATGACCTTCCAGTCGATCGGCAAGGCCTTCGGCCTGGGGTTCACCACGGCGATCGAGCAGGTCGGCCTGCTGGTGGTGGCCGGCGCGCTCGTCTGTTCGGTCCTGCTGCGCACGCCGCTCGGCACCGGCTCGGCGGCCGTGGCAGGCGCGCTCGCGGGCCTCGGCGGCTCGGCGGCGGGCGGCCTCGCGCTGCTGCAGCCGGCCGGCCAGGACGCGCCACGCCGTGCGCTCGGCATGGCGCTCACGCTTCTGGCGGTGGCGGCCCTCGTCGCCCCCTCGCCGCTCGCCGTGGCGGCGGCATCGGTGCTCAAGGCCGACCTGCGCACGATGTTGATGATCGCCGTGCCGGTGGCAGCGGCCGCCGCCGTGCTGGGCTGGTGGCACGTGGCGCGGCTGGAGCCTGCGACGCAGGCGCCGGGGAAAATCGGCTGGGCATGGCTCTGCATCGCCGTGCCGATCGCGCTGCTGATCGTGCAGTCGGTCGCCCAGATGCCGAGCGAGCCGCTGGGCAAGGGTGGCGCGCGCGAGTTCTATACCGGCGTCTCCAAGCCGCTGATCCTGACTGCCATCGTCCTCACGCTGGCGGTGGTGCTGGCGCGGCGCTGGGAACCCTCGACGCTGGTCGGCCGATCGTGGGCGCCGCTGCTGCTCGCCGTCGGTGCGTCGGGCGGGCTCGCGCGCGTGTTCGACGAGACCGGCATGGCCGAGCTGTTGGCCGAGTACGCGCTGCACCCGCGCTACGGCGTACTGACGCCGTTCCTGGCCGCCGCCATCGTCAAGACCATGCAGGGCAATTCATTGACGGCCGTGCTCACGGCCTCCGGCATGGTCGAGCCGATGCTGCCCGCCCTCGGCCTCGACAGCGCCTCGGGCCGGGCGATCGCCGCGGCCGCGGTGGGTGCGGGCTCGATGGCGATCTGCCACGTGAACGATCCGTTCTTCTGGATCGCCGCCAGCATGGCGCGCCTGTCGCCGGGTCGTGCGCTCTACGTGATTTCGTTGGGCAGCGCCGTCATGGCGATCGGGGCGCTGGTGGTGATCGCGGCGATCCGGCAGTTCATCTAGAATTAGGAGACACGAGGAGACAGTCGCGCGTAACGCCTGTGTCTCCTAATGCGTGTCTCCTGTCCGGGCTTCAGTCGAGCTTGACGCCCGAGGCTTTGACGGCGGGCGCCCAGAGCTTGCGGTCTTCGGCCACGAACTGGTCGAAACCCTTGCGGCCGGGCGGCGGCAGGTCGAGGCCGAGATCGTCGGCCCAGCGCTTCTGGATCTCCGGTGCCTTCAGCGCCTCGGTGATGGCGGCTTCGAGTTTCGCCAGGATCGGCTCGGGCGTGCCGGCCGGCGCGCCGATGCCGTACCACGAGGTCGCGACATAGCCCGGCACCGTCTCGGCGATGGCGGGAATCTCGGGCGCCGCCCGCGAGCGCTCGGCCGAGGTCACGCCCAGCCCCTTCAGCTTGCCGCCTTTCACCTGCGGCAGCATCGAGGGCATGTTGGCGAACATCATGGTGACCGTGCCCGAGATCACGTCGTTGTAGGCCGGCCCCGCGCCCTTGTAGGGAATGTGCAGGATGTCGACGCCGGCCATCGACTTGAACAGCTCGCCGCTCAGGTGCAGCGACGTGCCCGGTCCCGACGAGGCGAAGGAGTACTTGCCCGGCGCCGCCTTGCAGAGCGCGATCAGCTCGGCGACGTTGTTGGCCGGCAGTGCGTTGGTGACGCCCAGCAGGTTGGCGAGGATGGCCACGCGCGACACACCCACGATGTCCTTGTCGGCATCGTAGGGCAGCTTCGAATAGAGCATCGGATTGAGCGTGTGGCTCGCCACCGAGATCAGGCCGATCGTGTAGCCGTCGGGCGTGGCGCGGGCGATTTCGACCGTGCCGATGTTGCCGCCCGCCCCGCCCTTGTTCTCGACCACGAAGGTCTGGCCCAGAATCCGGGAAAGCTGGTCGGACATCAGCCGGCTCACCGTGTCGGTGCCGCCACCGGGCGCGAAGGGGCAGATGAAGCGCACGGGCTTGGCGGGCCAGGCGGCCTGGGCCGACACGATCGCCGGCGCGAAGACCGAGCCGGCGGTGGCAGCCAGAAGCATACGACGTTGCAGCATGGCGTTTCCTCGATGTCTTTTGGCCTTTGCGGCGGTTGGGCGCGACGTTAGCGTGCTGCACAATGAATGCAACGGAGGAACCGGCACCCGACCCGCATCGTGGTTCGGTGCGCGAACTGCTGCACAAGCCCGACTTCCTGCGGCTGTGGCTGGTCGGCGCCTTCGCCAACGCGATGCGCTGGCTCGAGCTGCTGGCGTCGGGCCTGTTCGCCTGGGAAGTCACCGGCTCGGCGCTGGCCGTCGCCGTCGTGGTGGCGGTGCGCCAGCTGCCGCAGCTCTTCCTCGGCGCCTTCGCCGGCGCCATCTCCGAGGCGATCGACCGCAAGCTGATCCTGATGACCGCGCTGGTGGTCGCGGCCATCACCTCGACGCTGCTGGCCACGCTTGCAACGACTGGCCATCTCGAACTCTGGCACGTGGCCGTAGGCAACCTCGTGAGCGGCATCATGTGGACCACCGAGATGTCGACCCGGCGCCGCATGGTGGGCGAGGCGGCGGGGCCGCAGCGCATCGTGCCGGCGATCGCGCTCGACAGCGCCACCAACGCGCTCACCCGCATGGTGGGCCCGCTGCTGGGCGGGCTCGCCTTCCAGTGGCTCGGCATGAAGGGCGCCTACACCCTCACGGCCCTGGTGCAGTTCGGCGGCGCCTTCGCCCTGGCCGGCCTCGTCCATGTCCAGGTCACACGCAAGCTCGTGATCGCCCGCATCCCGGCCGAGATCCTCGAAGGCCTGCGCTACGCCTGGACCAAGCCCACCATCCTGCTGGTGTTCGGCATCACCGTCGTCACCAACGCCTTCGCCTTCGCCTACACCGGCCTGGTGGCGCCGCTGGGCCTCGGCGAATTCCACGTCTCGCCGGCGCTGGTGGGCGTGCTGGCGGCGGGCGAGCCGACCGGGGCGCTGATCGGCGGCGCGCTGATCGCCGCCGGCTTCCTGCGCATGGATCGGCGCCTCGCCTTCGCCGGCGGGGCCGCCCTCTTCATGGCGGCGCTGATCGTGATGGCGCTGTCGCCCTCCTATTGGCTGGCGCTGGCGGTGCTGATCGTCGGTGGCTTCGGCACGGCGGGCTTCGGCAACATGCAATCGACCCTGATGCTGACCGAGGCGCCGCACGACATGCGCTCGCGGCTGATGGGCCTGGTCACGGTCGGCATCGGCACCGGCCCGCTCGGCATCCTGGCGGCGGGCCTGCTGGCGGCCCCGCTCGGCCCGCGCGGCGCCGTGCTGGTGATGGCGGCGGTGGGACTGGTGCTGACGGCGTGGCTGGCCTGGGCGCTGCGATCGAGGACACCGGCGCCGCCTGCCGTCTGACTCTGAATCTGACTCCGGTCGGCGACATTATCGGAACACGAGTTGTTCGGAATCCGTTCGGCCAGCTGTTCGAAAATCGAAACGCCAATCGTCCGATTTCCCAATCACTCCAGAGCTTTGAGCCGGATTTTCCGAACAACGCCGTGTGCCTTTTCGACTCAGGCCCAAATCGCTGTTCTGTTCACCCCCTTCCGTCGTCTCGACCGGAGCGAAGCGAAGTGGAGAGACCTTGTCTGAACGAGGCAAGGCCCCTCGGCTACGCTCGGGGCGACGGATTTAGTTGAACGCCACGAACGACGGCGGCAACACGGCCGAAGTCCTGTTCACCTCGTTCTCTCCACGTAGATCTAGAGTCCGGTAAACCGGCAAACCCGTCCACGGATCTAGAAGGCCGGTGACCGCCAGCATCGTCCAATCGCCCGGGACGAGGATCGGGCTTGGCGGGGTTTCTCCCCGCTCTTGCGTCCGTCCCCAGCGGAGCGGCCCTCCTGGGATCGACTGGTTGTTGCGACCTCCGGGGTCTCCGCGGTCGGGTGTGCCGGGCATGTCCGGTCGGACGGCCCGCCGCACAGGAACCCCACCTGACGCACATCAGGGGAGCAAGCACTGCAAGCAGGCGACCGCGCCAAGGATGATGGGTGCGCGTGTATGAACAAATTATCGCGTCGTTTTGCGGCGCCTCCCTGACGGCCATGAGGGGAGGCATCGGCTATGGTTTTGATCGGGCAACCCCGTGAGGCTGCCCCAGCGGCAATTCCCGCCGGGTCCGAAGACCCTCAACCCTCTTGCGTTCACCCGCGTGGAGACGGGCTGCCACCGGTCCCGAAAAAGGCCGCTCCGGGCAAGTGACCGGGCGGCCCGCGCAGAGGATGCACGTAGTGGCGACGATACCAGAAACTATGCCTGAAACCTGCTGAACCTGTCAAATTTTGTTGGAACTTTCGCAAGTGCTGGCATTGCTTGCATCCTTGAAGGTGCGATCGCCGATCCGCGGGAGCCTACTTTTCAAGATATATGAGGTTCGTCCGCCGAAGCGCGTCGTCAGATTTTTTGCCCCAGAATTTCACCAATTCAAGACCGCGGCGCATTCGCTCACCAGCGTATCTGCTGATATCCAGCATATATGCATCGTACAGTCGGCCTGACCTATCACGAACCGTGACGCGAGACTTTGCGCGATGCAGAAACTTCAAATCAACAAGCTCGTTGATGGCACTCGTCACTTCTCCGGTAATATGGGGCATCGCATCCTCGATGTAGTCC
Source organism: Reyranella sp. (assembly GCA_029946105.1). Classification (GTDB taxonomy): domain Bacteria; phylum Pseudomonadota; class Alphaproteobacteria; order Reyranellales; family Reyranellaceae; genus Reyranella. The sequence continues at coordinate 106,178 of JAQSDW010000202.1, read as the reverse complement.
TGCATGAACTGCAGAATGTCCTCGAGATGTATGATCTGTATGTCGGGCGTGCTTACCAATTTCTTCAAGTCACAGGTTTCTGTAATGAGAATCCTTTCGAAACCGCTTCCCAGAAAACTAGCGTCCATCGCTAGAGAGGCGCTGCGCTAGGGATATTGCAGGCGGTTTAGAGCGCACCATTTCCCTCGAACGCAGGGCGGCGATGGCGGGCCGCCGTGGAAACCGTATCGAGCGATGCTGCGCGACAGCCTGATGGGGCGATGAACTCGAGTACCTCGCCATGTGCCCGGACGAAATCTCGAGCAAAGGTCGAGGCGCTCGGCGCGGCCCCTGTGCTCCGGCGCTGGCGTCATTCAAAGCCAGCCGATCTGCGATCATCTTGCGGTGACGCCACCGAAACCCAGAAAGCTGCGCCCTAGGCCCTTACCTAAAGCGCCTATGCCGATTGATTGAGCACACCGCACACGACCGTCCGATAGATGAACTCCTGGAGCGTCCGCGGATGCGCGAGCCCCATCCGCTGCACACCCGCCTGCACCGCTTCCGAGACGGGCCCGGGCCGAATGCCCGCTAGGAAGAGCTTCGCACGCCCGACTAGAGAAGCGGCGGCCAGGGAGCGCAGTCCCTCGGCCAGGCGCTGTTCCACCGGTGTCATGTCGCTGCCGAATGGAAAGGCGGGCAGCAGGCCCGAGACACGGGCGCGCCCCAGGATGGCGGCCAAGCGCTCCGGCATGTTGTGGCGTTGCGCCTCGGGGATCTCGTAGCCCTTCTCGATCTTGCCGGCCCGCTTGGCGGCGTCGAGCAGTTCGCCCTGGAACCGCGAGTCGGCGATGGACAGCATCGCGGCGACCACGTCGCGATCGGCCCGGCCGCGCAGGTCGGCAATGCCGTATTCGGTGATCACCACGTCGCGGAGATGCCGGGGAATGGTGATGTGGCCGCCGCCCCAGCGGATGTTGGACGTGGTCCGCCCGCCCCGCGTCTTGGTGCTGTGCGCGACGAGGATGGAGCGCGCGCCGTCGAGCGCAAAGCTCTGGCTCACGAAGTTGTATTGCCCGCCGACGCCGCTCACCACGCGGCCGTCGTCCAGCGTCTCGGAGATCGCCTCGCCCAGCAGGGTCACCATCATGGTGGCGTTGATGAACCGGCCGCCCACGCGCGCGCGACGCTTCGCGGCCTCGTCGCCGTAGAGTTCGTTCACGAAGGAAATCGCCCGCATCTGGAATTTTGCGCGCTCGGCCTCGGGCATGTCGCTGAGCGCCTTGTTGAAGGATCGCGAGCCCAGGAAGAAGCCGGCGTGCAGCACGGCGCCGTCCGCCTCGCGCGTCAGGATCTTGGCGCGATGGAGATCGAGGAAGGCCTCGACGAACATTTCGGTGCAGGCATAGAGGCCTGCGGTGAAGGGCGCGAGGCTGTCGGGGGTGCTGTCCGGGGTGCCGCCGAGACTCCCCGGCGGCAGCGGCGGTGCCAATTCTTCCAGCAACGCGCGGAAGTCCTCGTTCCGGGTCTGCCGCAGCACCAGCCCGTGAGCCACGGCATCGCCCAGCGCGCCGATGCCGAGCTGCACCGTGCCGCCATCGGCCACGGTGCTGGCGGCGTGCAGGCCGCAGGCATACTGGACGAGATCGATGGGCTCGCGCGGCGGCGCGAACAGCGGGAAATCCGTCGCGGCACTGTCGAGCACGAAGTCGAACTCCGCGGCGGGGCGGCTCGCCTCGCCCGGCATGAAGGGCAGCTCGCTGTTCACCTGGCCCGCCAGGACGAAGTTGGCGGCGCCGCGCCGGCGCGCGTCGAGCATGTCGAGGGTGAGGTCGGTGTTGCAGGCGAGGCTGTAGGTGTCGCCGTGCTCCTCATCACGCCGGTGTGCCACGAGCTGGGCCACGACATTGACGCCGCGCTGGAGCAGCACGGGCACGACATGGGTGTAGTTGGTCGAGACATAGTGCTGCTGCGCGGCCTCGACGCCGAGCCATTGGCCGGCGCGGAAGAAGAACTCGTCGACCTCGATGTTCGGAGGCAGCGTGCCGCGGCGTAGCGCCGCCGCATAGGCGAGGTCGGGATAGCCGTCGAACAGGCGCCGGCTCAGCGGCCCGAGGAAGCGCCGCTCGAGATCGAGCTTCGGCCGGGGCTTCTCGAGCGTTAGGCCGGTGAAGATCGAGAGATGGATCGAAGGGTCCGATGCGGCGCGGGCGTAGAGCGCATTGGCGATGTGGTTGGCCTTGCCGAGACCGAGCGGCAGGGCGAGGACGATCCGCGGTCCGACGCGGTCCAGGATCGCCTGCGCCAGGCGATCGGCATCGTCGAAACGCATCGCTCTCCCCCTGTCGCGAAGACCGGTCGGCCTTGCCTGCAGTCTATCACGCAACCTCCGTTGACGACTTCCGTTGGTCCCCAGATCGAAGGAGACGGATCATGGGGTTGTTCGACGTTCTGAACGGCATGCAAAACGGCCCGCGCGGCTATCGCGGCGGCACGACGGGCGGCGGCGGCGGGATGTCGCCGATCACCATGGCGGTGCTCGGGCTGCTTGCCTACAAGGCGGTGAAGAGTTTTGGCGGCTCCCAGCCCGCCACAGCGGGCGGCACGGCGAACGGGGCGGCGCCGCAGTCGGGCGGCAATTTCGGCGACTGGCTCAAGAACGGCCTGGGCGGGCTGCTGGGCGCCGGGCCGGCGGCCTCGCTGAGCGGCGGGCTGGCCGACCTGGTGAAGCAGTTCCAGCAAGGTGGCCAAGGCGCGGTCGCCGATTCATGGGTATCCAAGGGCGACAACAGGCCGATCCCGCCGTCCGACCTCAAGAAGGTGCTGACGCCCGAACAGGTCGAGGTGCTTGCCCGGCAGGCCGGCATGTCGCGCGAGGAGCTGCTGGAGGCGCTCAGCGAGCATCTGCCCAAGACCATCGATGCGCTGACGCCGGAAGGCCGCCTGCCGACCGAGCAGGAAATCGCGCGCCTCACCTGAAGATCCTCAACGTTCAAGCGAAGGAACTGTCATGGGCCTGCTCTGGATCATCCTCATCGGCTTCGTGGCCGGTATCGTGGCGCGCCTGCTGGCACCGGGGCCGAATCGGCCGGTCGGCTTCCTGCTGACCACGGCGCTCGGCATCGCCGGCGCCTTCGTCGCCACCTTCATCGGCCAGACGGTGGGCTGGTATCGCTACGACCAGGGCGCGGGCTTCATCGGCGCCATCGTGGGCGCGGTGCTGGTGCTGTTCATCTGGAATCGCTTCGCGGCGCGGCGGGCCGTCTGAAAGTCGCCAAGGTTTCCCGTCTCGACCCATCCCTTCCGGGGGCCGCGACGCCGCGCGGCGTTCGCGCTATGGTGGGGCCATGTCCGACTCGCCCAAGCTGATCGCCCTCCGCAAATCCCTCGCCGCCGCTGCTCCCCCCGAGGGGCTTGCCCCGGAAGAGGCGAAGAAACTGGCCCACGACGCCATCCGCCAGATCCTGGCCGCCATCGAAAGCGGTGTCAGCCCGCTGGGCGACTGGGAGCGCCGGTGCCTGGCGGCCGCGATCACCAGCCTGCGCGGCGGCAAGACCAACGAGGCGCGTTCGCGGGCGCGCCAGGCGCTGTGGCCGGACGAGAACAGGCGCAATGCGGCGGTGTCCAAGTTCCCGCCGCGGCCGGGCATGATCACCATCGACGAGCTCAAGCGCGAATTTGCGGCAGCGCTGGCCATGCCAGGGCGCGGCGCGCGGGCGGCCGCAGGCGGCAAGGTCGACTAGGCTGGGTGCTTCGAAGTCTATCCGTCGTCTCGACCGGAGCGCCCCCTCGGAAGCCCTCGGGGCGGGCTCCGGCGCGGAGTGGAGAGACCTTCTCTCCCCGACAAGCTGCTTAACGTAGAGAAAAGGCCCCTCGGCTACGCTCGGGGCGACGGGCTCTAGCGCAGCGCGATGATTTCTGCGGCCGGACCGCTCAGCGAGACAACCGCGGCGACAAGCGCCACGGCACCGAGAGCGACGGTGGCCAGGCGCAACCAGAACATCAGCTCTTGTCGCATCGTACCCTCCCGATTCCTGGGCCCGATTTTTCGTCTCTTGCACGAAGCCTGACAGGCACGGTCGGACGAGTCACGGCGACTTGTCCACCGGCCTGAAGGGCAACGACGGCAGGGCCGCCGATACGGTTCCCTCCAACCGTCAGGCGGCGGCGGCCTCGCGGTAGGGCATGTCGCCGAGGTAGTTGCGCTTGCCGACGCCGACGCCGTTGTGGCGCAGGATCGCGTAGGCGGTCGTCACATGGAAATAGAAATTGGGGATGACGTGCTGGATCAGGAATTCCTGGCCCGACAGGCTCTTGCCGGCCCAGCGCGGCTGGGTGATCCGGCGCTCGGCCGCGCCCGTAAAGGCATCGGGCTTGAAGCTGGCGAGATAAGCAATCGTGCTGTCGATGCGGGCCTTGATCTCGGCCAGGGTCTGCTCCGTGTCGGCATGCACCGGCACGTCCTTTTCGCGGCCGGCGAGGCGGGCGGCGCCGAGCTTGGCGGTGTCGCAGGCGGTGCGGATCTGCTGCATCAGGCTGAACTGGTCGGGCGAGAGGCGCGACTGCAGCAGGATGCCGGTGTCGAACTTCTTTTCGGCGGCGTATTTTTCCGCCTCGCCCAGGATGGCAACCAAATTGCTCAGCATCTTGGAGAACTGGGTAACGGCAATGGCGTGGATCATGGGGCCTCCGGTTGGGGGTTGATTTGGATAGGGCGGTGGCTATAGCAGCTATCGAGACCGGCAGGCGGGCGTAATTCGCTCGTAAGATGATTCTGGCATTGCGACACAGGAGAAGAGAGCCGTCGCATGGTGTCTGCTTACAAGTTCCTGATCTGGGCTACCCTGCTGGCCTCCGGCGTTGCCGGGGGATGGGTCGCGTGGTGGCACTTCTCGAAATCGATCTATCTCCGCGAAGCCGGCTCTGAAATGCTGAGCGAAGCGACCATAAAGCCGGCTGTTCTCCTGCGACGACGGCTACGGCGCCTGGCCTGGACCGTGGCGGGTGTCGTGGGTGGCGTGGTCGTGGGGATGATGGCGCTCACGTTCCTGACGCGTTTCCAGACCTGAGCTTTTTCGGAAATAGCCGAGGGCTCAGATCCGGCGCCACAGCGGCCAGGTCGCGGCGAGCGCCAGCAGCCCCATCCCGCCGGTGATCGCCGTGGCTTCCGGCGCGCCGATCGCGTCAGCCAGCCAGCCCAGCCAGACGAAACCGATCGGCCCGGTGCCGATGCACACCGACAGGACGCCCAGGATGCGCGAGCGCATCTCGACCGGGGCGGCGAGGTAGACCAGCGTCGCCTGCAGGGTGGCGAAGGTGGCTCCGGCGAGGCCGGTCAGCAGCAGCGCGGCACCGGCCAGCAGCGGCGTCGGGGCGGCGGCAAAGCCGATGACGCCCACGAGATAGGCGGCCGTTCCGCCGACATAGGCGCGGGCATGCCAGCCGGGCACCAGCCACAGCGCCAGCACCAGCGCGCCGGCGAAGGCGCCGAGGCCATCGACGCTGGTGAGGAGGCCGACGCCCTCGGGGCCGAGCAGCAGCCGGTCGCGCCCGATCACCGGGATCATGCTGGTGAAGGGCCAGGCGAAGACATTGTAGATGACGGTCACCGCCATGATGGCGCCCAGGCGCCGGTCGGCAAAGATCAGCGCCACGCCCTCCCAGGTGCGGGCGAGCACGGCACCCGATCCGGGCGAGGCCGGCATGCGGCTTTTGACCAGCAGCGTGGCGGCGACGGCCGAGGCGTACATCGCCACGCTCAGCACAAACGCGCCCTCGATGCCGACGCTGGCCAATAGAAGTCCGCCGACGGCGGGACCGACCATGCGGCTGGCATTGCCGGCGCCGACATCGAGCGCCATGGCGGTGGCCATGCGGTTGCGGCCCATGACCTCGCCCATCATCACTCGGCGGAGCGGATTGTCGGTGGCCCAGCCGCAGCCGTTGATGAAGCTGGCGACGGCCAGTTGCCAGACTTCCAGCGTTCCCGTCCAGGCGACGACGGCGAGCACGGAAGAGGTGACGGCCATCAGGCCGACGATGCCGGCCAAGGTCAGGCGCCGGTCGAACCGCTCGGCGAGCGCGCCCAGGAAGGCGCCGAACAGGCCCATGGGAACGAGGCGGAGCATGGTGATCATGGCCACGACCAGGGCCGAGCCGGTTTCGGCATAGACGACGATGCCCATGGCGACCGTCTCGAGCCAGCGCACGGTGGAGACGACCATGCCGACGTACCACAGACGCCAGAAATCCATCGGGCTGGTCCGCAGCACGTGCCGGAACGACGAGTCGTTGTTGTTGTTGTTGTTGGCGCTCATGGAGGCTTTGCTGGGCGCGCGCGCCCAGCGCTCTAGCCGATCAGGCGCCAGACACGTATGCCCACGGCAATGGCGCGGCCGCAGATCATGCCCGCGCTGGCCATGGCGACCAGGGTCGCCCCGAAACGCCAGAGCTTGGCCTCGGGTCCGATCCAGGCCCCGGTGATATCGACGGCGGCGGCGGCCGCCAGCGCGAGCGCCAGCCAGATCATGTGGTGCATGCCGGCCGGCCGGGGGATCTGCCACGATCGATCAACCCGGAGCTTCAAGGTGACGCCGCTCACGCCGCCGGCGGCGAGGCCCAGCGCCAGGGCGCCCAGGAACGGCCAGATCGGCTGCTTGAGCCCGACCTGAAAAAACAGCAGCACGAGGGCGGCCACGATCGCGGACGCGGGGCCCCGGAAGTGCCGCTTGAGGGCGAGCGTCCTTTGCCGACTCTCCATCGTCACGTAGTAGACGCAGGCCATCGCGCTCAACAGCAGCAGCAGGTGGAGAAGGTTGAGCTTCTGGGCGACGAGCATTCGATCGGCGGTCGGTTCCGGACGGAGGAAATGATTCGTTCCACGGATCAAAGCCCGTGACAAGACGCCGGAACCGATGCGGGAGTAGAGTGGCGCGATGCTCGCCCCCTCTTCCTGGCCATCCTCCTGGCGGCCCTCGCTCACTGCGCTCCTGCCGGCAGATCCCGCGAGCTACGCCGGCCCACGGCTCGCGGTGTGGGGCGTGCTGGCGTGGCTCGTCGTCATCACGGTCCGGAGCTGCATCCATCTGCTGACGCCGGACGGCGGCGCCCACTCGATCGCGACGATTGATCTCTCGGTGGCGGGCGGCTCGAACATCGTGGCGCTGTTCGGCCAGTGGGGCGCCTCCCAGCTCCTGCTGGCGGGGCTGCTGTGGGTCCTGGTGCTGCGCTGGCGCGGGCTGGTCCCGCTCGCCCTTGCGGTGTTCGTGGCCGAGCCGTGCCTGCGCGGCCTCGCCGGCCACCTGAAGCCGATCACGACCGTGGGCACGGCGCCAGGCGCGGCGCTCAACTGGGTCGTCCTGCCGGTGCTGGCCGGGCTGCTGTGGCTGTCGCTTTGTCCGGCGCGACCTGCGCCGGCGAAATGAATATCGCGAGACCCCTATGAACGAGACCCCCATGAAAGCGCCCAACACCATCACCTTCGATTTCTACGGCACCCTCGTGCAGTGGCACGAAGGCGTCGAGGCGGCGTTCCGCGAGATCCTGGTACGCCACGGCAAGCCCGCGGCCGATCCGGCGCCGCTGATCCATGCCTTCCACGCCGAGGGTCGCCGCCTGCGCGACACGCCGCCGTGGAAGCCCTATCGCCAGGTGCTGCGCGGCAGCCTGCGCTTTGCCCTGAACCAGGACGGGCGCGCGATGTGCGCCGACGACGTCGCCGGACTGATCACAAGGCTCTCGGCCCTGCCGGCGCATCCCGACGTGCCTGCCGCCCTCGCGGCCTTCCGGCAAAAAGGTTTCAGGCTGGCGGCGATCTCCAACACCGACGACGATCTGATCTCGGGCAGCCTGCCGTCGCTCGGTCTCGCCCTCGATGCGGTGATCACCGCCCAGCAGGCGCGCGCCTACAAGCCGGACCCGAGACTCTTCGTCTTTGCGCACGCAGCACTCGGCGTCACGCCGGCCGAGGTCATCCACGTGGCGGCGAGCCAGCCGCTCGATATGGCGGTGTGCAAGGCGCTCGGCCTCCGTGCCTTCTGGGTCAATCGCCGCGGCGAACAGGCCGAGGCGCAATGGCTGCCCTTCACCGAGGTGACGGACGTGGCCGAGGCGGCGCGGCTGATCATCAGCTGATCGGGCCGGCTGATCGGGAGGACCGAATTTCGCAGCGGCACCGCGGACGCTGGCGTCCCCGCAGCCCGGCTGCCAGTGTCCCGCCGCCATGCCGCTCCACTGGACGATCGATCCGCAACAGAGACTGGCCACCGCGACCGCCGACGGCGACGTCACGCGCGCCGATATAGAGACGTTCCACGAGGAGCTGCGCCAGGCCGGCGGCTTCGGCTATCGCAAGCTGTTCGACGCCGTGCGCGGCACCTTCGTCATGGACGCCGAGGACCTGATGGCGCTGGGCGTGCGCCTGCGCGCCTCGCACGACGAGGGACCGATCGGCCCGCTGGCCGTGGTCGTCTCCGACGACCAATTCGAGAAGGCCGCCCACGTGCTGGGCATGCTGGCCGCAGCCGACCGCAAGATGCGCGTCTTCCGCGAACTCGCACAGGCCCGCAAGTGGCTCGAGGGTCTGCCGCGCTAGGGACGATCAAGCCGCGAGCGACTTTGGTCTGATTGTGGAAAAATACTGGCTGTGGCACTGCCGAGACTGCCATGCCGCTTACCTGGACGATCGATGTGGACGAGAGACTGGTCACCACCGTCGCCGAGGGCGAGGTCACGCGCGCCTGTTTCGAGGCCTATCTCGACGCCATCGACCAGGCCGACGCGCTCGGCTACCGCAAATTGTTCGACGGCACGCACGGCGTCATCAGCATGGAGCGCGAGGATGTTCTTGCGCTGGGCGTGCGCATGCGCGACAGCCATGCGACCGGCCCGATGGGCGCGCTGGCCGTGGTGGTTCCCGCTGAAGTCGAGGAACCGTTCGGCCGCGTCCTCGGCATGCTGGCCTCGGCCGACCGGCCGATGCGTGTCTTCCACGCGATCGGACCGGCGCGCAAATGGATCGAGCAACTGACGAAATGACGGCTGGCGGTCGATGCCCGATGCGACAACGGGCGCGACAATGCCGGCCCTGCCGTTCGGCGGCCCGGATGACTACATAGGCTGAGCATGCCGCTTCACTGGACGATCGACCCGGAACAGAAATTGATGACGGCCGTCGCCGAGGGCGACGTCACGCGCGCCGAATTCGAGGCCTATCTCGATGCCATGGGCGCGGCCGAGGCACACGGCTTCCGCAAGCTGTTCGACGGCTCGCGCGGCGGCACGGCCATGCCGGCCGAAGAGATCCTGGCGCTGGGCGTGCGCATGCGCGACAGCCACCAGATGGGCACGGTGGGGGCGCTGGCCGTGGTCGTGCCGGACGCGCTGGCCGAACCGCTCGGGCGGGTGCTGGGCATGCTGGCCGCCGCCCGGCGTCCGATGCGCGTCTTCGGCGAGGTCGGGGCGGCGCGCAAATGGATCGGCAGCCTGCCGGGCTAGTGCCCCGGCCCCGCGACGACGACGACAGTGCCTACGCCGGTTGGTGCTGCGCGGCTCTTTCGAGACTTTCGATCCGCGCCATCGCGGTGGCGAATTCCGAGCGCAGCAGTTTCAACTCAAGCTGGCAGGTGCGTGCTGTCGTCGCCGTGGCGGCGATCAGGTTCTCGAGCGTGCCCAGCATGTCTTCCTGCTGTCCCCTCGGGACGGCATAACGCAACCGCCGCACATGCTGGCGCACTTCCCGTGCCGTGGTCTCCAGGATTTCGAAATGATTCATCCAGTGTCTCTCCCAAGACATCGGAAAGCCTAGCCTGCCGCGATGACGGCAAACTTACGAAAAGCCCAGGCCTTGAAGGCCCAAGCCTAGACCTAGACCTTGAAAGCCTGGCGCGCGAGCAGCCGCCAGCCCGAGGCCTGCTTCTGCCAGACCTGCAGGACGCCGATCTTCGAGACGTTCCACTTGCCGTCGCCGGTGCCGCTCTCGCTCTCCCAGGCGTGGCGCACGATGGCGTCGTTGCCGGCGACCGCGATCGTCTGCTTGGAGAGCTCGATCGACTTGTAGACCGTCTTCTTCGAGGCGACGACGTCGACGAAGGTGGCCTTGTCCTCGACCTTGCCGCTCGAGTGGCCGTAGCTCAGCTGGTCGGCGGTGAGTGCCTCGAGCTTGGCTTTGTCGGGCGTAAGCATGGCCTTGGTGAGGGCGGCGACCGCCTCGGCGACGGCGGCGGCATCGGGGCCTTCGGCGCGCGACGGCGCGGCGGATGAAACGGCAAGCACGGAGACGCCCGAAGCGACGAGTGCTGCGGCAGCGACACGGCGGCTGATGGTCATGGTTTCCTCCTGGGTTCTTCCCGCGTCCTTTTTCGTCGGCGCGGGATAGAGCAAAAGGCTAGCACCGCATGTCGGCGCGCGGAACAGGAGGTTGCAGCACCCGGTGTGAAGACAGGCTAGTCTGCAATCCCAAAGCTTGCGTCGTCGTCGCCGGAGTCCCCGATGTATGTGCTTTATCACGGCTGGAGATCGTCGGCGTCGCGCCGGGTGCGGCTTTGCCTCGCCGAGAAGGGTCTCGCGTTCGAGAGCAGGATCATCGACCTCACGAAGATGGAGCATCATTCGCCCGCCTTCCTGAAGCTCAATCCCAATGGCGTCATTCCGCTGCTGATCCTGGAAGACGGACGCTCGCTCTACGAGAGCGGCACGATCTGCGAATATCTCGACGAGACGCACCGCGATCCGCCGCTCCGCCCCGACGACGCCTTCCAGCGGGCGGAGATGCGCAACTGGATCCGCCACGTCGACGGGCTGATCGGCAACCTCATCATCTTCAACTGGGCACACTCGATGGCCAAGGTCGCCACGCAATGGTCCGATGCAGAGCTCGCGGAAAAACTCAAGAACGTGCCCAGCAAGGAGCGGCGCGAGGCGTGGCTGCGCACCGCACGCAAGCCCTATACCGACGAAGAACGCCAGGAGGCGCGCGACAAGCTCAGGATCGGGCTGCTCGACCGCATGGAGGCGATGCTGGCCGAGGGCACGTGGCTGCTCGGCGCGCGCTATTCGATCGCCGATATCGCCGCCGTGCCTTTCATCAAGCGCATCGACGAGGAAATCTCGCCGGACGAGATGACCGCGGCGCGCCATCCGCGCGTGCACGCCTGGTGGCAGGCGATCCAGGCAAGACCGGCGTTCGCGGTGGCGAACATCGGGCCGTTCACCGGATCATGAAGAAGATCTCCTTCCTGCTGGTGCTGGTGCTCGCGCTGGCCGCCTGCCATGACAAGGCGACGCTCGACCAGTCGCAGGTCGAATACATGACGCTCGAGGAGCGGAAGTACGAAATCCGCGTCGCCTCGGCGGGCGTGCCGGACGAATACCGTCTGCTGATCGTGCGCGCGACGCTGGTGATCAACCCCGATCCCGAAGCCGAGCGAGCGCGCAACCAGAACGTGGCGAACAGGGTCATGGACCGGACCTGCAAGGGCCGTCCGGTCCGGACGCTGGAAAACAACCTGGTCGACGAGTTGAACCTCGAGATCCGCTTTCGCTGCCTTGAAGTCCGCGGCGGGTAAGGCGATGGCCCTGGGTCCCGCGCACTATGGGTCGTGCGCGCTATTTCGGGACCAGGCGATAGCCGCAGGGATGGCTCTGCTGCCGGGTGGAAATCGGGCGGGGGCCGGTCCCGGCGGGCACCGTGATCCGCGCGCCGTTCGGATCGGCATAGCTCGGCACCACCGCGTCGAAGCTGCCATCGGGCGCCGGCGTCACCGTCCAGATCGGCTCGGGAAAGGCCGCGAACCTGAGCGACAGGGCGCCATCGGTAACCCGGATCATCGGATTGCCGGCGCCGGGTGCGCAGCTCGAAGCGTTGCCCGGCGCGTGTTCGATGGTGATGGGCCATTCCCGGGCAGGCTGGGCGAAAGCCACCCCCGACGCGAACACGAGAAGCGCCACGATGCCGTGAATTTTCATGGACTCCCTTTTCGGTAGCCTTCGCCGGCAACGGTGGCAGGCGTCTCCAGCACGGTCAATCGGACGACGACGCCTAGTGCGCCAGCAGGACCGGCACGGGGCAGGAGGAGATGACCTTGCCGGTGGCGCCGCCCAGACCGAGGAAGCCACTGAGCTGGCCGCCGCCATAAGCGCCCATGACCAGGAGGTCGGCGTTGCTGTCGCCGACGTAGCCCAGCAGGGCGCGACCGCGGGCGCGGCCCGACACCACTCCGGGATCGACGGCATCGACCGTCGCCGCTACGCCGTGCCGGCCGAGGTGACGCACCAGCAGTGGCGCATTCACCGCATCAGGCGTCGCGCCAGCAACCAGGATCGTCACCTTGATCGCACGCGCCAGAAACGGCAGGGCATATTCGACGGCGCGCGCCGCCTGGGCACTGCCGTTCCAAGCGATGACGACCGAGGACAGGCGACGGGCGTGGGGATCGGGCGGGGCCACCATCACGGGGCGGGCGCAGTCGTGGATCGCGGCATGGACGGTCGCGGGAGCCGTGTTCTCGGGGTCTATCCCCGGCCGGCCCACAATGAGGAGATCGGCCGAGCGGCCCATCGCCACCAGCATGTCGAGCGTCGTATCCCAGCCCGTTCGCAGCGTGGCGCCGGCGATGGCGGCCGCGTGCTCGCGCCAGGCGCCTTCGGTGTTGTGCAGGCGCCCGTTCAGCCGGCTCTTGTCCTGATCCTTGAGGAAAGGCATGGCTTGGGCCGCGATGTTGATGTCGTCCGGCCGGCCGAGCGGAAAGTGCACGCCGTCGACAATGGCGCCGAAGTCGGCGGCGACGACGGCCGCAAGTCGGAAGGCCATCGCAGCGTCGGGGCCGCCCTCGGAAATCGCCAGAACCGACTTCATCATCGTTCAGCCTCCGCGGACCTTGCTAGCGACGCCCCGGACGATTGACGGGACCGCCGCGGTTGGGATCATTGTCGTTCGCGCCGACACCCGCACCGGGCGCAACCCCGACTCCCGGCGCACCGGCGCCCACACCAGGTGCGACGCCGACACCGGGCGCGCCGACACCCGCGCCGGGCGCAACGCCGACACCGGGCGCACCGACGCCCGGCCGGACCACCTCGGCCGGGCGAACGATGCAACCCACGGGCAGGCCCGGTCGGGTGCAATAGACTTGAGCGCTCGCCGTTGCGCCGGCGACGGAGGCAAGGGCGGCAAGTATGACCAAGACAGGAACCCGCATCACGCCACGCCCTTTCGACGGAGGTTCAATTCGCCAGCTTCATGCATTCGCCGGCAGCTTCGGCCGCGTCACGCGCGACCGCGCGCGACATGGCTCCGTTCATCACCAAGGGGCGAGCGACAGCGGTCAGTGCATCCTTGATGTTGTTGCTCGGCGACACCGTCGGTGCCGCCTTTTCGTAGAGCATCTGGCCCTCCTTCGAGAGCTTGGCCGCGCAGGCGGCAGCGGCGGCCTGGTCGGCCTGAACCGCGGCCGGGAGCATCGCCAGGCCGAGGAGGGACAGAAAGGAGGACAGGCGGCGCAAACGCATGATCGGTCTCCGTGGGTCTTGGCGTTCTCCCCAAGTACTGACCCATCGGTGGCCTCGCTGGCAAGGCTGCATCTGCATGATGCTTCGGGGTGATCGACCCACGGGAGAGACGGGCGATCCGGGAGCGAGACCGGCCAGCGCCACCAGTTGAGTCCTGCGTCGTTGCGTATGCTAGCGCGACGCGGCGAAGACCGTCACAGTGTTGGAGACTGAGGCGTGGCCTGGAGCGCATTCTGAGATGATCGACGATCCCGTTGTGACAGGGCCCCCTGCCGTCAAGCGCCGGATCGACGGCCGCCGCCTACGGAGCGAGCGGACGCGGCAGTTGATCATCGAGTCCTATCTCGATCTCCTGCGCGAAAGCCCGCAGCCGCCGACGGCATCCCAGATCGCCAAACGCGCCGGCTACTCCGTCCGCTCGGTATTCGAGCGCTTTGCCGATCTTCTTGCGCTGAGCTTTGCCGCCGCCGACCATGCCTTCGCCCAGGGCATGGCCCAGGCTGTCATCCACCATGCCGACGGTGACCGGCAGGCCCGGCTCCTGTCCCAGGTCGAGACGCGCGCCGGCATCTGCGAGCGATGGCTGCCGCTATGGCGCGCGCTACTGCACAATCAACATGAGTCGGAACTGCTCAAGGTACGGATCGAGCGCATGCGCGATGCCGTCGCCGCGCGCCTGCTCCTGATGTACCAGCCGGAGCTTTCGACCCTCCCGGAAGCCGACCGCAACCAGCTCGTGATCGCCCTCGAGGCCCTGACCGATTTCGAAAGCTGGGGGCGCATGCGCGAACGTCACGGCTTGTCGGTCGAGGCTGCACGCGAGGTCTGGGTCAATGCCATCGACCGGATGCTGCCGCCGACACCGCAGGAATCCTGAAGCTGTGTCTGGGCGCGGAGCGTCCGGACGGAGATGGGATAGTCGCGGCGAGGCAAAGCCCCGCCGCGACCGTCACGCTAGCGCAGCGGAATGGTGAAGTTGAAGTTCAGACTGGGATCGGCCGGCTGCGAATACATCGGCGCCTGATAGACGGGGGCCTGATAGACGGG